>NZ_JBXWLA010000014.1:0-167665 GCF_058191755.1 Serratia sp. CoH_122_TC_1
ATGCTGAGTGACCCCGGTAAGGTGTCGTTACGGTTAATCAGCACCAGTCGCTGACCGTGTTTGTGACACAAACGGGCAATGCCACTGTCCGGCATCCCGGACAGCACAAAAGAGGCATCTGCACGGAAGTTAATTGCCTGCTGCAATGCCTGGGAAACACTGTCATCAGAGCGATCGGTGTTAATCAACATGGCAATTTTCCCCACATCCTGCAGGTGCTGGGTCAGCAACCGTACCAGGCTGGCACGATAAGGCGTCGCCAGTTCTGAAACGATCAGGCAGACAATGCCGCTACGGTTACGCACTAGCCCCCGAGCCAAATGATTCACGTGATAACCCAACTCCTCTGCCGCTCATTCCCGAACCTGACACGCTTTTTAGGACAGAACAACAATCACAAACGTGACATACATCACATTTAAAAAAGCAACAACATTTGGGACCTTATTAAGGGCTTCTCTTCAATTTAAAAAATTAAATAAATTTAATTTCAACAAGATATATTAAATGGAGCATCCAGTCAGAGGAGCCATATTAGAGACGCCCGCTTAAGGAAACTTAAGCGGGCGTTTTGCTATTCAGCCGTCCCCTCCGTTCATAGTTACCTCAGCCTGTTGATCTTCTGTTTTTCTTTGCATATAGTTAGGCGCCATACTACATGGTGAGATCGAACATGAAACTTGAGCAAAAATACCTCTCCCTGCTCCAGGAAGCCCACCAACGCCAGCTTCCTGACCTGGAGAATATTCGATTATGCTTTCAAACACTTTCGCTGGCTTCAGCCATCGATCGGGACTGTGCCTCACTGCTGGCACCTTATGCCCTGTCTGAAGGCCGCTTCGTGATGCTGTTCTTGCTTGATGCAGCCAAAGAAGGGCTGGCACCGAATGCGCTGGCGGAAAAAGCGGGCGTAACGCGTGCCACCGTCACGGGTCTGCTCAATGGCCTTGAGCGGGAACATTTGCTTGAGCGCCACGCCGATATCAGCGATCGCCGGGCGTTACGTGTTCGGCTGACTCACAAGGGCGAACAGGTTGCCAAACAGGTTTTTGAGCAGCATAGCCGCTGGATAGCAGGATTGTTTGGGAACCTCTCCGCTAGCGAACAAACTCAACTGGGTCTGTTACTCGAAAAAGTCGCAGCCAACGTAACGCCAGCCAAAGAGGAGTCAGCGATATGAGCCACTCTCCCACGCGTAAAGGGGCAATCCGCGTTTCAGACATTGCTCCCGACATTCTGACTGCATTATCCCGTGGTGAGCAACAGAGCGCTACGCTGGTCGAAGTATTGGCTCTTGACCAAATCCTATTGCTACGCACCGTTTTCCCTACCCTCTCACCTCAATCGCTGCAAGCGGCCGAGGTGACTTGCCAACAGGGAATCGTCAAGCGAATGGCAGGCATTGGCGACATTTTATTGGCTGAACTGGGTATGGCCGGCATCGAACAATGCATGTCACACCGCTCGGATACCGTGCGTGGTTGGGCCTGTTTTATGATTGGGGCACAGACTGAAATGCGCGTAACCGAAAGGCTAGACGCTATCCGTCTTCTGGCTGACGACGGTCATTTCGGTGTCCGTGAATGGGCTTGGTTGGCGGTGCGTCCAGCTTTGGTGCTAGAGCTCGATAACGCTATCGAACAGCTGGCCGTATGGACAAGGTCACCCTCCGAACGTATTCGTCGTTTTGCCAGCGAAGCATTACGGCCACGCGGCGTCTGGTCTGCGCATATTGCTGCGCTAAAACAACAGCCTGAACGAGCACTGCCAATACTTTCCCCTTTGCGGGCCGATCCGTCCCCGTATGTACAAGACTCGCTGGCGAACTGGCTCAACGACGCCGCCAAAAGTCATCCTGACTGGGTAATGGGCTTGTGTCAGCAATGGTTGCAACCCCCTCCCTCTCCAGCGACCCAGCGTATCTGCCAACGCGCTATGCGTAATCTGAAATAAGGAGAAACCGACCATGTCTCATTACCTGATTGAACTATATTCCCCCAACACTCAATGGGGCGCTTTATCCGCCACAGAACGTCAGCAGTTCGTCGACAACGTTCAGCTTGCGATGGGCAACCTATCCCATCTTGGTGTTGAAATTCTGACGTTGAGTGAAACGGACAGCACTATCGACAAATCTACAGGCCATCGTTTTGTGGGTGTCTGGCGTTTTGCTGACATTCAAACGCGGGAGATGTTGCTCGCAGGCATTAAAGCCAGCGGCTGGTATAACTACTTCGACCATGTCAATGCAGCCGGAAGCGACAACGGTTTCGAGGCTCATTTAGTTGCCTTGGCCGCCGGATAACAATGTCGCAGCGCCGCAATAAAACAAGATATTACGCCGGTTTCAGGCCCCGCGAATGGTCCCACGCCAGACAAAATCGGCATGATATAGCCGGGTTTCACCCGGCATCTCCTGCCCCAATGCTGGCATCATGCTCTCTTCTTTCTTTTCTTCCGCCATCAGCCACGCAACGGCATCCTGCGCAAACAACGCCACCGGTTGAGTAAAGGTAGTCAGGTTATAAGAGGACCAGGCCGCCTGCGGAATATCATCGTAACCGGCAACGCACAAATCCTCTGGAATACGTAACCCAAAGCGATGACGCGCCTCATCCATAAAACCGCAGGCCAGCAGATCGGTCACGCAGAATACCGCGTCCGGCCGCTCGCGGCGGGTCAACAGCCGGTGCGCCAGGATCTGACCACTTTCATAAGATGTGGTGCCAAAACGCTCAACGCTCACCTGCAAGCCCACGCCTTCTGCCGCCTGAAGAAAACCGCGTTCACGCGCCATCAGGCTTGGCGTACCGGCCAATGAGTTGGCAAAAGCAATGCGCTGGCAGCCCGCACGGGCAAAGGCCATCACAATCCTGCCTGCCGCTTCTTCGTTATCCAGCCGGATGCTGAGTGACCCCGGTAAGGTGTCGTTACGGTTAATCAGCACCAGTCGCTGACCGTGTTTGTGACACAAACGGGCGATGCCACTGTCCGGCATCCCGGACAGCACAAAAGAGGCATCTGCACGGAAGTTAATTGCCTGCTGCAATGCCTGGGAAACACTGTCATCAGAGCGATCGGTGTTAATCAACATGGCGATTTTCCCCACATCCTGCAGGTGCTGGGTCAGCAACCGTACCAGGCTGGCACGATAAGGCGTCGCCAGTTCTGAAACGATCAGGCAGACAATGCCGCTACGGTTACGCACTAGCCCCCGAGCCAAATGATTCACGTGATAACCCAACTCTTCCGCCGCTCGCATCACCCTTTCACGGGTCGTTGCTGACACGCTGGCGCCGGGCGTATAAGTCCGTGAGACTGCCGAGCGGGAGACCCCGGCCAATTCCGCCACGTCTTTCGCACTGATCATCGCCTTGTCCGCTGTCATTTTCACATCCATCCGTTTGTGCTCTGAGAAAAGTTTGCCGTACTTTGCAAAGCTGTGCAAATTTTTATCGGTTAAAATGTTTCATTTTTGTGACGCAAAGGTTGAATTGTTTCATCACGCGATTGACAGCACAATTTTTATCCTCTAGTTATTTGCACACACGTGCAAAAAAAATAGGCGACAACGTATCGCCACCCTACACAACCAAGGAGAACACCATGCATCGCGTTACTCTGATAGCGGCTCTCGCCGCTGGCTCTGCACTCTCTGCTTCACCTGCTTTCGCCGCTGGGAAATTAAACATGATCTGCTCCGCCGATGTTGTGGTCTGCGAACAGATGACCACTCTTTTTGAGAAACAACACCCGGATATCAAAGTCAGCATGGTGCGCCTTTCCGCTGGCGAAGCCTATGCGCGTATTCGTACCGAAGCCCGCAACCCGCGCACCGATATGTGGTGGGCCGGCACCGGCGATCCGCACATGCAGGCCGCCGACGAAGGCTTAACCCAACCCTATAAATCCCCACTGCTTGATCAACAGCACGACTGGGCGCGCAAACAGGCCGAAAGTGCCGGTTACCGTACCGTTGGCGTCTACGCCGGGGCGCTGGGTTGGGGTTACAACACCAAGCTACTGGCAGATAAAAAGCTCAAGGTCCCCGCCTGCTGGAGCGATTTGCTGGATCCTGCCTATAAAGGCGAGATCCAGATGGCCAACCCGAACTCGTCCGGTACCGCCTACAACACCCTCGCCACACTGGTGCAAATCATGGGGGAAGAACCGGCCTTCGATTATCTGAAAAAACTCAACGCCAATATCTCGCAGTACACCAAATCTGGCTCGGCACCCGTGAAAGCAGCCGCGCGCGGTGAAACGACCATCGGCATCGTTTTTATGCATGATGCCGTGGCGATGCAGGTCGATGGTTTCCCGATCAAAGCGGTCGCGCCTTGCGAAGGCACCGGTTTTGAAATTGGCTCCATGTCTATCGTCAAAGGCGCACGTAACCTCAGTGAGGCCAAGGTGTGGTACGACTGGGCGCTCAGTGCAGACGCACAGTCACATATGAAAGATGCCAAATCTTTCCAGTTGCCTTCTAACCGCAACGCGGCGATTTCCGAATATGCGCCACGTTTTGAGAACATCAAACTGATCGATTACGACTTCAAAACCTACGGTGCGACAGATAAACGCAAAGCACTGCTCAGCCGCTGGGATAAAGAGATCGGCGCCAGCGCCCAATAATTCACGTCCTTTTCCTTACACATGTTATGCGCTCTGCAATAGGCCGGGCGAGGCAACACTCGCCCGTGTAACGCAGGGTGAAGGAAATATGAACTCTCGAGGTTACGATGAATGCTCAAAACCGCCGCCTTAACGGGGCTCTTGTGCTGGGCGCATTGGCATTGCTGCTACTGCCTTGGTACAGCCTGGAAGCCGGGTTCTTCGACTTTGGCTGGCTAAGTACGCTGTGGCAGGATCAGGCAAGCGCACCGGCACTGTGGCAAATTATGGTATTTCAGCGCCCCTGGCTGACCATTGCCTTGCTGATGTTACTGATTTGCGCACTGGCGCGTGTGCTGCCAGTGAGCCGCTTGCGCTCACAATTACTGCTGTGTGCCAGTGCTGTCGGCGTCGTTTTTCTGCTGTTTGAAGGCCATGCCATCGGCTACAGCGGCTGGAATTGGCAATGGAGCGAACATCTGTTTGGGGCGCTCAGCGACGGCCAACCTGCGTTTGGCGCAGGTGCTATTTTGCTCATCACCGCCTTTCTGCTGCTGTTCTCTTTTGCGCTTGCCGAACGCGGCGTCCTGAAAGGCGATGCTTTTGTGGTCGCGGCCATTGTGCTGCTGGTCGCACTGGTAACCACCTTTGTACTTTACCCGGTGCTGAGCATGTTTGTCGCTTCCGTGCAGGACGTGGACGGTTCCTTTAAACCCGATGGCCTGATCGCCAATATGCAAGACCCCGCGATTTGGAGCCTCAGTTGCCTGAAAGGCGGCAGCTGCGGAACCGCCTGGCGTACCCTGACGTTAGCGCTCATGACGGCCAGCGGTTCCACACTGCTCGGTCTGGCTTTTGCGCTGGCGGCTACGCGCACGCCGTTGCCATTCAAGAAAGGACTGCGCTTACTCACCGTCCTGCCAATCATTACGCCCCCCTTTGTGATTGGCCTGGCGCTGATGCTGCTGTTTGGCCGCGCTGGCGTCGTCACCGAACTGCTCGCCAGCCTGTTTGGCATTGAGCCCGGCCGTTGGTTGTACGGGCTGACCGGTATCTGGATTGCCCAGGTACTGTCCTTCACCCCTATAGCCTTTCTGGTGCTGATTGGCGTGGTGGAAGGGGTCAGCCCCTCGCTGGAAGAGGCTTCGCAAACGCTACGTGCGAACCGCTGGCGCACCTTCCGCTATGTTTCACTGCCGCTGATGGCACCCGGTCTGGCCAATGCTTTTCTCATTAGCTTTATCGAAAGCATGGCGGATTTTGGTAATCCGATGGTGCTTGGCGGCAGCCACGGTGTGCTGTCGACCGAGATCTTCTTCTCGGTGGTGGGTGCACAGAACGATCCGAGCCGTGCCGCGGTGCTGGCCATCATCCTACTGTGCTTCACCCTTAGCGCCTTTATTCTGCAACGCCTGTGGTTAACGGGGAAAAACTTCGCGACCGTGACCGGTAAAGGGGATTCCGGGATGCATTGCGGGCTGCCGCGTGGATTGCGTTACGGCGTATACGCGCTGGTGATCCCTTGGGGCCTGTTCACGCTGGTCATCTACGGCATGATCCTGATCGGCGGTTTCGTCCAGTCATGGGGGCTCGACAGCAGCCTGACGCTGGGCCACTACGCGCGCGCCTTTGGCTTCCAGTGGAACAATGGCCAGATAGTCTGGACCGGTGTCGCCTGGAACTCATTCTGGACGACGCTGGAAATCGCGCTGATCGCCGCGCCGCTCACCGCCATCGTTGGCCTGCTCACTGCGTGGCTGATCGTGCGCCAGAAATTTGCCGGTCGCCAAACCTTTGAGTTTTTATTGATGCTCAGCTTTGCCATTCCCGGCACGGTCATCGGCGTCAGTTACATTATGGCTTACAACCTGCCCCCCCTGGAGATCACCGGCACCGCCCTGATTCTGGTCGCCTGTTTTGTGTTCCGCAACATGCCGGTGGGTGTGCGCGGTGGCATTGCCGCCATGAGCCAGCTGGATCGTAGCCTGGATGAAGCCTCACTGACGCTGCGCGCCAGCAGTTTCCGCACCCTGCGCAAAGTGATTTTGCCGCTGTTGAAACCGGCGATCAGCGCGGCTCTGGTCTATGCCTTCGTGCGTGCCATTACCTCCATCAGCGCGGTGATCTTCCTGGTTAGCGCCCAGTACAACATGGCCACGTCCTACATCGTTGGGTTGGTCGAAAATGGGGAATACGGCGTGGCTATCGCCTACTCCTCGGTGCTTATCGTTGTGATGCTGGCGGTGATCCTCACCTTCCAGTTACTGGTCGGCGAACGCCGCCTGCGTCGCGCAATCCGTATTACCACACCGCCGGTGACGCCTCCACCGGCTCTACATCAGGAGAATGCCGTATGACTGCCATTCGTTCCGGCTCGGTGGTGTTTGAAAACGTCACCAAACAATTTGCCGATTTCACCGCCGTACCCGGCCTGTCACTCACCGTCGAACCTGGCACGCTGGTCACACTGCTCGGTCCGTCTGGCTGTGGCAAAACCACTACCCTGCGCCTGTTGGCAGGCCTGGAGCATCCAACCTCTGGCCGTATTCTGATCGGCGGCAAGGACGTCACGCACCTGCCCGCCAACGAACGCGACGTCGCAATGGTGTTCCAATCCTATGCGTTGTTCCCACATATGAACGCGTTGGACAACGTGATGTATGGCCTGCTTGCCAGCGGTCTGCCGCGTAAAGAAGCGCAGGACCGGGCACGCGAAGGGCTCACACTGGTCGGTCTGGAAAAGATGGGCCAACGTCTCCCCGCCGAACTCTCTGGCGGACAGCAGCAGCGTATTGCCGTAGCGCGTGCGCTGGTATTGGAACCGCAGGTGTTGCTGCTCGACGAGCCATTATCCAACCTTGACGAACGTTTGCGCCGCCGTGTCCGCACTGAAATTCGTGATTTGCAGCAGCGCCTTGGTTTCACTGCGGTGTACGTCACCCACGATCAAGAAGAGGCATTAGCGGTCTCCGATAAGATTATCGTCATGAAAGAAGGGCATATTGCCCAACAGGGCGCACCTCAGGAGCTTTATCATTCACCAGCTTCCGTGTTTATCGCCGACTTTATGGGCGAGGCCAATATCCTGCCCTGTGACATTGAGCGCGTCGAAGATGGTCAGGCGCTGATCACCCTCGGCAGTCGCCAGTATCGGGTACCGGGTGCCAAAGCACGTCCCGGCACCGCGCAACTGTCGGTGCGCCCGCAGTTTATTACCCTGCAGCCGGAGCAAGATGGCGCATTGAACGGGGAGATAACCCACAGTACCTGGCTTGGGGACCATATTGAATATGAAGTGAAGACCGATCTCGGTGCGCTATTTATTGTCGACGTTCAGATGGAACGCCAGTTGGCACCCGCCACACGCGTGGCCATTGATTTCAAATCTCAGGGGCTGGCACTGATTGCCCAGTGAGCCTCACAACGTTAAGGATCAAACATGAATGAGCCCATTTCCCAGCGCCTGTTGTTGGCCGAACAGGCGGCACGCGCCGCAGGCAGCAAAGCGCTGGACTATTTTAACCGCCGCGAGAGCCTGGTGATTGAAACCAAACGCGATGCGCAGGACGTGGTTTCCATTGCTGACCGCGAAGTTGAACTGTTGATCCGCGAACAGATCGCCAGCCAGTTTCCGCAGGACGGTTTTTTGGGGGAGGAGTTTGGCCTGCAGCCCGGTGAGTCGGGTTACACCTGGGTGGTGGATCCCATCGATGGCACCAGCCCTTTTGTTAACGGTATGCCAAACTGGTGTGTGTCTATTGCCGTGATTCACCACGGCGAACCGGTGATCGGCGTGATCGTCGCACCCTGCCAGCAAGAATGTTTTATCGCGGCGCGCGGCGCGGGGGCCACTCTCAATGGCAAACCGCTGCGCGTAGACCCAAAACGCACGATGCAAAACCACGTCACCGGTTTTGGTGCCAACAGCTATGTGACGCCTGAACGCGTCGGTGAGATCGCCGCCGGGATCACCGCGGCCGGTGGCAATTTCTTCCGCAATGGTTCGGGTGCCATGATGCTGGCTTGGGTTGCAGCAGGGCGTCTGGTGGGTTACTACGAACCTTATATGCATGCCTGGGATTGTCTGGCGGGATATTGCCTGGTCAACGAAGCCGGCGGCTGGACGCATCCATTTAACACCGAAGGGGAACATTTTCTCCGGGGTGGCCCGGTGCTGGCGGTGGCTCCAGGGGCCAAACAAGATTTAATGCAGATCGCGCAGCTGTAGTTGATACTGCTAACAAATATGTTTAAGGGTTAAATCGGGTCGAACATGTTCGACCCGATTTAACCCGTTGAGTATGCTCAAGGGCGCAGCATGCAGCGCCCTTACTTTTAGAGCCTACAAGCCGCGTTTTTCCATCAACACCGCCAGATCAACCAAACGGTTGGAGAAGCCCCATTCATTGTCGTACCAAGCCAAAACCTTGACCAGATTGCCACCGATAACCAACGTTGACAGCCCATCGATAATGGATGAGCGCGGGTCGCCTTTATAATCGCTCGATACCAAAGGCTCATCGCTGTAGCCCAAAATATCTTTGAGAGGGCCCGACTGCGCAGCCTGACGGAACGCGGCGTTGATCTCTTCAGCCGTCACGTCGCGTTTCAACGTCACCGTTAAGTCAACGATAGACACCACCGGCACCGGCACCCGCAGCGAATAACCGGTCAGACGGCCATCGAGTTCAGGGATCACCTTGCCGAGCGCTTTGGCCGCCCCGCTGGAGTAAGGCACAATCGACTCTGCTGCGGCGCGAGCGCCACGCAAGTCTTTTTCCGGTTGGTCATGCAATGCCTGGCTATTGGTATAAGCATGCGTGGTATTCATCAGGCCGTATTCAATCCCGAAGGCCTGATGCAGCACCTGCGCCGCGGGCGCCAAACCGTTGGTGGTGCAACTGCCGTTGCTGACCACGCGGTGCTTGGCCGGATCGTACAGGTCCTGATTAACGCCCATCACTATGGTTATATCGTCGTCCTTGCCTGGCGCCGAGATAATCACTCGCTTGGCCCCACCCTTCGTGATGTGCACTTCGGCCTTGGCTTTGTCCGTAAAGAACCCCGTCGCTTCGATGACGACATCAACGCCCACGCTTTTCCATGGGATTGCGCCCGGATCTCTTTCGGAGAAAACATGAATTGGCCGACCATCGAGCAGCAGTTGGTTTTCACCGGCTTCGACACTGGCTGCCAAGGTACCCGACAGCGAGTCGTATTTCAGCAAATGCGCCAAGGTTTTGCTGTCGGTCAAATCGTTGATCGCCACAACCTCAAAGTCACTGCGACCTAACGCAGCACGCAAAACATTCCTGCCGATTCTGCCGAATCCATTAATGCCTACTTTGACCATGTTCTACTCCTTCGTTATTGGCTTTGCTGTAAATTTAAGCCGGAGAGACATTGTCGTAAATGACGTTTATAGATCAATTTACGCCAAAATGCGTGAATGAAAACGTTCGCGGTACTCGGTCGGTGTGAGGTGCAAATGCCGTTCAAAAACGCGCCGCAGATTGAGGCCATTGCCAAACCCACAGTTCATGGCGATTTGCTCAATACCTTCAGCACTCTGCTCCAACCGTTGTCGAGCCAGATACAGACGCCCTTCTTCAACAAATTTAGCGGGTGAAATGCCGGTTTCACGCGTGAACACGCGGGTAAAGTTTCGCGGACTCATGGCGACCCGTTCTGCCAGTTTTTCGACACCAAGATCGCTGGACAGGTTTTCCAGGATCCAGGACTGGAGATCACGAATCGGGCCGGGCGTTTTGGCCTGATTCAAGGGATAACGGCTGAACTGTGCCTGCCCCCCGGGCCGGCGCAGGAACATCACCAGATCTTGCGCCACTTCACGGGCCTGCACGAATCCGTAATCATCCTCCACCAATGCCAGGGTGAGATCGAACCCGGAACTGACCCCGCCGGAGGTCCAGACAGCGCCATCTTGCACGTAGATCGGCCCATTTTCGACTTTCACTTTGGGGAAACGAGCCTGCAACGTTTCCAGCAGTCGCCAATGCGTGGTTGCCCGGCGCCCATCCAGCAAGCCGGCCTCGGCCAGCAGCATGGCCCCGCCGCAAACTGACGCCACACGTCGCGCTTTAGGGGCTGCACGACGCAGCCAATCGACCACATAGGCACTTTCTTCCGCTGTCGCCCCTTTGCCGGTCACGATGATGGTATCGCGTTCCTCCTCAGGTTCGAGATCGGCCAGGCGGTGATCGGCCAACAGATTCAAGCCGGAGGAACCATGCACCACCCGGTGAGACTGGGTGGTGACTATCGCCATCTGGTAGAGCGGCGCGTCATCAGGCCTCAAGCGGTTGGCTTGCATCAAAATATCGGCGATGCCCGCCGACTCAAACAACATGCCCCCTTCAGGGACGATGATCAGGAATGTATGCATGTCCTTAAAATACAAATAAGACAAAATAAGTCAACAACGCTTCTCTCGCTGAGAAGCGTTCTGGCGTTTAGCGCCACCCTAACGCCGGGGCGACATGGGTCAAGATGGATTCAATCACATGGGCGTTATAATCGACGCCCAACTGGTTCGGCACGGTCAACAGCAAGGTGTCCGCTTCGGCTATCGCTTCGTCCTGCGCCAATTGTTTGATCAACAACTCCGGCTCGGCGGCATAACTGCGGCCGAATACGGCCCGCGTCTGCTGATCGATATACCCCACCTGATCGCTATCCTGGCCGCTGTTGCCGAAGTAGCTGCGATCCTGCTGGTTCATCAGCGCAAAAATACTGCGGCTGACCGACACGCGCGGCTCACGCTGGTGCCCTGCTGCCTTCCAGGCCGCACGGTACTCACGGATCTGCTTGGCCTGCTGCACGTGGAACGGCTCGCCGGTCTCATCATTTTTTAACGTTGAGCTTTGCAGGTTCATCCCCAGTTTCGCCGCCCAGACTGCCGTGGCGTTCGAGCTGGCCCCCCACCAGATCCGATCCCGCAAACCCGCGGAGAAAGGCTCAACACGCAGCAGACCGGGCGGGTTGGGGAACATCGGCTGCGGATTCGGTTCGGCAAAGCCTTCACCACGCAGCGCATCGAGGAACACGTCGGTATGGCGACGCGCCATGTCGGCTTCAGTCTCGCCTTCTGCAGGCGTGTAGCCAAAGTAACGCCAGCCTTCAATGACCTGCTCAGGTGAGCCGCGGCTGATCCCAAGTTGCAACCGTCCACCGGAGATCAAATCAGCAGCACCCGCGTCTTCGACCATATAAAGCGGGTTTTCATAGCGCATGTCGATCACGCCGGTGCCGATCTCAATACGCTGCGTTTTTGCCCCAATGGCAGCCAGCAGCGGGAACGGCGAAGCGAGCTGGCGGGCAAAGTGATGCACACGGAAGTAAGCCCCGTCCGCCCCCAGCTCTTCTGCCGCGACGGCCAGATCGATGGATTGCAATAACGCATCCGCAGCAGACCGGGTACCCGACTGTGACGACGGCGTCCAGTGACCAAACGAGAGAAATCCAATTTTCTTCATAGGAGTAGCCCTTAGATTCAATTATGACCGAGTTACAGTGACAAAAATGCCCCTCCTCAGGCCAGAAAAATTGTGTGCGACCGCACTAAACGAACCGTTTTTGGCTGCCGAAAAATGCCCTCATCGTTGCCCAACGCAACCGCCCGCCCGTTGTAATCAAAAAGTAAATATCGTATAACAAGCTCCTCCGAGGGGTGTCCTGTTACGGGCTGAGATGGCGCAAGCCGAACCCTTTGAACCTGATCTGGGTCATGCCAGCGAAGGGACGGGTCGGCAATAACACCATCAGTCATTGCCTGTTCATACCTCAGCGCGCCCGGATCTCCACACACTTTTGGAGGTCCCATGTTTACCCCTCAATTTGAAAATGGTCTTTACGGACGGCTGCGCCAGCAGGCTGGTCGCCACTGGCAGGACTACGTCGAACACCCTTTTATTCAGCAACTGGCCGCAGGCACCCTACCTGACCCGGCATTCCGTCGCTATTTGACACAGGATTACCTGTTCCTGATTCACTTTGCCCGCGCCTATGCGCTGCTGGTCAGCAAACTGCGTACTCTGCCGGAGATGCGTGCAGCCACCGCCTCACTCAATGCCATTGTCGCCGAACTGCCTTTGCATCTGGCCTATTGCGCAGACTGGGGGCTGAGCGAACCCGACATTGCCGCCGAACCAGAGGCCGCGGAAACCCTTAACTACACCCGCTATGTGCTCGATATCGGCCACGCCGGTGATGCACTCGATCTGCTGGCCGCTCTGATGCCCTGCGTCGCCGGCTATGCCGAAATAGGCCTGCGGCTGCTTAACGATCCCGCCACCGTGATGGAAGGCAACCCTTATGCCTCATGGATCCGTAACTATGGTGACCCCGCCTATTTATCTGGGGTGCAGGCCGCACTCGACCTGCTGGAAAACGTGGGCCACCAACGTGGGGCTGAAAGCCGCCTGGCCGAACTGTCGACCATTTTCACCACCGCCACCCGGCTGGAATCTGCCTTCTGGCAAATGGGGTTGAATGCCCAATGAGCATCGGCAAGGCCCCGAATGAGGGGACCAGACCAGGAATTCAGGTCCGGGATTTGACCCTGCGTTTTGGTCAGCAGGTGATTTTCGACCGGCTAAATTTCGATATTGCAGGCGGCAATGTTGTGGCGTTGCTCGGCGCCAGCGGTGCGGGTAAAACCAGCTTGCTGAAGATCATTGCCGGGTTGGCGAAACCCACGTCCGGTACGGTCACCGGCAGCGATGGCTTACCGATCGTAGGACGCATCGCCTACATGGGGCAAAAGGATCTGCTCTATCCATGGCTGACCATTGATCAGAACATTAGCCTCGGTGCACGGCTGCGGGGTGAAAAAGTCGACCGCGCCTGGGCAGAACATTTACTGGAACGCGTGGGCCTGAGCGGCTATGGCAGCGCCTTGCCTGCGGCACTGTCCGGTGGCATGCGCCAACGTGCAGCCATCGCCCGCACGCTGTATGAACGTCAACCGATCGTCTTGATGGATGAACCTTTCTCGGCGCTGGACACCATTACCCGCGCCAAAATCCAGCAGCTTGCCGCCGATCTGCTTGCGCAGCATACCGTGTTACTGATCACCCACGATCCGATGGAAGCCTGCCGCCTTAGTCACCGCTTGCTGGTCCTGTCACGCTATCCCGCCGGCATTGACGACAGCCATGTCATTGAAGGCTTGCCGCCACGGGCACCGGACGACCCTCAACTGCTGAAAAGCCAAAGCGAGCTACTGCTACAACTGGTGAGGGCCGCCGAATGAAGCCGCCGAGTGAAAGCCGCCTGTCGCGGATGCGCCGCAGCCTGACGGTATTTGCCGGCCTGTTACTGCTGTGGGGAGGGATAACGTTGGGTGATATTCCCGCCTTTTTGTTGCCCTCACCTTCTGCGGTCGCGCAGGCACTTTGGAATGACCGGGCTTATCTCGCTTATCACACGTTGATTACGGCGTCAGAAATCGCCTGCGGCCTGCTGGCAGGGGTATTGCTGGGGGCCGTGTTAGCACTGTGCATGATTTTTTCCCCCCGCCTGCAACGCTGGTTGATGCCCTTGGTGCTGACCAGCCAGGCGATCCCGGTGTTTGCGTTGGCCCCGTTGTTGGTGCTGTGGTTTGGTTTTGGCATGAGCGCCAAAGTGGTGATGGCGGTACTGGTGATTTTCTTCCCTGTAACCTCCGCCTTCTTTGATGGACTGCGGCGGGTCAATAACGACTATCTCGATCTGGCACGTACCCTGCGCGCCTCACCCTGGGCCCAACTGCGGCACGTTCGGCTGATGGCGGCGCTGCCGGCCTTCGGTTCCGGGCTGCGCATGGCCGCCGCCGTCGCCCCGATAGGGGCCATCATCGGCGAATGGGTCGGCTCGGCGGAAGGTTTGGGGTACGTAATGCTTAACGCTAATGCGCGCATGCAGACTGACGTCTGTTTTGCCGCGCTGTTTATTCTGGTGCTGATGACCGTCTTGCTCTGGGTGACCGTGGACGCGCTGCTGCTGCGCCTGATCGATTGGGCACCGGAAAATAACTGATAATAAGGAACCAACCATGATTAAAAAGACCCTCTGCGGGCTGCTGCTCAGCGCTACGCTGGCCGGGCAAGCAACCGCCGCTGAAAAACTGACGCTGGTGCTCGATTGGTATATCAACCCCGATCACGCGCCGATAATGGTGGCCGATCAGATCGGTGCCTTCAAGGCCGAGGGCCTCGACGTCAAGATAGTGCCACCTTCCGACCCGGCGCTACCGCCACGTCTGGTGGCGGCAAAACAGGCCGATCTTGCCATCACCTATCAACCGCAGTTGCACTTCTTCGCTGACCAGGGCTTGCCGCTGGTGCGCATAGGAACCCTGATTAATTCGCCACTCAATACCGTTATTACGCTGGATAAGCGCATCACCACCCCGGCAGGGCTTAAGGGCAAAAAAATCGGTTATTCGGTCAGCGGCATTGAACAGGCCACGCTGGCAACCATGCTCGAACATGAGCATCTCAACCCCAATGACACCAAACTGATTAACGTTAACTTCCAACTGACCAGCGCCCTGCTGGCAGGCCAGGTCGATGCGGTGATCGGCGGGTACCGCAATATTGAAGCGCTAGAATTGAAATTACAGGGGAAAGATCCGGTGGTGTTTAACGTGGAAGACTATGGCGTCCCCGCCTACGACGAACTGATCATCGTCGCCAATCGCGACACCATCACTGAGCCGAAAATCAAAAAATTCCTCGCGGCACTAAAAAAAGGCGGCGACTACCTGCACGCCCATCCGCAGGAAAGCTGGCTAGCATTCGCCAAAGCCCATCCGGAACTGAATACCGCGCTGAACAAACAGGCATGGCAAGCCAGCTTGCCGCTGTTTGCCCGCGATCCGGCCAAGCTGGATAAAGCGCGCTATCAAGCCTACGAACAATTCCTGTTCGACAACAAGTTGATCAAGAAAATCACCCCCGTGGAACAATACGCGGTGGAACTGCATTAAGCCGTTATCGGGCTCAGCCTATGAACTGCGCCCTTCTCTATGATGCCCTCCCTTTTCGCTGGCGTGATTAGTGTCACACTATTGTCACAAAAATCGCCAATCACACTCTGAGCCAGCAGAGCGATGCAAACACGCATTGCTCTGACGGTTTCAATGCGCTATACCCTCCTCTTTCTCGCGGCGGCAGCGGTCAGCGGCGTTGACCAGAGCACTAAAGTTTTTCTTTTTAATCAGACAGGGTACGGTGGATGGTTTCAGCATTAATCTCGTTTGCACTTTTTATCGCCTCAATTTTAATCTACCGGACCCGGGGCGCTGCCAACCGCTGGTGGCTTGCCACTCTGCTGACGCTGCTGGGCAGCTATCTGATCCTCAACGTTGTCCTGATCGCCAGCAACTACTTTACCGGTGACGGCATCACCGACGCGGTAATTTACACCCTCACCAGCAGCCTGAAAGGTGCCGGCGTCGGCAAATACCTGCTGCCGTTTATCGGCCTGTTGGCGGTACTGGCGCTGATCTTCGCCGTACTCACCTGGAGCCTGGTCCGACGCAAAGCGAAAAGCAGCAGTGTGGTATACAGTGTGATCGCCGTGTTGCTGGCCTTGTTTTCCGTCGGCACTACTCCCGCCTTTCAGGATATCTCCCTACTGGTCAGAAGCCAGATCAGCGGGGACACCAGCGATTTTGATACCTATTACAAAGCCCCCAAAAGAAGCGTACAGGGCAAAGCGCCGAACCTGGTGTATATCTATGCAGAGAGCCTGGAAAGAACCTACTTCGATCAGCAACTTTTCCCCGGCCTCGCTGACGAACTGAACCAACATCGTGAAAACAGCATCGACTTCAGCAACACCCAACAGTTGCCAGGCACCGGTTATACCATTGCCGGCATGGTGGCCTCACAGTGTGGCATCCCGCTGTTTGCCCCTTTCGACGGTAACGCCTCCAGCGCCGTGTCTACCTTTTACCCGGAAAACGTCTGTCTGGGCGATGTACTGAAGTCCGCCGGTTATGATAACTACTTTTATCAGGGCGCCGATCTGGCCTTCGCCGGTAAAGACACCTTTCTGAAATCGCACGGTTTCGATCATGCCTACGGCTTCAAAGAACTGCGTGGGCAGGTCAGCGATCCCAGTTACAAAAATGACTGGGGCTGGTACGACGATACCGTTCTGGATGTGGTGTTCGACAAATTTGTTGAACTGTCTAAGCAGAATAAAACGTTTTCACTGTTTACACTGACCGTCGACACCCATCACCCGGACGGGTTTATCTCCGCCAGTTGCAGCAAAAACACATTCAGCTGGCAGAACAAAGAGAACCGTTCATTAAGCGCGGTAGCCTGTAGCCAGCAGCATATCGCGGCGCTGATCGATAAAATCAAGGCATCCGACTATTTCAAAAACACCGTCATCGTGGTGTCTTCGGATCATCTGGCGATGAATAACACCGCCTATGACGTTCTGACCAAACAGAAACGCCGTAACCTGTTCTTTATCATTGACGGCACTCGCCCACAGACCGCGCTGCATAACGAAAAACGCAGCACGTTGGACAACGGCGCCACGGTATTGGACGTGATGGGCGGCGATAACTACATAGGCCTAGGCCGCAGCAGCTTCTCCAGCCCAACGCTGTCTACTGTTTTCATGAATATCGATGAGAAGATCAACGCCTGGAAACCGGCGGTAGTGAAACAATGGGGCTTCCCAAACCGCATTGACAACTTCACCCTGGGTAACCAAGGCAACAGTTTTACCTTCTCCGGTATCACCTTTAAGGTGCCATTTATCTTGAAAGTGGCAGATAACAAAATTGAGCCGATGTTTAACGTTTATCTGTCCACGCCGCTGAAAAAGCAGCTTGCTGGCTTGGGCGCAGGTGAAAAATTCGTTTGGGTCGACAAATGTTATGAAATTGGCCGGGTATGGGCACCTGAAATGGCACTGAGCACCGAAACCTGCGTCGCATCAGGCAATCTGGCCGCCCCGCCGCAGATCGTACAGGCCAAAGGGGGGAACTACCGCGGCAAGGTCAACTTTAGCGGGCCAGAAGCAGACAGCGTTGCCGCTTATCAACGCGCCATAGAACGGTTGAATGTGGACGATGCCGCCGTTAAATATCAGGCAGATGCCATCGCATTTATGCTGCCGGGCATGCCGGAATACGTGAAGGCCATCACCGGGGTTTCCAGCGTTGAAGACTGGGGCCGCTGGTCAGATGCCAATCTGGCACCGGCGGTGAATATCGATTATGTCGCCCCTCTGCCGCCCGCCTTCGATCTGGTGCTACGCGCTCGCGCCTACGGTAAAAACGTTGGCGAGCCGATCTCCGTGCGCGTTGGCGAGCAGGAACAGTTTGTGACGCTCACCGAGCAGGACACCACCGTAACCCTGCGCTTCGACAACCCCGGCGGCGCACAGAACATCAGTATCACGCCACCGACGCCGACTGAACCGCAGGAAGGTGCCAGTGGTGGCTTTACCCCGAAGAAACTGGGCATTGGCCTGGTGTCGCTGAAGATAGAACAAACCGCCCCCGCCTCCTGAGCCTCACCTTGTAAGGGCGCCGCATGCGGCGCCCGCGTTAATCGGGGCGAATGTATTCGCCCCCTGCAGCAAATCCCCCGGGAGTAAATGCGAACGCTGCTTTTTCTTTTCCCCGTATTCTATTCGCCCATATTCAGCTAACCTGTTGCTGTGAATTGATATTGGCATCCGCCTGCCTCCCGCCGCATCGCGGGAGAACCAAGGAGAGAGTATGAGCAGTCAGCAATCCGGCACCGGCCTCACCCCCACTCAGGCGATCGAACAACTGGAAGCGCTGTATGACGCCTCGGTTGAAGCACTGCGCCAGGCAGTGGGGGATTTTATCAATCACGGCGGGTTACCCGACGCGCAGACCCGCGCCGCAGGGTTGTTTGTTTACCCCGAACTGCGTGTCAGTTGGGATGGGCAAAAGTCTGGCCAGAGCAAAACCCGCGCCTTCGGCCGCTTCACCCATTCCGGCTGCTACACCACCACCATTACCCGCCCGCAGCTGTTTCGCCATTATCTGACCGAGCAATTGACGATGCTGGCGGGTGAGTACGATGCGCATATTGAAGTGCGGCCCTCACAGCAGGAAATTCCTTTCCCTTACGTGATTGACGGTTCCAACCTGATGTTGGATCGTTCGATGAGTGCCAGCCTGGCGCAGCATTTCCCGACAACCGAGTTGGCGCAAATAGGCGATGAAACCGCCGACGGCCTGTTTCACGCCACCAGCACCTTCCCGCTGTCGCATTTTGATGCCTTACGCGCCGATTTCTCGCTGGCGCGGTTACGCCATTACACCGGCACCCCGGTAGAGCATTTTCAGCCCTTCGTGCTGTTCACCAACTACACCCGCTACGTGGACGAGTTTGTCCGCTGGGCCTGCGCCGAAATAGCCGATCCGGCCAGCCCTTATATTGCGCTGTCCAGTGCCGGCGGCATCTACATCACGCCGGAAACGACCGCGCCAGATCAGGCCGTTTCCGACTTGGCCTGGAAAAACCACCAGATGCCGGCCTACCATCTGATCTCACGTACCGGTCAGGGCATCACGCTGATCAACATCGGTGTCGGTCCGTCCAACGCAAAAACCATCTGCGACCACCTGGCGGTACTGCGACCAAGCGCCTGGTTGATGATCGGCCACTGCGGCGGCCTGCGTGAAAGTCAGTCGATCGGTGACTACGTATTGGCTCATGCTTATCTGCGCGATGATCATGTGCTGGATTCCGTGTTACCGCCGGATATCCCTATCCCCAGCATTGCCGAAGTGCAACGTGCCCTGTACGACGCCACAAAAATGGTCAGCGGCATGCCGGGTGAAGAAGTTAAACAGCGTCTGCGTACCGGCACCGTAGTGACCACCGACGATCGCAATTGGGAATTGCGCTATTCTGCTTCGGCGCTGCGCTTTAACCTCAGCCGTGCGGTCGCCGTCGACATGGAAAGTGCCACCATTGCCGCTCAGGGCTACCGTTTCCGGGTGCCCTACGGCACGCTGCTGTGCGTATCGGACAAGCCGCTGCACGGCGAAATCAAGCTTCCGGGCCAAGCCAACCGCTTTTATGAAGGGGCAATTTCAGAACACCTGCAAATCGGTATTTGCGCCATTGATTTGCTCCGTGCCGAAGGCGATCGTCTGCACTCCCGTAAACTGCGGACCTTTAACGAGCCGCCGTTCCGTTAACTGACAGGCGATGAAAAGCCCGCTTTTGCGCAATGCCGATCGGTTAAGCCTGGTCGGCATTTTTTTCGGCTTCTGCAGGCTCAGTGCAGGTAGCATTGCCCTAAATATCCTGCCTTTCTCTGCCACCGCAATGAATGGCAATTGGAGGAGCCGAAGGCGCGGCCCCGGCAGCCGGTGATGCGGTGTGATGAAGTGAGAGCCGTTGGCGTAGCCAACCGTCTGAGTGGGCAAGAGCGCGGGTTGCAAGGGGCCGCGTTTACGGCCCCTTGCTCGGTCGGGGCGCATGAGCTTCATAGTACATCTGACGTTTATCGACCGAAATAGCCTTGAGCGCTCTCAAAAACACCGTAAGTAATCCGCATTACGCAGAATGCGGATCTTTAACTTTTCATCCGCAGATCGTTGATGTCTACGCCTCATATCTGTTACAACAGCGGCTCCCATTCCCCAGTCGTTACCACTCATATGATTGTCAGACCTCAGCAACACTGGTTCAGACGGCTTTTCGTCTGGCACGGTTCGGTGCTCTCCAAAATTCTGTTTCGTCTCAGCCTTAACATTGCCATGTCGATCGTTGCCGTGCTGTGTTTTCAATGGTACGAACATCTGGGCGTCAAACTCACGCTGGCCCCCTTCAGTCTTTTGGGCGTGGCGATCGCCATCTTCCTCGGTTTTCGCAACAGCGTCAGCTATGCGAGATTCACCGAGGCAAGGCTGTTATGGGGCAGCTTGTTGATCGTACAGCGCTCGCTGTTACGCCAGATTAAAAGCCTGTTGCCTCAGCAAGATGAGGCTGCGCGTGAATTTGCGGCCCTGCTGATGGCGTTCAGCTACTGCCTGAAACACCAACTGCGCGGCACCGATATCAGTGCCGATCTGCAACGCCTGTTACCCAACGCTGATTTACGGCCGATTGAGACGAGCACGTCCCCCTGCAACAGGCTGCTGCTGATGATGGGCCAATGGCTGGGTGAGAAGCGGCAATCGGCACAGCTGTCTGACGTGCTGTTTCACAGTATCGATCAGAACCTCAATCGACTGTCCGAGATCCTCGGTGGTTGTGAACGCATTGCCAATACGCCGATCCCCTTCGCCTACAGCCTGATCGTTCACCGGACGGTGTACCTGTTCTGTACGCTGTTGCCTTTCGCACTGGTACCGGATCTGCATTACATGACGCCATTGGTGTCGGTATTCATTTCCTATACCTTCATCTCACTCGATTCCCTGGCAGAAGAACTGGAAGATCCGTTCGGCACCGCCGCCAACGATCTGCCACTTAATGCCATGTGCAACGCCATTGAGATCAACCTGCGCGAGATGAACGACGAGACCGATTTACCGCCAGCGGCACGGCCGGACAGCCATTATCAACTCAGCTAGTTGGCGACAATGTCAGGGGCGGTGAAAACCGCACCTGAAACGGCACGCTCACCATCGGGGCCGGTCCTGATTTACTGCACCAACGCCAGCACGCGTTTTTCCTGACTGCGGCTGGCGGCGATTGACAGCAAAATATCCTTCACCACCAACGCGGGCGCCGACAGCGACTGCTGGCCGGAAATACACAACGACAAGGGTACGCTTAGCGAGGCGGCATTGATGCGTGCCATCCACGCCTTCGCGGGGCCAATCATTGCGCGCGCAACCGACTCCGGCAAAATGGTGGCACCGAGACCGCTGGCGATAGCCGCGCTCAGGGTATCGGAGGATTCAATTTCACCAATCACGTTGGCAGCCAGCTTGCGCACCGCCATGGCTTCATCCACCTGGTTTCGCACCACATCCCCTTCGCGTGGCAGGAACAAATTCAGTCGTGCGACGTCCAGCAGATCAACACTGTTGCCGGGATTGGGGACCGCCCGCGTCGCCACCAGATAGAGATCTTCCCGTATCAATGCCGTGGCCTGCAGGCCCGCAGGCATTTTAGTGCCGTAAATGACCGCCATATCCAGATTCTGGTTGGCGACCTGCCCGGCCAACGTCGAACCGATATTCTCGTTCAGGCTGAGCAAAATACCCGGGTGCTGATCGCGTACCGCCTGTAACAACGGCAACGCCAGTTGAGACGCCAAGCTACCCGGTGCCAACCCAACGGAAACATGACCGCTCATGGCCTGCCCGGCACTGTTGACCGCACTTTGCGCCTGTTCGCACTGACGCAAAATGGTCTGGGCATGCGCATAAAGAATGTTGCCGGCCTCGGTCGGCATCACGCCACGTTTGGTACGGATCAGCAGTTGCTGTTTCAGCTCCCCTTCCAACGTGGCCAATTGTTGGCTGAGCGCTGGCTGAGCAATATGCAGCACCTCTGCCGCCTGAGTCAGGCTGCCGATATCGACGATTTTCACGAAATACTTCAGACGTCTGAAATTCATATTGCCTCCGTCATACCCCTTAACTGCGAATGAGAAGAACTGCAGCAAAATCCGGGCCAGGCCGACACAATAAGAGGATGCATGAACTAATCGACGGAAAAATAAGAAAAAATGATGCTACCGTCGATAAAATCGCCACATTACGCGGCAGGAAAAAACAAACGCGTGCACCAAGATAAGGCATAACAGGGGGGCCAAAGGGGCATCCCTGGATCATCGCACAGCCGTGCACCAATAAAAGCGATAAAAAGCAGCAAGTTGAATAATCTTGCAGCAAACGAAACGGCAAGGCGTTTTCAGGCTTTACAAGCCCGAGCCACCCCGCTATTATTCGCCCCGTTCACACGATTCCTCTGTAGTTCAGTCGGTAGAACGGCGGACTGTTAATCCGTATGTCACTGGTTCGAGTCCAGTCAGAGGAGCCATATTAGAGACGCCCGCTTAAGGAAACTTAAGCGGGCGTTTTGCTATGCGTAATATCCGATCGTCGGCAAAAGGCGATCGTCATTCGTCAGCAGACTGAAAAATAGACGCAGCAATTGCCAAGGATCCCGCGCTTTTCACGCTGATGTCGATTAGCGCAATCCAGGGTAAACCCGCGCGCTCCCATTATCGGGTGGTTGAGCGCTTTTGTCATGAATGGGAAGACGGGACGTTACTGCCATTGACGCGGGTACAGCTCACCCCGGAAACCGGTCGTACTCATCAACTCCGCATCCACTGCCAGCAGTTGGGTCACCCTATTTTAGGTTGTGACCTGTATGGTGGCCGCCTGTTACCAGGCACCGAACAGGCGCAACGACTAATGCTGCACGCCAGTGAGCTGCATTTTATTCATCCATAGCAATGCGTGGATCAAAGCCCACAATACCAGCCCGTTCTAAACGCGTTTGACGGGAATCCGCGGACCTGGGGTGATAATGCAAAGAGTGTGCTTTTGCGCATGGCTGCGCACGCACATGCCACCGCTCCCCGCGGGGCATCTTTCAGGCCAGGGGCTTCTGCGAGGGTGTCAGCCCCACCCATCCCCCAGATCATGAATATGACTCATGTCGTAATGAAATTAACTCGCTTTCACTCATCTCATGGCTCTGGCATAAATTATACAATATTAACGTATTGACAACATAAAGACTGATGAATGAGAAAGCCGGTAACCTCGGGCTAATCAAGAAATAAATTCATTTTTCATGTCAGAACCAGGGTGCAAGATTAGGATGAATAAAGACTTCACATTTACGATTAAGAGCACTCCTTTTGATGAGAACTATAACCCTTCAGAAGGTACGCGTATTACGACCAACTTTGCTAACTTGGCCAGAGGGAAAAATCGCCAAGAGAATTTACGCAACACCTTGGTGATGATTAATAATCGTTTCAATACATTAGCGCATTGGGATAACCCCAAAGGGGATCGCTACTCGGTCGAACTTGAAATCATTTCTGTTGAGATGAATATTGCAGGCAATGGCAATACCTTCCCTGTGATTGAAATATTGAAAACAAATGTTATTGACAAGAAAAATAACGAACGCATTGAAGGCATTGTGGGGAACAATTTCTCTTCTTACGTGCGGGATTATGACTTCAGCGTATTGCTGTTAGAACATAATAATAACCAACCCCACTTTAGCATCCCAGATGATTTTGGTAGCTTGCACGGGAACATATTTAAATACTTCGTTAACTCACATGAGTACAAAGAGAACTTTAAAAAATCGCCTGTGATATGTTTAAGTGTCTCAAGCAAAGACACCTACTACCAGACGGGGAACCAGCATCCTGTATTAGGTATCGAATACCAGCAGAATGATTCATCTTTAACTGAAAAATATTTCAACAAAATGGGGTTGCAGGTTCGTTATTTCATGCCTAAAAATAGCGTAGCACCTTTGGCCTTTTACTTCTCTGGTGATTTACTGAGTGATTACACTGATATTGAGCTTATCAGCACTATCAGTACGATGGAGACTTTCCAAAAAATTTACCGACCTGAGATTTATAATAGTAATTCTGCGGCAGGGCAATATTATCAACCCAGCCTGAATCACCAGGATCATTCATTAACAAAAATTGTTTATGACCGGGAAGAACGCAGCCAGTTAGCTATTGAGCAGGGAAAATTTACTGAAGAGCACTTTATCAAACCCTACAAAAATATTCTTGAAAAATGGTCCGCTAACTGCGCGCTTTGATTAACAGAAAATAAAAGGTCATCTACTATGAAAATATTACTCCCCACGTCAACGGCTGGCAGTTTGCCTAAACCTTCCTGGCTTGCACAACCAGAGACACTTTGGTCCCCCTGGAAGTTGCAAAATGAAGAGTTAGTTGAGGGGAAACAAGATGCTCTGCGTTTATCTCTGGAAGATCAACTGCGTGCAGGCATCGACATTGTCAGTGACGGCGAGCAAACGCGCCAACACTTTGTCACTACGTTTATTGAACACCTCAGCGGCGTTGATTTTGAAAAGCGTCAGGTCGTTAAAATTCGTAATCGCTACGATGCAAGTGTGCCGACTGTCGTGGGGGCGGTGGCTCGTCAAAAACCTGTTTTTGTCGAAGATGCCAAGTTTTTACGTCAGCTCACCAAGCAGCCGATTAAATGGGCCCTGCCCGGCCCTATGACGATGATAGATACGCTTTATGACAACCACTATAAAAGCCGCGAAAAACTCGCCTGGGAATTTGCAAAAATTCTCAATCAAGAAGCAAAAGAATTAGAAGCTGCCGGCGTCGATATTATTCAGTTTGATGAGCCGGCCTTTAATGTATTTTTTGATGAGGTGAACGATTGGGGGATCGCCGCATTAGAAAGGGCCATTGAGGGACTTAAATGTGAAACAGCCGTACATATCTGCTATGGATATGGCATCAAGGCCAATACCGATTGGAAAAAGACGCTGGGCTCAGAGTGGCGGCAATATGAAGAGGCGTTCCCCAAACTGCAGACATCTAACATCGATATCATCTCGCTGGAATGTCATAACTCGCATGTCCCAATGGACCTGCTTGAACTGATTCGCGGTAAAAAGGTGATGGTTGGGGCCATTGACGTGGCAACCAATACCATAGAAACACCGGAAGAAGTCGCCAATACATTGCGCAAAGCACTCCAGTTTGTAGATGCCGACAAGCTTTATCCTTCTACCAACTGCGGCATGGCTCCCTTATCTCGTCAGGTCGCCACGGGCAAACTCAACGCCTTAAGCGCAGGAGCAGAAATCGTCCGGAGAGAGCTTTCGGCGAAATAACGTCACCCGGCGTTTACGTCCAGAGACTCCCCTTTGAGCCCACTCAGGAAAACCTGAGTGGGCTTTCGCTTTTCCACCCGCAATCGTTAGTGTTCGTTGCATCAGTCTGCGTAACACTCCGCCTTTTCGTCTTTATTCCCGAGACATGCTTGCACCACTTAGCTTCCTCACCGTTAGATTCAGTTGCTATGAAATTGACCAAGTGACTTGAATGTACGGTAAGTACCGTAAAAATTAAGGAATAAAATAGGATTCAGGGAAGTAAAAAAACTCACCGTCTCCTGATCCTTCTCCTAAGGGCTTAATGAAAGGTTACTCTGCCTCATACTGGGCTCAACTGACTGCCTGACGGGCCCAAATTCTCGGTCAGGATCGTCAACAAAGCACGGACTTTAGGTAATGCCTGACGGCTTTTGAGCCAGGCCAAATTAATCGGTAGCCCATCGGTTGCCAAATGGGGCAACACTTCAACCAAAGTGCCCTCTTCACGCTGTCGCTTCACCAGCCAGGTGGGCAATTGTGCAATACCGTGCCCGGCCAATACTGCGGTAAGCTGGCCTTCCGCATCGCCGATTGCCACCCGCCCGGGCAACACCTTTTTCTCGCTGCTATTGGGGTGTACGCCGGCAAAATGCCAAGGCGTGGGCAGACCGTTTCCCTCACCGTAAACCACGCAGCTGTGATTCTCTAAATCCTGTGCGGTTGCCGGCGCGCCACGCTTTTTCAAATAGGCTGGCGAAGCGCAGAAAATATGCCGTTGGGCGCCCAGATAGCAATGCCCCAAGGTATTTGGCCAAATATCCGCGCCACCAATACGCACGATAATGTCGATGCCTTCTCTTACAGGATCAACAAAGCGATCGGAAAAGGAGATATGCGGCATCAACAATGGGTGATCCTCGATCAGTTTAAGGATCACCGGCAACGCATGCAGACGGCCGTAGGAAGCAGGCAGATCAATACGCACCTTTCCCTGTGGTTGGGTGCTTTCGGCCTGCATTGAAAGCTCCGCCTCTTCCAGTTCGCCAAGCACACCGGTACAGGTGCGATAAAACCTCACCCCGGCATCGGTCAGTGACAATCGCCGCGTCGTGCGATGAAACAGACGAACCTGCAACCGCGCTTCTAAACGTGCAATACCTTTACTGATGGCCGAGGTGGTCAAATTCATGCGTTCAGCCGCAGCAGTAAAGCTGCCCATATCCGCCACGCAGACAAATAAGTCGATACCTTTCAGTCTTTCTGAAGAATACATAACCCGCCACATTAATGAATTTAATTCCATAAACTTGGTAATTTATAGCCTAAATAGGAATATTTTTCTCAGTAAACTCCTCTCTATCGCCAGGCATGAGGCCCATGCCTTATTCAGTCACACACAAAAGGAGTTTACTCATGAGCATAACGAAACCCAGGGTGCTGATTACCGGTGCCACCGGCCAGATAGGGGGTGATACTCTGCGCTTTCTCCAGGCGGATCCTTCCATCACGCCGATCGCTGCCGTGCGCTCCCCGCAAAAAGCGGCGCCTTTTGAGGCGCAAAACATTCGCACTGTCATTATGGATTTTGATAAAGAAGACACGCTGGCGCCCGCGCTGCAAAACATTGACCGTGTCTTTCTGGCAACCGGCTACACCGTCGATATGTTGCGCCAGAGCAAAGTGTTTCTCGATAAGGCAAAACAAGCCGGCGTACAGCATATTGTGCACCTGGGCGCCTGCGGTCGTGACGACACCACGATTGCACACTGGGCTTGGCATCAGCTGATCGAACGCTATATTGAAGCTTTGGGCTTCTCCTTTACGCATTTGCGGCCGGAGTGCTTTATGCAAAATGTGATCGGCTACGGCGGCGTTCCGGCCGTCGTCAATGGCGTCATTCAGCAATACACCGGCGATGCCCCCTTCAGTTGGGTGGATGGTGAGGACGTTGCACGGGCAGCGGCCTGTTCACTGCTGCACCCTGAAGAGCACGCGGGTAAAACCTATCGTCTGGGTTATGACGCCAAGTCTTATGGCGAGATCGCGGCCATGATGACTGAAATACTTGGCCAGCCGTTCCGCTATGAAGCACTTGACCCCCGGATTTTCCTGGAAAATATGCGGCAGTCCGGTGCCGAAATGGCCTATATGAACTGCGTGGGCGACAACCTGCGGCGCATTGCCGAACGCGATATTCCCGGTGTCGAAGAGACTTTCGACAACTTCCCGGCGATAGCCGGCAGAGAACCGGTTCGTTGGCCTGAATTTATCCGCAAACACCGGGCCGCTTTCACCTATTAGCCCCTTTTCGGCTGGCCCGTTCGGAAAACCGGGCGGGCCTTGCCACGTTCAAAAACTTCGTCTCGCCACCAGAAAAGCGCCAATGACCAACAACACGCCGCCCAAAAGCGCTGGCAAATTTTCGCGCAACGCGGCAGGCCCGGCTTTGTAGATATCCACCATCAACCCTGCGACCAGTTGGCTGGCAACCAATACGGCAATGGTGGTCGCCGCCCCCAGCTTCTGGTAGCCCAGGATGCCGGAGAAAACAAAAAATGATCCCAGTAAACCGGGCAACAGCATCCAAACCCTGAGCGCGCCAGTCACCTCCGCTAACGCGCTCACGCCATTTTTGGCGAACAATAGCCCCATCAATAGCAACAGGCCGACGCTAGAGTTGATGACCAGCGTAATCAACACCGTCGACACGCTTTCAGTAATGCGCACCATTAACAGGTTCTGGATAACCAAACTGATCCCGGCAGCCACCAGCAGCAATAGCATGATATTCATAGCGATCCTGGATTTACGGCGCGATTAGCGGGCCGGCGGCGCGTTGCTGTCATCGAGCTTTAACTGTAAGAAGGTCAAATCCAGCCATTTGCCGAACTTGGCGCCGACTTCGCTCATCCGTCCGACCATCTCGAAGCCCAGATTGAGGTGCAACTGGACGGACGCCTGGTTACCGGATTCAATACCCGCCACCATGACATGCTTGCCAATCACCCGCGCATGCTCAATCAGTGCGATCAACAACGTTTTGCCTACTCCGCCGCCACGGCAATCTTTGCGGACATAAACCGAGTGCTCGACAGTGTGACGGTAACCGTCCCAAGCCCGCCAGTCGCCGAATGAGGCATAACCCATCACCTCGCCCGCCTCATTAATCGCGACCAACACCGGATAGCCCGCGGCCTGCCGTTCCGCCATCCATGCCTCACGGTTCGCCGCGTCGACGCTACGTTCATTCCAGATTGCCGTGGTATTGAGCACGGCGTCGTTATAGATAGCGGCAATGCCTGCACTATCGGTTATAGTCGCGTTACGTATAAGCATGTTGACCTCTTGGTTGACCGTCTACTATCATACTACGATATGAATAATAAATTAGACAACCTAAATCAACGCATCGGCGCGCGGATCCGCATCGAACGTGAAGCACGCCATTGGTCGCTGTCCGATCTGGCCGAGAGGGCCGGCGTTTCGCGCGCCATGGTGCACAAAATTGAACGTGGCGACAGCAGCCCTACCGCGATGTTGCTCGGGCGGCTTTCCGGCGCGTTCGGTTTGAGCATGTCCAAATTGATTGCCCGGGCGGAAACGCAGGAAGGCCGGATGATGCGCCAGCAGGACCAGCCGATTTGGGTCGATCCTGACAGCGGCTACATCCGTCGCCACGTGTCGCCACAGTCTGATATGCCGCTCGATCTGGTACGCATCGAATTGCCTGCGGGCGCAGAGATCCCCATGCCGGCCTCGGCCTACGCGTTTATGCGGCAATTGCTTTGGGTGTTGTCAGGTACGTTGGTGTTTCAGGAAGGTGAAATTCGCCATGAGATGGCTGAAGGTGATTGCCTTGAACTTGGCCCGCCCACCGACTGTGTGTTCAAAAATGAGAGCGCTGAAACCTGCATTTACCTGGTGGTGGTGATGAACAAGGCCTGAGCCCGTCAGGCCTTAGGCGTGTTGCGCTTAGCTTTGCGGATCCCGGTTATACCCTGCGCAGAAAAACTTTTCGGCCAGGCGATTGGCACCGCCCGAGAAGAACTCGCTCATCAGTTCCCCGTTGAGATCGTAGGCCCGGCAAAGTAACCCGGCCTCGAACGCCGCCTGATTTTCGTCCCCCAAGCTTTCTGCCAAATGGTGGGCATATCCCAACACGAAACCCCGTTTGTAGTCACAGCAGAACCGGGATAGTTGGCCAGGTGGGCTGGCGTCTTGCGCTTTCAAACCGGCCATCAGCCCCTTGCCAAAGTGATTGTTCATGCCCCTCCCTTTTCTCTTCACTTTCGATATATAAAATATTATATAACGATGATTGTGGTCATGAACATACTCACAAAGTTTTACTCATCGTCTTACGGCATAAAAAAGCCCGCAGAAGGCGATCTTGCGGGCCGATGAGTTTCTGACAGAATGTTTACAGGGTAAAGTTCAGCCCTTCCACCACGGTCTGCTCGAGTGGCAAGCGCCCTGAAGGGATCTCTTTTTGCTGCAGAAACTCAGGCAGACGGGATTTGTCCCCCGCTTTACCGATAGCCACGATGCCATGCACCTGATAGTTATCCGGCAGATTGAGTGCAGCCTTGATTTTATCGTGATGGATGCCCCCCATGCAGTGGGTCAACCAGCTTTTCAAATGCGCCTGTAGCGCCAGATTGGCCCATGCGGCACCGGCATCGAAGGCGTGGCTTGGGTTGTTCACTTCTTTTTCACCGTTCAGACTGGTGGTTTTGGAGATGATCACCACCAGCGCTGAAGCGTGTTGCGCCCAACCGCGGTTGAATTCAACCAGGAAATCCAGGTAGGTGTCCCAACTGGCCGAACCGTGCTTGCTGTAGGCAAAGCGCCATGGCTGAACGTTATACGCTGAAGGCGACCAGCGCGCCGCTTCAAAGAAGCTCAGCAGGGTTGCATCGTCGATAGGATCATTCGCCAGCGCGCGCGGCGACCAGCGTTCAATAAACTGCGCATCAATCGGGTGATCGGAAATTCTTGGCTGGCTCATGGACATCTCTCTCATGGGTAGGGAATAGCAACGTTATCTGATATTCCCACGACTCACGCCAGCAAAACTTTTATTTTGTGCTATCGCGCAGCGCAGGAGTTCCTGTTGCAGCCCATCCAGGCATGCCCTCCAGGGCGGGTGTCGTTCCCGGCCCGCAAGTTTGGCAACGTTGATGCGGTAAAGGGGCAGCCCGCTGCCCCTTTATTAAGGTTGCGCAAGTATATGTAGCAATATATTGCCGCCCATTGGCCCGTCAGGATAAACATCATATGATGTGCCCGTCAGGCCGGTACGCCAATCAACTCAAAGTGAAATAAGATGTCAAAACAATGGAAAATAACGGCGGCCAACGCCTTTTTGCAGGTCTACACCCGGTTTGGTGGCAACCTTAAAGATAAAGCCGGTTTTCATCCTGACCTGACGTTTAATCGCATTGTTATTTTCTCTACCACCGCACTTGGCGATCTCATGTTTAATACGCCCGCTATTCGCGCCGTGCGTGAACGTTACCCGGCGGCACGCCTCACCCTTATTTCAAGCCATAAAAACAAACAGCTGGTCGCGACAAGCCAATACTTTGATGATGTTATTTATTGGGATCATAAAGCAAAAGACATCCTCAGTATTATTCACCAACTGCGCAAACATAAGCCTGAACTGGCGATCATCCTCCACTCCAAATCGCCTTACGATGTCATTGCCGCCATTACTGCCGGTTGCCAATATGTCTTCAAAGACGCTTACGGCAACAAAGCCACCGGCATGGAACCCTGGTTGAGCGGAGTCAGCCGTAGCACTGGCGGGCATTTAATTCAGCGCAAGTTGGATCTGGTGGCGCAATTGGGTTGCCGTACAGACAATACCGAGATGTTTATCCCCGTTGAGTTTCCAGCGGTGAATAAAACCGCCGGTAACACCCTGATTGGTTTCCAAATGGGGGCTTCCGAGACGTTGCGCTGCTGGCCCGTCGAGCGCTATACCCAACTGGCAAAGCTGCTGTTGGCGCACTCGCCACACAACCAGATTGAGTTAATTGGCACCCCGAAAGAGCTCGCTATCGAAAAGGCATTTATGGCCGGCCTGACTGCCTCAGAGCAACAACGCGTGGTCAGCCATATGGGCAAAACGACCCTGCCGCAGCTGCTGGGGGTGATGTCAAACCTGCAAGTTCTGGTCACCGGCGATACCGGCCCCTTGCATCTGGCCATTGCCCTCAAAACCCCCACCGTCAGCCTGTTTGTCACGGCCAATCCGCAGCATACCGGCCCCTATCAAAATAGCGCGTTGCACCAGGTCATGTACGTCCCTACAGATAGGGTACAGCTCAGTGCCGCCCAACGCCGCCAGCCGCTTAGCATCATCACAGAGCAGCAGGTCTTTGACAAAGTGACGAACGCGTTACAACTCGGTTGATCGGCTGTCCGGTGGAACAGGCTGGGCAAACACCGTGGCCAGCGGGAACCAAAACAGGTACCAAAACTCGGCCGGATTGGCGATGACAAACATGCCCTGTGAGCAATAGAAAATCAGCATGAAGAAATACAATGTGGCTTCCAGGCGTCGCCCGGCGTTGAGATGACGGACAGCAAGCCCCGCACCAAACACCAATAATCCTGCAAACAAGCCAAACCCGACTAACCCACCCTTGAGTAATGCCCCCAGGTACAGGCTATGTGTGGTATGAATAAACTCGCCGGTGTAATTGGTGAAGGTCAGTTCTTTATCAAACCCATAGCCAAAAAAGAGCGCCTGCGCTATCAGCAACCCGCTGTGTCGCCAAATACTCATCCGTACAAAACTCTGCTGATACAATTCACCAAAACGCGTAATCAGCAACTCGCCAATCGGTGAAAACACAACCGCGCCAATGGCAAGTATCAGCACCGCCACAATGGAAACAGCCGTTTTTTTATTCAGCGCCAGGTAGGATGTGGTTAATGCCAGCGAGGACAATAGCGCGATTAAAGGCCCACGACTTTGCGTTAAGACCATAAAAGCAAAGAGCACCGGGATCGACAGCAGCACCTTTTTTTGTTGGGTATCACGAAATACCACTAGGCTTAAAATAATCCCCAACGCGGCATAACCGGCAAGGTCTATCACATTGCGCGGGCCGGGATTGGCGTCTGACGTTTCTCTTAGGGCATAAATTGCCCGGTAATCAACCCAGGTCAGGTAAAGACATAGCACAGTGATGCCAGCGATCACGCAGCACAGCAAAAGAGTACGCTGAGGGCTCTCCAACACGGTGACCAACAGAGCAAGATAAATCAGAATATAAACGCTGTGCGTCAAGGTGGAGACCATATTACCCGGTGTGCCCCCCCAGAGATTGCTGGCCGAGTAATAGGTGAGAAAACATGCGGCCAACACGATCCCCACGACGGCCGATCGTCTTTTATGCCAGGCTTGCCGAAACGCTGTCCTGGTGCACAGCGTAAACAGGAAGAAAAATGCCGCGATATGGAATAAATTATTAACCCGGGTAAAACCGCAGAAAATCGCGCTGAAAAAAGAGAAGGCCAGAAAAGCGTAAACAGAGATCAATGCCGTGACATCAGTTCTTCTTGAAAAAATCATTGCAATCAACCTTTTCAAAAATACTGGTGTCAATGGCACTGCTCAAAGAAAAATTTCTTATAACAATATTTTTTATTTTCATGCTTTCTCCGGCATGGCTAAAAGCCGGGATAATCAAATCATCAACCTTCTCTGGTAAAAAGGTTGGCAATTGGTTTTCGGGGGTTTCATAAAAGCGTGGCAAATGGAAATTGTTCATATCCAGCCCTGCAATAAAGAGCTGTTTAAAGCCCAAAAAGGCAATTATCTGAAAGGCCCAATACACCACGGTCCCGGCATCGAAAATACCATGCCGAATGTCATGGCTAAATGCGATGGATTTACATGCAGGCGAGAAATCAACGCTCGGATCGTGGCGATAATGTTCCCACAGCGCCAACGGATTGATTTTCGGGTTATAAATTTTGAAGGCTGCATCCTCAACCACGGCAAACCGGCACTTCACCCCGGTCAATGTGAACCGGTCGATTATTTTCGCCACGCCGTGTACCGTCGTAAACAGGATTAAGTCAGGCTCAGTGATAATATCCTGGATAATATCCGGCCGCCGATCGATAAAGCCCATATCGACAATAACGTAAAAGCGGAAGCGGACCTGTTTGCTTAAGGAATAGGCACCATTGACGCCGATCGCCGGCATATCTGGGATGTTGCTAAAGCACATTGTTTTTACCGAAGGCCCTGTTGCGGTGAGCAATACCGGCCCCTGACAACTGTCTTTCAATGCTGACAACGTCGCTATGGGCACTGTCTGTCTTTTATACGCTAATACCGCAATTTCTCCGCTCTCTGCACGCTCAATTTTCACGTACGGCCAGAGGTTTTCATTATGCCGATAAGGCCGTGCATGAGAATAACGATATACCTGCTTAAAAAAACTTCCCATCGCGCCGTATCCCATCGAAAATGCGTCCAGCCAACATTAACTGTCTATTTTTGAATTAAATTCACTGATGGGCTGAGTATCTAAGCATTGAGGGGGATGGAGCAATTTTTTCAATTTGAATTATTCGTCATGATAATGACAAGAGATGTGTGCATTTGTTAATCAGGTTAATAATCTGTAGGGAACGGTAATTATTATTTTAATTATACCGGGGCGAATAACGTATCCCCGGTTATTTCAACGTGAGTTTTGCACTTGCTTTACCGATCGTCGAAGGGTTCTCCAAGGGTCAGCATCAGCCGATTCGCCCAGGCAAAGAAGGCCGTTGACTGCACCAGATCCAGCAAAGACACCTCATCCAACCCCAGCCCGCGCAGTTGCGCCAGATGAACGGCATTAGCCTGTGGCGGCGTGGCGGACAACGCCGCGGCAAAGTCTATTTGCACGCGCCACGACGCCCCTTGCCCTTCACTCAATACCTCTCCCGGAGCGACGTCCAGCAAACGCTGCACCTCATCCGTCTGCTTAGACAATTGCGCTGCCTTGCGAGCATGTACCGACGCGCAATAGATACAGCCATTGACCTTGCTCGCAACCGTCGCCGCGAGTTCACGATCTTTACGATCCAGCCCGCCCGAGGTGTAGAAAATCGCGCGGTCCGCCAGCGTCCGCTGTTCCAACACCGGATGATTGCGGGCCAACAGACGGAAATATTCTGAATCGCTATGCCCAAAGCGCGTCAACAGCGCCTGGCCTGATGCGTCAAATTCTGCCAGTGGTTTAGCGGCGATCCAAGGCTCCCACCCCAGTTCCTGCCGAGTAAACGCCGGCGGCGCATGGCGACCACTCAGCGTGGCCGATTCGGTGCGCCAACGGCCTGCTCTGACTGGCGCACCCACACTGTCCTCTTCTACCGGCTTACCGCCAAGCAACCTATACCCCGTCAGCAGCCGGCTTTGGAAGCTGACGAACGCGATCAGTTGCGACAGGGTGACGATAGCGTCCAGCGTCCAACCCGCCTGTTGTAGCCCCTGCAGATGCTGCGCGTCGGCGCTGGCGGGTTTAAACGCCAGCCGCTCGGCATGATCCAGGGCGGCCTGCAAATACGGCCCCTCCTTTGCACCATCCCGTTGTTGCAGCAACGCCGCATAATGCGCGGAGAGTCGCTTGTCTGCATGCCATTCGCTGATACGCTGCGCGATGTGCAACCGCTGCGCTACGGAAAAGCCCCCCGCGTCTGCGGGGAAAAACAGCGCCAGGTAACTGGCCTGAATCGCGTCTGTTGCCGCCTGCCGTGTTGCTCTTGCCTGTGCCAGCGCAGAACCGGGCGTAATCTCTGCCAACACGGCCAGCAGATCGTCGTTGTTCCATGTTGCAGTCATACCTTTTCCTCAGCGTGATGTTCATAGGAGACCGTCGCGGGTGTGCGGCGTTGCCAACCCAGTTCAGGGGCGACATGGCGAGCGATCAGTTCAATCGAGCGCAAAATATGGGCGTGCGGCGGATCGATGGAATGTACCTGAAACGCCAGGTCCGTCACCCGCGCCAGCGCGCTGTCTTTCTGCAACGAAGCAATGACCTGATCCGGACTGCCAAGATGCACGTCAAAGGCACGGATCAGCCCATCAAGCGACTCATCGGACGGTCGATGGCCGCTGGCACGCAGGCGTTCAAGCCCACGGCCCAGCCCCTGCGCGGCCAGATCGCGCGCCAGCTGGCCATTGTCAGTGACCAATGCGGTGCGCGATCCCATGATGCGCGGCGCGATGCCCGCCGGTAACGCTGCCAGATAGGCGTCAATAATCGGGTTCTGCAATTCGTCTAACGGCAAGTCGGGGGTATCCGCCGGGCGCGGTTGCGTGCGCGATAGCATCAGACCGTCACCGGCCCGTCCGGCGCGTTCGCCCCCCTCCACCGAAAACGTGGCCTGCCAGACCCGTTCCGCCAACTGCGGTGCAGCCGGATACAGGCGGTTGTCCCCGCCCCCCAAGTCCTCTCCTCGCCAGGCGCGCAATAGCGTGTTGAAATTATCCGCAAATACCGCGTGGCGCTGCGTGGCATCGAAACCAAAGGCACTGAACGAAGAAGGCGTACCGCCGGCCGCAATGCCAACTTCCAGCCTGCCGTCGGACAGGAGATCCAGCACCGCGGTGTCCTCTGCCACTCGAATGGCGGACTCCATCGGCAGCGTGATCACCCCCGTTCCCAGCCGAATATCGCGGGTACGCGCCGCTACCTGCGCCAGAAATACCAACGGGGAAGGCAAGCCCCCCTCATCCTCATGAAAATGGTGTTGTGCCACCCAGGCGCTATCAAACCCGGCCCGTTCGGCATGCACGATTTGTTCGGTCGCGAGCCGATAGCGCTGCTGCGCACTGCCTTGATCCAGTAACCGTGTAAAAAAACCGAGTCTTTTACTGCTCATAGACTGCATCCTCAACCTTAGGCGGTTCGGCATAAAACTGCCGACCGGGAATGGCCTCAATCAACTGCCGGGTGTAATCACTGCCCGGCATGGCGAACAGATCGCCGGTCGCACCGTTGTCCACCTGAACACCGCGGTGCAGGACCGAAACGCTGTGTGAGATCTGCCGCACCGTGGCCAGATCGTGTGAGATAAACAAATAGGTCAGCCCCAACTCCTGCTGCAGATCCTGCAACAGCCGCAAGATTTGCGCCTGTACCCGGACATCCAATGCCGACGTCGCCTCATCCAGCACCAGCACGCGGGGTTGCAACACCAGCGCCCGGGCGATAGCCACCCGCTGTCGTTGACCGCCGGAGAGTTCACGGGGTTTACGACTCAGCAATTCATTCGGTAGCGCAACCCGTTCAAACAAATCCCGCACCCGGCGATAACGCTCTGCTTTGCTCAGTGGTTCAAAGTTCAGCAGCGGTTCTTCAATCACCTGATACAGGGTTTGCGATGGATCGAGCGAGCCGAATGGATTCTGATACACCAGTTGAATACGGCGGCGGAACTGCCGCAACGCTTCGCCTTTCAACTGGGTGAAATCGACGCCATCGATCATAATTTGCCCGGAATCCGGCCTTTGAAAACCGAGTAAACAACGTGCCAGCGTGGTCTTGCCTGACCCGGATTCCCCCACTAAGGCATGCGTGGTGCCGCGCGGTACGCTGAAGGACACCTGATCCAACGCAGGGTGCGTTTTGCGACCAGTGCCATCCAGGCGGAAATGTTTCACTAGCCCATTGACCTGGATCGCCAGTTCTTGCGAGACATGGCCAGGTGGCGGCGCGGCGCGGGCCAACGACGGTACGTCGGTAAACAGCTGGCGGGTATAATCACAAGCAGGTGCACGCAGCACCTCGGCGGTCGCCCCTTGCTCCTGTACCCGGCCATGACGAAACACCAGCAGCCGATCGGCACGCTCCGCCGCCACAGCCAGATCGTGGGTCACCAACAACACCGCCGTACCACATTCCTGACGTAACTCATCAATCAGATCGAGAATGCGTTTTTGCACCGTCACATCCAGTGCACTGGTTGGCTCATCGGCAATAATCAACGCCGGCTGCAAAGCAATGGCAATCGCAATGAGAACGCGTTGTTTCATGCCACCGGAAAGTTCGTGCGGGTACTGACGAGCGCGTAATTCAGGGTGCGTCAACCCTACTCGGGTCAACAATGCCACCACCCGCTGCTGGACGTGTTTGCGTGGCAACCGACAATGAATGTTGAGGATCTCCGCCACCTGTTCGCCAACGGTTTTCACCGGGTTGAGTGAGCTGGACGGATCCTGCGGGATCAAACTGATTTGCGCGCCGCGCACAGCGTCCAAACGCCGTGGCGACCAGTTGCTGATATCGGTACCGTTGAGACGGATGGCCCCCTGCTCCAGACGACCATTTTCTGTCAGCAAACCCATGATCGCCTGCGCGGTGGTCGTTTTTCCCGACCCTGACTCGCCCACCAGCGCCACCACTTCTCCCGGTTGAATGGAGAACGATACCTGATGAACCACAGGCTGGCTGCCGTAGGCTATCGATACCTGATCCAATTCCAACACCGGCACAACCGACGATCGCTGTAATGCAGTCTGAAGGCTCATGCTTGGGGTCTCCCTAATGCGCGATTGATGCGGTTGGCTGCCAACACCACCGCTACCACCGCCAGCCCCGGGAAGGCCGTCAGCCACCAGGCGGTCGAAATGTAGTTGCGCCCTTCGGCGATCAAAAGCCCCCATTCCGGCGTTGGCGGCGGGGTGCCGTAGCCCAGGAAGCTCAGCGTGGCGATCGCCAGAATGGCGCTGCCAAATTGCAGCGCCGAGAAAGCGATAACCGAGGTCAGTGAGTTCGGCAAGATATGCCGCCACAGCACGGCCCAAAAGCTGCCGCCACTGCCATAGGCCGCCTCAACGTAATCGCTGTGACGTACCCGCACCACTTCTGCGCGTGCCAGCCGAGCAAAGTTGGCGACAGACGTGATCCCGACGGCAATTGCCGCGTTAACCGTGCCAAACCCCAACAAAATAATAATGCTCAGCGACAGCAGCAGACCGGGGATCGACAGCAACACATCGATGAAGCGCATCACGGCCTCATCGGCGATCCCCCCTAGCGCACCGGCAATCAACCCAAGCGATGTACCCAGCAACAAGCCCAGAGCGACCGCCACCAGCGCGGCGGACAGCGTCTGCGAAGCGCCGTAGACAATGCGTGCGTACAGATCGCGCCCCAGTTGATCGGTACCCAGCCAGTGCGCGCCTCCCGGCGCCAACCGTTGAGCACCGGCAATGCCTTCGGTACCGCTGTACGCGGTAAATAACTGTGGAGCCAGCGCCCACAATACCGCAATGACGATCACGGCCCAGGCCAGCAGCAACGTCAACGACACACGGCGACGGCTTGGCCGGCTGGCCGGTAACGAACCTTCGCTTTCCATGCTGCCCAGATCACGCTCCGGCACGATAGCTTTCTCAAAAGAGAGACTGCTCATACGGCGGCTCCTGTGTGGGTTTTCAGGCGGGGATCCAACAGCGGGAACAGCAGATCCACCAGCAGATTAAGGGTGACGAAAGCGGCGGCCGAAATCACCACAACGGCCTGTAGCACCGCGACATCCTGATTAAGTACCGCTTGCAAGGTGAGCTGACCCAACCCGCTGCGACCAAATACGGTTTCGGTGATCAATGCCCCCGCAATCAGCTCGCCAAGCAGAATGCCCGCAATCGTCAGCGTAGGCAGCATGGCGTTGCGGGCGACATGACGCCATAGCACCCTGCTGCGGCTGGCACCTTTGGCACGGGCTACGGCGACAAACGGCTGGGTCTGCACCTGATCAATACTGCGGATCAGGATCTGTGCCAACGGCGCGGAGATCGGCACGGCCAGCGTGACAATCGGCAGAATCAGCCCTTGCCACTCACCGGGATTAATTACCGGGATCAGTTTGAGTTGGAACGAAAAAACCTGAATCAGCGCGATACCCAACCAGAAGGTGGGTACCGACACAAAGAGCGACGGCAACGACTGCAGTATCGCTCTCAGCCAGCCAAAACCGGTCAAATTGGAAAGAAAGGCAATGGCCGATGCCAGAATCAGCGCCAATGTAAACCCCAGTATCGCCAGCTGCAGCGTAGCAGGCAGGTGAGTGGCCAATAGTTCGGTGACCGGCACGCCGGCCTGGATGGAATAGCCCAGGTCACCACGCAGCACGTTGCCCAGTGCGTGTAAATACTGTTGCCACAGCGACACGTCGGCACCATAGGCGGCACGCATATCGGCGATCTGCGCAGGGCTTAAGCCCATGTCCGGGTTCTGGAATTTAATCAAAATGGCGTCGCCAGGCAGCACCTGCAGCAAGATAAACGACAGGCTAAAAGTCGCCCAGAGTACCAGCAGCGCCTGCCCAATACGCCGTGCCAAATATCGGCTCATCGTGGCCCCCTTAGTGTTTCTCTAACCAGGCGCCGTAAAAACTCGGACGGCCGACCGCTTCAAAACTGATCCCTTTCAAATAAGGCGCGCCGGCAAACACCTGCGGTTCTTCGAAGAACGGGATCACATAGGCCTGATCGAGCAGGTAGTTTTGCGCTTCGCCGGCAATTTGCAGGCGTTTTTGTGCATCCACCTCAGAAGCGATACCCAGCAGCAATGCGTTTAGCTTGTCATCGTTGAACGTACTGTTTTTGCCCGTCCCACCTTGCTGCAACAACGCATCACGGTTGGTCGGGTAGAACTGACTTTTAATCACGTCGGGATCGGCCCGTCCCACTTCCACTACCGCCGCGGGCGTTTTTTGTGGATCCAGGTTATCGGCTACCTTGCTGCCAGCGTCGCCTGCCAGAATGTTCAGCCGCGCCCCCACGTTGCCCCACTGCTGCGAAACCAGTTGTAGCACCGCTTTGTTCTGCGGCTGCGGCAGCGATTCATAGATGTTCAGCAGCAGTTTTTTGCCGCCCTTCTCACGCAGGCCGTCGCTGCCCTTTTTCCAGCCCGCCTCATCCAACAAACGGTTGGCCAGCTCCGGGTCGAATTTCAGCTTGGCGGACAGGTCGACGAAACCGGCGGCGGAAGAGGCAATCACCGATTTGGCCTGCGGGTAGTTAACCGAGAACAGCGTATCGACGATCTGTTTGCTGTCCGTGGCGTGCAGCAACGCCTGACGCACGCGCAGATCGCTCACTAATGGGTTGTCCGGGCGGAAGGCGACGCTGTCATTGACGCCACGCGTTGGGGCCGCGTAGATAATGAAGCCCTGATCTTGCGTCTGCTTCTCGTCGTAGGCCTGGATCTGGCGGATAAAGTCCGCCTGCCCGGCCTGCAGCGCACCAATACGCACGCTGTCTTCACCGGTTACGATCACTTTAATGCTATCCAGATTAGCGCGCCCTTGCTGGGCCAGTTTGGTTGGGCCCCACCGGTAATCCTTGCGCACGCTCAGATCAACTTCGCGTCCCAGCGTCTCGCCGCTGACCACAAACGGGCCGGAACCGATAATATGGCGCGCATCGCCCAGCTCGTCATAGTTACGGTTTAAGGTGCTGAGAGAAACCAGGCCGGAACCAATGGTGGCGGTACCCTGCAAAAAACCCGGCGATGAGCGTTTGAAGTAAAATTTGACGGTTAGCGAGTCGATCACTTCGCTGCGATCGTAGTTATTGATCACCTCGGATACCGGCAAACGCCTCTCTTTGTTGCCCAAGCCATAGGTATCGAAATTCTTCGCCACTGCGTTGGCGTCCAACGGCGTACCGTCAGAGAACGTCACGCCCGGTCGCAGCTTGAACGTGTATTCAGTTTTGTCGGCGTTACTGCTCCAGGACTCGGCGAGCCACGGCTCAATCTCCAGCGTTTTGGGATTCTGGTAGGTCAGTTTGTCGGTGATTTGGTTGAGGATGCCGCCGTTGGGGTAGAAGCCGCCGGAAGGCGGATAAAGGTTGGTGTGCGCCTGCTGTTCCAGGTAGACAAGCGTGCCGCCCTGCACCGACGCCAGTGCTGGTGTCATGGCTGTCAGCAAGCCCAGTGCCACGGCTATTCCGCTGGTTAATCTATTGAAAAAGATATTAAACATCGTATGTCACGCCTTCTTTATTTCGGAATGTTATGGGTTAGATAACAAACCAAATCGGCGGTGAGTTGAACGAACTAATTTCGCTAACCAATGGTGGAAAATGCACAAGGCGACGACGGTTGGCAGAAAGGGTGTTTTGTTATAACGTATCAGAAACCAAACCGGGAGATGCAAAATGAAGATTCAGCTTTCGCTGCTGTTCCTTGGTCTGTTGGCCGGACGGGCAGACGCGTTTCAGTCCAAAGTGCCTGAACCGCAGCCAGAACAGGCGCACACAGCGGAAAATAATATTGAGAATATATTTTATGGTTTTCACGCAATGGACGCGCAAGCAGTCAACATCGGCACCTGCGCAGCGCTGCCGCAGGCGGGATGCCAGTGTGCCTTCTGCACCATGCTACGGCAGGCCGGGCCGGCAAAATAGCCGCCCGGAAAGGGTTTTAAGCCAATTCGTACTGCACAATCAGTTGCCCTTTTTTCACTTTTAGCGCAGTGATGTTGACGGTGCCGAGCGCGGCCAGCGAAGACACATGGGTACCACCGCAGCCATAGGTTGGCAACGCGCCAAACCCCACCTGACGCAGGCCATCAACCGCCACTTGCTTACGCGGTAAATCTGCCGCAATCAGCCGCGCCAGTTCCGCTTGCAGGAAATCCTGATCCAACGTTTGCGGCTCCGCGCCCGGTGCAAAGGTGATCCGCCCTTCGCCTGGCCAGTGGTGTGCCTTCACCGGTTGCCAACCACGCGTTTCACCCAACCAACCGATGAGGTGCCCGGCAGAGTGCCAACGGGTATGCAATCGGCGCAGTTCACCCTCAATCTGTACCTTCACCGGCCCTGTGGGCAAGGGTTCAGCGGTAAAATGCAGCACTTTGTCGCCCTGCTGTGCCACGCGTAATACCGGGACAGTACCAAGTTGACCGCCGTCGGCCGGTTGCCCACCGCCTTGCGGGTGGAATAGCGTGGCGTCCAGCTCTATCGCGTATCCACCCTCTTCAATCGGGGTGCAGGCCAGCACCTGCGCTTCGCCTTGTAAGTCGTCGCTGTAATAATAAAGCCGTTCGGTCATGGTTTTTCTCCTGAATAGAGAGCCTATTATATTCGTGCCATAATCAAAGGATAATCCGTCAACATTACAATGGACCTTTGCGCTGTGAGCACAAATCTCTCTCATTCGCTGCTGGCCGAAATGGCCGTATTTGTTCAGGTCGTAGAGAGCGGCAGTTTTTCCGCCGCCGCTCGCCGATTAGGCACTTCCCCTTCTGCCGCCAGCCGTAGCCTGGCCAAATTGGAACAGGCGTTGGCATTACAACTGCTGCACCGCACCACGCGCAAGCTACGCCTGAGTGAGCAAGGTGAAGAGGTGTTTCAACGCTGTCGCAGCATGCTGGACGCCGCCCAATCGGTGATGGAATTCAGCGGACGCGGAACGGTAGAGCCAGAGGGGCTGATCAGCGTCAGCGTGCCCAAGGCCGTGGGCCGCTTTGTGTTGCACCCGCATATACCGGCATTTTTACGCCGTTATCCCAAGGTGGACGTCCGCCTGCGGCTGGAAGACCGTTATATGGACTTAATTGACGATCGGGTCGATCTGGCTCTGCGCATTACCGAGCGGCCGTCACCCGGCTTGATCGGCCGGCAGTTGATGACTATCGAACACCTGCTGTGTGCCACGCCCGCCTATCTGGCGCAGCATGGCACGCCACAACACCCGCAAGATCTGGCGTACCACAGTTGCATTTACCTGGGGGAAACCCCCAACGATGCCCGCTGGAAGTTCCGACGAGCCGGTAAAACGGTAGCGGTCAATGTGCGCGGTCGCTATGCCGCTAACCATACTGGCGTAAGGTTGGATGCGGTAAAACAGCATATTGGCATTGGCAGCCTGCCGTACTTTACGGCCCGACAGGCGTTGGACAGCGGTGAGGTGGTGCAAGTACTGCCGGAATGGGACTTCCTCAGCAGTTACCACGGTGGCCTGTGGCTGTTGTATGCGCCCAATCAACACCTGCCACCCAAGCTGCGGGTGTTTATCGATTATCTGGTCGCGTGTCTGGCTAAAGAGCCACAGTTAAAGCGCCTTGCGTAGAGTGATATTGATACGGTGTGGCCCCACCAATGAATGGTAGCCCTCTTTGATCGGCATTATGCCGTGAAAACACAGGCGTGACGGACCGCCCCACACCACCACGTCGCCGTGCGCCAAGGGGATGCGCTGAGCCCGATCGCTGCGCTGCATGCCGCCGAACTGAAACACCGCCGGTAGCCCCAGTGAAACGGAGACGATCGGCGAGCCAAAATCATGCTCGTCTTTGTCCTGATGCAATGAGAGTTTGCTGCCTGGATCGTAGCGGTTCATTAAGCAAGAATCCGGGACAAAGGGGGCAAAGCCCGCCTGTTGCGCCGCTTCATCTGCCAGCGCCATCAGGATATCCGGGATCGGTGGCCAACGTTTACCGCTGCGCGAGTCACGTTCAGAATAGCGGTAGCCGCGGCTGTCGCTACTCCAGCCGTTACCGCACCAGCTCATTGCCACCGACATCACGTGGCCGCCCGGCGTGGTCATATGCCGCCAGGGTACTTGGGCGATCACCCCATTAACCGCAGCCAGCAACGCCGGGCCATGATCGCGCACAAAACCGTGCATCACTACCGCACCCGGGGCGATCTGTTCGCGCCACGGCGGCGGTACAGCGTCTTCAAAAAGATCGAGCGTCATTGTAAAACGCCTGTATTAATACACAGTATCAATTCTACCCCGTCACCGGCAATTGTCCAGTGTGATACGCAGCATTGTTGTCGGCGCTAAACTTCTCTAGAGTACCGGCAATCAAATCAATAACTTTTCAGGATGCTTGTGATCAAAGGGATAGTGCTTTCCGTCATCGCCTCGATATTGTTCGGCGTGATGTATTACTACACGTCGACCCTCACACCGCTCAACGGCGAGCAAGTCTTTGGCTGGCGGACGCTGTTGACGGTCCCCTTTTTAACGCTGTTTATGGTGTTTTCCGCCGACTGGCGCAGGGTGAACGAGACGCTACGCTGGATAAAACAACGGCCGCGCCGCCTGCTGTTTTTGCCGCTGAGCTCGGCGTTGTTGGGGGTTCAACTCTGGCTGTTTTTATGGGCACCGCTGCATGGCAAAGCGCTGGAAGTCTCGCTGGGGTATTTCCTGCTGCCACTGACAATGGTGCTTGCAGGCCGCTTGATATTCCGTGACCGGCTTTCGCTGCTGCAAAAACTGGCGGTAGCCTGCGCCATTATCGGCGTCGGTAATGAACTCTACCAGGTCGGCGGCGTCTCCTGGACCACACTGGTGGTGGCGCTGGGCTATCCGGTTTACTTTATTCTGCGCCGCCGTTTCGGCACCGATAATCTTGGTGGGTTGTGGTGTGAGCTGGCGTTGATGCTACCTGTCGCGGCCGGGTTCGCCTTCGGCGGAGACGGGCCGTTGGCGGCGCTGAGTATCAGCCCAACACTCTATTGGCAAATTCCGTTGCTGGGGGTCATCAGCGCCGCTGCGCTGATATGCTATATCCTCGCCAGCCGCCTGCTGCCGTTCAGCCTGTTCGGTCTGCTGAGCTATGTGGAACCGGTATTGCTGGTGGTAGTGGCACTGTTGCTGGGCGAGAGCATCGGCCGGGATGAATGGCTGACCTATATCCCCATCTGGCTGGCGGTGCTGTTATTGGTGTCGGAAGGTGCCCGCCATCTGTTGCGCAGAAGGCGGATCTAGCGCCTGACGTGACAGTGCAACGCACATAATTAATTGATTAAATTACAATTTATACAAACATAAAGGTTGTGACGTCGTCACCGTCTTGCCAATAACGCCCGCTGAAACGGCGGCCGATATGGCAGGACGGTGTGAGCGGTTTGAGCAGTTCTAACTCAAAGGCCTGGCGTTGTGTATCGAGTGCCACCAGCCGCGCATCGAGAAAATCAAAATAGCTGCGCACCTGCGGATACAAGGCTTTAAACAGGCTTTCTTTGGCAGAGAATACCAGCGTCAACGCATGGTTAAAGGGCAATGGCAGAGTGCGTATCACGTCGTACTCTGCTTCACTCACGATAGCGCCCCAGAGTTCTTCAGCCCGCGCAGTGGGCATATGCGTTTCGACATCTACACCTACCCCCCCCAGCCCAGGCTCCAGATGCACGGCGCAAAGCGCAGTATCCGCATTATGGCTGATAGCGCCAGCAATACCCGGTGGCCACTGCGGCGCACGGTCTTCACCGCGCAACAAGGTGAAATCAGCAAATCCCTGCGGCGCCAACAATGCCCGCGCCAAATAACGCCCGGCCAAATACTCAGCCCGCCTTTTTGGCACCGCTTTCGTTAAATGATCGGGGATCGTCATGCCTATATCAGCGAAACAGCTGTCCTGATAGTTTGCCAATAAAAATCGGCAGCGCGCGACCTGCCCCGGATAATCGTTCAGGTGCAACCATTCAATACTGGGGATAAAAGATGAGAACACGTGTCATCCATGGTGAGTACGCCGACCGCTAATTTTAGACGCCGAACCCAAGGGCAACAATGATTATTCCTCTCCCCCGCAACCGAAGGAGAGGAACGGCAGGATTACAGAATGTCTTTCATGGTTTTTTCGAAGTCGCTCCAGGCGCAGTAGCCCTGTTTATCAACGGGGCAACCTTTTAACGCCATTGTCACGCGCTGCGGCGGGGTTTTCAGCGTCAGCGGGGTGGCATTACGCAACTGATCGGAAGATTGATACACGTACTCAATCTTCAGCAAATCGCGATCGTTTTTCTTATCGTGCCAGCGCTGGAACACCAGCTTGCCGCCAATCGGCGTTTTCTCGTATTGGTGCGGCAGTTGGTACGGCTGGAACTCCATCGCCGACAGCAAGGACGCAATGTTGGAATCGTGGCCCACCAGCACCGTCACCTTCGGCGAGTCCGGCTTGCGTTCGCCAATCAATGCGCCATTGATGTAGGTCAGCAGCGGCTTGGCGACGTTCTGTGCCACCACCGGCGAGGTGAACAGCGAATCCTGATAGCCGTCCTTCAACTGCGCCAACTGCTTCCACTGCTGTGGCGTGGTGATTTTGCCCCAAGCCACCTCCTTCATCGGGAAGCCTTCGTAATATTGCAGCATAAAGGCATCCACCAGCGAGTTACCCACCCGCAACGGCCCGGCCACGCCCGGCTCTTTACCCGGTACCGCACTCATTTTGCTGACTTCTTTGGTCAGATCGCAGTGCTTGTCGGTTTTACAAGCGCTGGAGTCTTTGTAATCAATGATTTTTTCCAATTGCTTATAGGCTGCGTCCAGTTTCAACGAGGCCAGTTCGGCATTCATGGCACCCAGCGCCTTTTGATTAAATGCCTCGCTGTTGTCAGTGATGATCGGGTTGAAGGTCGGATCCATCTCCCCCATCTTGTCCTGATGATGCACGCCGACATCGCAACCCGGGAAAGCACCGTTGGTAAAGAACTGCGCGGTCGCGACCGTGCGTTGCAAGCTGTTGGCATAGACGTAAACGCTGCCGGCGGTCGGGCAGCCTTCCTGCGGCAGTAACCCGGCCTGCTTCAGCCACGCATTAAAATAGTGCCCCATATACACTTCCAACACCCCGCCCTTGGTGGTCAGCAGGCCACCCGGCGTCTCCCAGGCCGGCCAGGCTTTAGGCGTGGATTGGGCCAACACGCTGCCGTTGTTGGCCAGCGGGGCTCGCAGGTTATGGCGACTCATCACCAATACCTGTTCCAGCTGATAGTCGTTGGTTTCCGCCAGGGCAGTCCCGGTCATTAATAACGGCAAGCACAGCAATAAGGTTTTTATTTTCATCCGCAGAGGCTCCAGGATTATGATTATTTTTAATGTGTTAGCTATTGCTTCGCTATGATGGAGAGGTTAACGCTGAAAGTGTGTGATGGGCATCACAGGCACAGGTCTGCTCAGCGGCCATCCCCCGATGGCCGCTGAGAATTTAGGACATCACAGCCACAAACGCATGATTGGCCAACCGATCAACAGCAGAGCCGCGATATACACCACGCCGAGAATACCGCCCATACGCCAGTAATCTTTCGACTTCACGTAGCCACAGCCATAGATGATCACCCCTGGGCCGGTCGCATAGGGTGTCAGTACGCCCATGATACCGATCGACAACACCAGCAACATCGAGAGCTGCTCCATCGGTACCCCCGGCAAGCCTTTGCCGACAGCCAGGATCACCGGCAGCATAGTGGCGGTGTGTGCGGATAAGCTGGCAAACAGGTAGTGAGCAAAATAGAACACCAGCACCAGCGCCACTACCGTCATATTGGGCGAAAAGCCGTTCAGGTGGGTGCTCATGGTCTGGGCAAACCAGTCGATAAAACCGGAGCGCGTTAAGCCGTTGGCCATCACCACCAGCGTCGCCAGATTAACCAGTGTGTTCCAGGCGCTGGAGTATTTGGTGATCTCCTTCCAGGACACCACGTGCAGCGCCAACATCAGTGAGACCGCCAACAGGCAAACCGTTGTTGCGTCAAGCACCTTACCGCCAAACACCCACAGGCACAGGCTGAGCAGCACCAAACCAATCAGCGTGTATTCCTTGCGCGTCAACTTGCCCATTTCACCCAACGCGGTATCCGCCCAGGTCGCCACTTCGCTACTGTGGGTTACGCCCGGTTTGTACAGGTAATAGGAGATCAACGGCGCGATGATCAACAGCAACAGTCCCACCGGCAGGAACGCCAGGAACCACTGCATCCAACTGATATGCACCCCGGCAATCTTACTGACGAACTCAATCCCCAACACGTTGGGTGCGGCACCGGTAACGAACATTGAGGAACTGATGCTGGTACCCACTACCATCATCCACATCAGGTAACCGCCGATGCGGCGCGAAGAGGGATCGTTAGGGAAGGAGTCAAACAGCGGCGGCAGGTTTTTCACCACCGGGAAGACCGTACCACCGGTACGCGCAGTGTTGGATGGGGTGAAAGGTGCCAACAGGATATCGATGATCACCACCGCATAGCCAAGCGTCAGCGTTCGTTTGCCCATAAACTTAACCAAAAACAGGGCAATGCGTCGTCCCAGCCCCGTAGCTTCATACCCGAGTGCAAAAATAAACGCACCGAATACCAGCCAGACGGTGGTACTGGAGAACCCTGCCAGCCCCCATTTCAGCGCCTCTTTACCGGCTTTAAAACCGGGCTCTGCCAATTCCTGCGCACCAAACAGCACCCAGTTGGCGCTCAGCACGCTCAGGGTCACGGCGATAAAGCTGATCGCCGTCGCCGGAATAGGCTCCAGGATCATACCGACAATCATCGCCACGAAGATGGCAAAATAACGCCATGCCTGCGGCGGCATACCGTCGGGCGTGGGTATCCATAGCAGGATCGCCAACACCAGTAGAGGCGTTAGCGCTTTCCAGATTTTTTCCTTGGTTTCGGACATAAGATCCTCCTGAAGACGAGTTATTGTTTTTAGTTCGGTAACTGAGCCAGCAGCCAGGTGACGATCAACAGGTCGGCGCTGCCACCGGGGCTGAGGTTGCGTACGATGCAGTCCGTATCGAACTGCCGCAGACGCGCCATACCCTGTTCACCCTGCGCGCCCCCCTGTTGCAACAGTTCAGCGGCACGCTGTTGCAACCAGCGCAAGCCTTCGATACCGCCGCGCGAAGCCACGTTGGTGTCATCGTTGTTGGCCATTAGCCACAGCAGGCTGTCCATCAGCGCCGTCTGCTCATCGCACCCGGCAATCAGGTGCTGCAGATACAACGGCAGCGCGCCGTTAATCACCCGTTCGAAGCCGGATTCAGCCTCGCCGCGCGCACCGCTCAGGCCGTGCAGGGCAAATAACCTTTGGCCCGGGGTCTGCAATGCGTTGTGCTGTTGCAGTTCACTACTCACCAAACCGCGGCAGATTGCCGCCACTTCGGCGCACAAGGTGGCGGCGTCGATGATTTTTTGCTGCTGGGACAGGCGACCGAAAGCGGTACACAACAGGCCGAGCGAAAATACGCTGCCTTTATGGGTGTTAACGCCGCCGGTGGCCTGGAACATGTGGTTTTCGCAGGCCAAGCCGAGTGGGCGCAACCGTAGGAGCTGCTCGGCAACCGGACGACATGCATCATCACGGCCCTGACGGACAAAACGCGGCAGCCAGATGCCGATAGCGCGGGCGCTGCGGTAGAAATGGCCAATATTCATGTCCCGGTGGGCACCATTGTTATGGCGATCCACCAGCCCCGGCTTGGGTGTCAGGTTCACTTCCACCAACAGCGCACGGTAGGCGGTATGAGCGAAGCCGCTAACTGCGGGTTGAGGCGTGCAGCTGGCGTGTTCAACGGGTTGCGAGCGCATCATTGAGCATCCTTTCCATTTCTTGCAGTAACTCGTCACTGCTGTGCCGCCGCTGACGGGCGCAGATTTTGGCCGGTTGGCTGCACAACAAGCAGCGGCGTTCCGCCAATCCCAGGCTGCGACGCGACAAAATGCGTCCCTGGGTGTCCAGCACGTCGATATCCCACAAGCGGCCTATCGGCTGCTGCACCTCCAGTTGAATGGCGCAGTCCTTTACCCGTTGGGCATCGGCGTCCAGCGCCATAAAACCTTCGCAGCCGGTAGACAGCGCCAGCGTTTCTGCATGCAGGCACTGCCAGCCCTGCTGGCGCCACATTTGCTGTAGCGCCAGCCACCCCAGGTTGAAGATATTGCGCGTCAGCCCGCTGTCTTTTATCGCACCAGGCACCACCAGTGTGAGCACCAACAGTGTGGATTGATGTTGCGACAGCCAGGCCTGTTGCCGGGCCTGGCGGCATTCGCGACTGGTCAGCAGTTCCGGCAGGCTCACTGCGCGGTTGGCCGCCAGTTCGGGCGGGACACGAGACATAGGGTTACTCCGCCACCTGATGCACCACGTCGATCACCGAACCGTCGCGGTAGCGCACCACGGCCACCACCTTGTCGGTAAAGGTGATCGGCTGCGGCTCACCGGTCAGCAACAGCGCGCGCTGCCGCAGCCAGTCGATGCCAACCACCGGCAGCCCGGCCTCTTGCAGCCGCTGTGCCAGCTCCGGTCGCGCCGGGTTAACGGCAATACCGTGATCGGTAACCAAAATGTCAATGCTGGAACCCGGCGTCACACAGGTGGTCACCTGCTCTACCAGCGTTGGGATGCGGCCACGTACCAGCGGCGCCACGATGATTGCCAGCCGAGCAGCCGCGGCGGTGTCGCAGTGACCGCCGGAGGCGCCACGCAGCACGCCGTCGGAGCCCGTCAGCACGTTGACGTTAAAGCCAGTGTCGATTTCCAATGCGCTCAGCACCACCACGTCAAGCCGATCGACCGAGGCCCCCTTCGAGCTGAAATTGGCGTATTGGTTGGCGCTGATTTCGATATGATTCGGGTTACGCGCTAACGACATCGCCGCCGCGCGGTCAAAGCTCTGCACGTCCAGCAATTTGGCGATCAGCCCTTTTTCATGCAAATCCACCATGGTCGACGTGATGCCACCGAGCGCAAAACCCGCCCGCACGCCGCGTGCGCGCATTTTGTCTTCCAGAAAACGCGTCACCGCCAATGAGGCACCGCCGGTACCCGTTTGCAGCGAGAACCCTTCCGTAAAGTAGCCGGAGCCGGCGATGACCTCAGCGGCACGGCGGGCAATCAGCAATTCACGCGGGTTGGAGGTCATCCGCGTCGCGTCAGCACCAATCTTGTCGGCATCGCCCACTCGCTCGAGTTGCACGATCAGATCAACCCGATCCTGCGCCAGGCTGGCCGGATGATGCGGGTATGGCACGATTTTTTCAGTGAGTAGCACTACGGTGCCCCCAGCGTCGGCATCCACTTTGGCGTAGCCCAGCGAGCCGCAGCAGGCTTCGCCGCTGTAGCCATTGGCATTGCCGAATTCATCGCACGCCGGCACGCCGAGGAAAGCGACATCTATCGTTAACTCACCGGATTCGATCAGGTTTACCCGGCCACCGTGAGAGTGGATTTGCACCGGCTCGGCCAGCAGGCCGCGTGAAATGGCATCCGCCAGCGGACCGCGCAGGCCGGAGGTGTAAATACGGTTCACCACGCCATTACGGATATGACCCACCAGCGGCGCATGGCATTCGCTCAGCGAGCTGGAGGCCAGCGTCAGGTTACGAAAGCCCATCGCCGCCAGCGTTTCCATGACCTGATTCAACGCCAGATCGCCGCCGCGAAACGCATGGTGGAAAGAAATGGTCATGCCGTCCTGCAAACCGCTGCGGCGCACCGCCTGTTCCAGCGTGTCGCAGCGTTTGATATCACGCGGCTTGCGCGCCTGTTGGTTGGCCTTGGAGACATCCTGATAGCAGCGAAGATCCGCCAGGTTATTCAGAGTCATCAGTCGTTGTTGACGTTTCATTATGCTTCCTCTCCGTGCTGAGCCGACGCTTCGCGAATGCCGGAAAGCGCTGCGCGCTGCAACACCAGCCGCGCACGTCCAATCACCGGGCTGTCGACCATTTTGCCGTTGAGCGACACCACCCCGCGCCCTTCTTGTTCTGCCGCTGCGGCGGCATCCACCACCCGCTGGGCATGGGCCACTTCTTTGGCCGTAGGCGCATACAGGTTGTGCAGCAGTTCAATCTGCCGAGGGTTAATCAGAGATTTGCCGTCGAAGCCAAGCTGTTTGATCAACGCCGCTTCCTGCAAGAAACCCGCCTCGTTATTGGCGTCGGAATACACGGTGTCGAAGGCCTGAATACCGGCAGCCCGTGCCGCCTGCAGCAGCGAGCAGCGCGCAAACAGCAGTTCAATACCCTCTGGCGAACGTTCGGTACGCAAATTACGCACGTAGTCTTCCGCCCCCAGCGCGATGCCTATCAGGCGTGGCGAAGCATGGGCAATGGCCACCGCCTGAGTGATACCCGCCGCCGATTCAATCGCCGCCAGCAGACCGGTACTGCCCATCGGGCGGCCGCAATCGGCCTCGATAGCCGCAATTTCACGGTCCATGTCCACCACGTCTTGTGCACTGTCCGTTTTCGGCAGGCGCACGATGTCCGCCCCGCCGCGCACCACCGCCTGTAAATCCGCCAGCCCATAGGCAGAATCCAGTGCATTAACGCGCACTATGGTTTCCACTTCCTGATACAGCGGGTGTTGCAACGCGTGATACACCAGCCGCCGTGCCGCGTCCTTTTCGCGCAGAATCACCGAGTCTTCCAGATCAAACATCAGCGCGTCGGCCTGATAGATAAAGGCGTTGCTTACCATCGCCGCATTGGCGCCGGGCACGAACAGCATGCTGCGGCGCACGCGGTGTTTATTCAGCGTTTTCATTGCGCACCCCCCACGGCAATTGACCATTGTCACTGGCGCGCATCAGCGCGGTTTCCAGCCGGGCCCGCAGCACGCAGTCCAGTGCGCCTTTGTCGTCAACCATTACCTGCACCGGCTCCACCTGGTAGTGCTGCAACACCTCCAGCAGCGTTTGTCGAATGGCTTCACCGAACTGTTTTTCCACGCTGCTGGCGATCAGCAGATCGTGTTCCGGCCCCTCTGCGGGCGCGATGCGTACCATGACATCACTGGATTCCAGCGTGCCGGCCATTGCTTCTCGGATAATTTTCATCTTTCACCTGATTGTGCGGATTCAAAGGGTTTTGCCGCCGGTTTGGCCCGGCGCTGCGTTTGCAAATCTTGCAGGTAGTAAAGGGTGTCTGGCGGAACCAGCGGCGCGGCAGCGTGAAAGTCGCCCGCGGCCAGCAGTTTGCGGACCCAAGAGGCGGAGATCGCCACGCCCTGATATTGCAAACGCTCAATTTCTACCAGCGTGATAGGCGGGCTGGGCAAGGCTGGGGTTTCAAGCCAGTAGCGCATATCGCGGTTGTATTTTGCGGTGACGGCGCAGAAGGGTTCGTTGCCGACAAAACGGTGGGTGATACCCAGCGCGGGTGCCAGATACTGACGAAAGATCTTCAGATCGATTTCGGTGTAGCAGTCGTCGGCAATGCCCTGATCTTTAATGAAGTAACAGGGGAATGTGGCACGTGAAATGACGTACTGGGAGCCTTCATGCACGGTCAGATTGGGAATGTCCGCCGTGCCCGCCAACACCAACCGCCGTCTGTCTTCGTAGCTGAAACGTGAGGTGTCTTCCTTCACTAAAAACAGGTGCAGCCAGTCGCACTTTTCTGCCGCCTTGCGCACCAAATATTGATGCCCACGCGTAAAGGGGTTGGCGTTCATTACGATGCTGCCAAGGGTATTGCCCGGCCGACGCTGCTCTGCCAACTGTGCTGCATAGCGTTTTAAACGGCACGGGCTATTTTCCATCAACACCACGATGCCCGGCACCTGGGCAATCGGGTAGAAACCACACTGGCGGAACAGCGGCTCATTTTGTATTTTGGTGTAGATAAACAGTTGGGTGTGATGGCGTTCATACGCCAGATTCACCAGCTCGGTTGCCAGCGTCAGCCCCAGCCCTTCACCGCGCATTTGCGGGCTGATGGCGACGCATTTGATAATATTGTCTGCAATGCCGCCGCAGGCGACCAACTTATCGTTTTGCGTAACGGTAATAAATATTTCAACCGTGGTGTCAATATTCAGATCGTTACTGCGCAGGAAAGCATTAATCTGCGCGATACTTTTGTGATCTGACCTTTTGACTCGATTAAATACGGTGTCGCCCAACATAACACGCTCTCTGGGTTAACTATTAAATAACAAAAAAAATACAAAAAATAATGTGAATTAACATTTTTAAAGGCAATTAAAACCTTAAAAACCATGAAGATAAAATCATAAGAAGCATTTAATAAAACAATGGTAAACAGAAAAAAATAGCGAATTATTGACCTATTTCACAAACACCTTCCGGTTAATAAGTTATTTAATGTTCTTTATTTACTTAATTATTTTTATGGTGTTTATTACTGAGAAAATCTTTATTTGATGGTGCAATTCACTTACATTTACTTAGCATATTTATTTCAATCGTAGGTTGACTATGGAATGGTTGAACATACTGATCGTTGAAGATGAAACGCCGTTGGCGGAGATGCATGCAGAATTTATCCGGCAGAACGGCGGTTGCCGGCAAATCTGGCTGGCCGGCACCCTGGCGCAGGCCCGCATGATGACCGACCGCTTCAAACCGGATCTGATCCTGCTGGATAATTTCCTGCCTGATGGCCAGGGTATTGAGCTACTGCGCGAACTGACGCTGAACGGGTATACCGGCGGTATCGTATTTATCACCGCCGCCAGCGATATGGACACCGTCGCCGAAGCATTACGCCATGGGGTGTTTGACTACCTGATCAAACCGCTGGCCTATGATCGTCTGACCCACACGCTGGTACGCTTTAGCCAGCGGCATCAGGCGCTGAAGGATAAGGCACGCCTTAATCAACGTCGTATCGATCAGATGTTCAATACCTATGCCCGTGGTGAGCCTCAGACGGCATTGCCGGCGGGCATCGATGAGTTGACGCTGGTTAAAATCCGCGCCTTGTTTGAGACGCCTTCGGAGAGCCACACGGCTGAAAGCGTTGCGCAAAAAATGGGGTTAAGCCGCACAACTGCACGCCGCTATCTGGAGTTTTGCACCGCCAGACAGCAGCTACGCGCAGAAATCATTTACGGCAAGGTGGGCCGCCCACAGCGGATTTACCGTTTGCCGCCCCCTGAATAAGCGGTTATTTGATCGGCCCTGCAAGCTTGAATGTAACCGCTTTACTTTTTTGGTACTCCTCAGCATCTTATTTGGCATGATGTCCCTCTAAACCGCCGACAGGACGATCGCCGATGAGTGCACTGCCCCCGCCTTCCCTGAAAGACCTTATTGCCCGCCGTGACTGGCAAAATCCGGCCTGCACCCATTATCAACGGCTGGCTGCGCACCCGCCTTTTGCGAGCTGGCGCGATCTGAACGCGGCGCGTGACGATAGCCCCAGCAACAGCCAGAAAACGCTGAACGGCGCCTGGCACTTTAGCTATTTCACCCGCCCACAGGCGGTGCCCGAAGCCTGGCTGCGGCAGGATCTGAGCAACGCTGACCGGATTAACGTCCCATCCAACTGGCAGCTTGCCGGTTATGACGCGCCAATCTATACCAACGTGCGTTATCCCATTCCGGTTAATCCGCCGCTAGTGCCGGAACAGAACCCGACTGGCTGCTATTCCAGGCTCTTTACGGTTGAACCCGCTTGGTTGGCTGAAGGACAAACGCGCATAGTTTTTGACGGCGTTAACTCGGCGTTTTATCTGTGGTGCAACGGCCATTGGGTTGGTTATTCACAAGACAGCCGCCTGCCCGCCGAGTTTGACCTCAGCCCCTGGCTGCAGGCGGGCGAAAACCGGCTAGCGGTGATGGTGTTGCGCTGGTGCGACGGTAGCTATTTGGAAGATCAGGACATGTGGCGCATGAGCGGGATTTTCCGCGACGTTACCCTGCTGCATAAGCCGGCCACGCATCTGAGCGATATTCGCATTACCACCCCGCTTTACGACAGTTTTCGCCGTGGCGAACTGGTGGCAGAAGTACAGGTCAATCGACCCACGCAGCACCGGGTGCAGTTGCAGCTATGGCGCAATGGCCAGCTCGTGGGGGAGAAAACCCAGGCGTTCGGCAGCGAGATTATCGACGAACGGGGTGCCTATGACGATCGCACCACTCTGCGCTTGCCGGTAGAACAACCGGCGTTATGGAGCGCGGAAAGCCCCACGCTGTACCGTGCAACGCTTGCTCTGCTGTCGGCGGAAGGGGAAATCATCGAGGTAGAAGCTTACGACGTCGGCTTCCGTCAGGTAGACATCAGCAATGGCCTGCTGAAACTTAACGGGCAGCCGTTATTGATCCGCGGAACCAATCGCCATGAACATCATCCGCAGCACGGTCAGGTCATGGATGAGGCATTGATGCGCCATGACATTCTGTTAATGAAACAGCACAATTTCAATGCGGTGCGTTGTTCACACTACCCGAACCACCCGCTTTGGTACCGCTTGTGCGACCGCTATGGGTTGTATGTGGTTGACGAAGCCAATATTGAAACCCACGGCATGCAGCCAATGAACCGGTTGTCTGACGATCCGCTGTGGCTACCGGCAATGAGCGAACGTGTAACGCGTATGGTGCAGCGGGATCGTAACCACCCTTGCATCATTATCTGGTCGCTGGGCAACGAGTCTGGGCACGGCAGCAACCATGACGCGCTCTACCGCTGGGTGAAAAGCCAGGATCCCACCCGCCCGGTACAATACGAAGGTGGCGGAGCCAACAGTGCCGCAACAGATATTCTCTGCCCAATGTATGCCCGCGTGGATCAGGATCAACCTTTCCCTGCCGTACCCAAATGGTCGATCAAGAAGTGGATCGGCCTGCCGGATGAACACCGTCCTTTGATCCTGTGTGAATACGCCCATGCGATGGGCAACAGTTTCGGCGGTTTTGACCGCTACTGGCAGGCGTTCCGTCAGTATCCGCGTTTACAAGGGGGCTTCGTTTGGGATTGGGTCGATCAGGCGCTCACTCGCCGTGATGAAAACGGTGAGGAATACTGGGCTTACGGCGGCGACTTTGGCGATACGCCGAACGATCGACAATTCTGCCTTAATGGGCTGGTATTCCCCGATCGCACACCACACCCTGCGCTGTTTGAAGCGCAACGGGCGCAGCAATTTTTCCAATTTACCTTCGACGCCAATACGCTGACGCTGACCGTCAGCAGCGAGTATCTGTTCCGCCATACCGATAATGAACGCCTGAACTGGCGGCTGGAGCTGGATGGCACAGAGCGTGCCAGCGGCAGCCTTGATCTCTCCTTACCCCCGCAGGGCAGCGCCAGCATTCACCTGATCGACCGTTTGCCGATGCTTCATCAACCCGGTGAACTGTGGCTGAATGTGGAAGTGGTGCAACCGCAAGCTACCGACTGGTCCGAAGCGAACCACCGCTGCGCCTGGGATCAATGGTTGGTCCCCCGCACATTGCATATTCCACCGGTCGCACCGAACGGCGTAGCCCCACAGCTCAGCCAAAATGACCAGACGATCGACATCAGCCATGGCAGCCAACGCTGGCAGTTTACACGCGACAACGGCTGTTTAACCCAGTGGTGGCAACACGGCAGCCCACTATTGCTGACCCCGCTGCGCGATAATTTTATCCGCGCACCGCTGGATAATGACATCGGCATCAGCGAAGTCGAACGTATTGATCCCAACGCCTGGGTCGAACGTTGGAAGCTGGCGGGAATGTACCGTCTGGAGGAGCACTGCACGCTGCTACAGGCCGATCGCTTGAGTGACAGCGTGCGCGTGGTGAGCGAACATCGGTTTGGGGTTGATGGGCAAACGCTGTTATGCAGCCGCAAGCAGTGGCTGTTCGACAGCCAAGGCGTGCTCAGCGTCAGTGTCGACGTCGATATCGCCGCCAGCCTGCCACCACCGGCACGTATTGGCCTGAATTGCCAACTGGCAGACATCCACCCGCAGGCACAATGGTTGGGCCTTGGGCCACATGAGAACTACCCGGATCGTCGCCTCGCCGCGCAGTTTGGCCGTTGGCAACTGCCGCTGGCAGACCTGCACACGCCATACATCTTCCCCGGTGAAAACGGCATGCGCTGTGACACCCGTAACCTGCAGTATGGCAACTGGCAGATTGATGGGCTGTTCCACTTCTCTCTCAGCCGCTATGGCCTGCGCCAGTTGATGGCGTGCAGCCACCAGCACCTGCTAAAGCCGGAAGCCGGTACCTGGCTGAATCTGGACGGCGTTCATATGGGGGTTGGCGGCGACGATTCCTGGAGCCCGAGTGTCAATGCCGATTACCTGCTTGACCGCAGCCATTACCACTATCAACTGCGTCTAAAACGCGCAGAATAGGGCTAAATCTGCTAAAACCTCAACGGGTTGCGCATTCTGTAAGCAAACAGTCACAGAATGCGTAATCCACCTTTGACATGCTGCCGACACCCCGTTATGATTCCGGCCGTTCACACGATTCCTCTGTAGTTCAGTCGGTAGAACGGCGGACTGTTAATCCGTATGTCACTGGTTCGAGTCCAGTCAGAGGAGCCAAATTTAGAGAAGCCCGCTTAGAAAACTAAGCGGGCTTTTTGCTTTTGTTTTTTTGAATGGCAGCTTTGAGCGAGAAGCGGACGCCCGCATAGCGTAAACAGGCGTCCGATATTTTGAAGTGGGCAGATTAATTAACCCGCTTCCCCGATTCGTCAATGACCTTCTCGCCATCCTCTTTGGTAAACGCTCCTTTCTGGCCTTCCGGTAGAATATCCAGCACTATTTCTGAAGGGCGGCAAAGACGAGTGCCAAGCGGCGTAACGACAACCGGCCGATTAATCAGGATCGGATGTTGAAGCATGAAATCAATCAACTGCTCATCACTAAATTTCTCTTCATCAAGACCCAAGTGTTCATAAGACTCAACATTCTTACGCAGTAATACACGCACCGTAGTTCCCATATCTGAAATAAGTTTAATCAGCTCATCACAGGTCGGTGGCATATCGAGATAATAAATTATCGTCGGTTCGTTGCCGTTGTTACGGATCATCTACAGCGTGTTGCGTGAGGTGCCACAGGCCGGGTTGTGATAGATGGTAATGTTGCTCATATTAGTATCTCATTACAAAGTGACAGAGAGCCGCCACGCCAGCGCGGCCAGAGTGACAAACAGCACCGTCGGCATATTGTTCATCACTGATGAGAGAAATGCCGTCAAGAAGCCGGTGCCGAACATCGCTGCCCATAACCCCTTGTCTGCCAGCAGATTCAGCACGCCAGACAGGTACTCCGTGAACCCTGCATTGCGCAGGCCATAGACCACGAGGTACATGCCCAGTGAGAAAATAACGATCTGCCATGGCGCACCGCGCAGGACTTTTCCGGTGTTGATGGAATGACCTCTTTTCGCCACCACAAACAGCACTGCTGCGCCAGCCGCCGCTATCGCACTGATCAGGATTCCCAGCGGCTCCAGAACAAAGAAACCAACAAGCAGCAATAACAGGACAATCCAGCCCGCCCTGAAGGTTGCCGGATCCTTGATCGCACTGGTAGGCGTCTTCAGCAGCGAAACTTAATACGTTGCCGGAATATCCCTGCGGAAGAAGAGATGCAGCATGATCAGCGTGGCCGCAATCGCTGCCGCATCTACGGGGATCATAACGGAGGCGTACTGCGCAAAGCCCTGACAGAAGAAGTCCGCCGAGACGATATTCACCAGGTTAGAAACAATGAGCGGCAGGCTGGCCGTATCTGCAATAAATCCTGCAGCCATGACAAAGGCCAGTGTCGTGCCCTGGCTGAACCCCAATGCGAGCAGCATCGCAATCACAATCGGCGTCAGGATCAGCGCGGCGCCGTCATTGGCAAACAACGCAGCAACAGCGGCACCGAGCAAGACTATCAAGGTGAACAGCGCTCTAGGCAGGAACTTTGTCGTAGATAGAGTCTTCAGCCATCAACACTGTATCGAGTAATGAAATTGGTTGCTAGAAAGTCGATGGTTTGTTGCGTATGATTAAAAATCAACCTTAAAGGCTTTATATATGGATTTGCTATGGCTTTTGTATCAGAAAGAGAAATTGTAAGAAAGATATTTAGCAAAAAAATTGACTTTACGATCTTGGCATTTTTCTATATTTCCTCGATTTTTTTTCTTCTTTGTAGTGGCGTTCTATTTCAATATTTTACCGCTGCCTTCACAAAAGGTAATTGTTATGAATGCTCAATGAAACTTGATTACATAAAACAATTTTATTTTTCACTGGAAAGCGCATGGTACCTCATATCTGCTGTTGCAGTATTTATTGCATCTGTTTTTATACAGCATAGAATTAAAGGTTATTTAACATTGTTAGCTATTACATGGATCGTACTAACAATAACAGATGTGGTGTTAATACACACATTAGACGATATAGCTATGAATAATATTTTGTTAAATATACTATATAATCTTTTTGGGGCGATTTTATTGTCGCTGTTTATGTGTTTATCAAATTCCCTCCTTTTCCATCTTAATAAGATAAAACATATTCCAATGATTTTATCGGCAATGATCCCATTAATTTCCGCAATAATAATAGCCGTACTTATAACCGCCATTATATATTTATTGTTTGCCCGGCAGGCGGTAGAGATTGAGATGGATATATCTGAAGGTTCAGACATCACCTATGTAGGTGTAAAAGATAAAGAGAAATCATTTGGGTTTTTAAATGATAAAAAAACAGACACGCCAACGTATCTGGATGTAATTAAAAATGGCAGTTTGATATATAATGATATAAAGGGTTTAAGTGGTGCTGATATTTATATTGTCTCCGGTTGTTATGCCCTTCCAGATTTACTTCGCAATGTACCGCTTGATGCTAAAAAATCTTTTCTGAATGTAAAAAAGCTAGAAATCACACAGAAACTTCCAATGATGGGGTTCATACAAGGTGAATCCGCGGATGTGATGCCTAAAGCAGCATCAAGGTTAAGTTTGAGCAAGCAAGATGATGAATTTATGCTAGCCTCAAGTGTTACTGACTCTCAAATAAAATTTGAATCAAACAATGCACAATTGATGGTTGCTTTCGCATTTATGCCAATAACAACGAATGGTATTTTACATGATTATACATACGATATAATAATAAATGATAAAAAATATAAAATTGAAAATCATGTTGCACCTCTATCTAGTCTTGATAAAAATAAGAAGATGAAGTGTGAATACCAGCAAATATCGGATTTGAAAAATACTTATAGCATTAATGCAAATTACTTAACGGGTTTTTTACTCGTCCTAAAACCAGATGATATTATTAATTACAACAATAGCCCTTCCGTACTACTCAAGACTGATTTTGCTTTCTATAAAAAAATATACCAGAAGCTTGATAAAATATATGATGACATAAGCAATGGGAAATTATCTTCACTGAGAGCAACAGGTATCTCCCAGTTTAGTATCAACGGGAAAAATTTGTCGTTAAGGCCAGAATCGGAGATTATTATTTCTGAAGGGAGTTTGTATGGACTAGTTAATAAAAGCAAAAAAATTAAAATATATGGCACGGCAGATCTTGTTTTTGTTGATAACAAGATAATGAACCTTCGTAAAATAACTTATTTGCAATCTAAGCTGGAAATTTTTGGTTCTTCTATTATGGATATATTAAAGTATATATTTGGTTTGGGTCTGCTAGCAATTTCTATAAAGTTTATTCATTCTTACTTTAAGAATGATGTGAATGAAAATTTATTCTTGTAACGCATTTAGCTCCAATTGGAGCCTTTTTATGACTATTTATTAAAATATCCTACGTTAAGCCTGTTTTTAAAGCAGGCTTGAGCGTGAAGCGGACACTCATACCTGCTTTAAACTGGCGTTTTTGTCGTTACCCATACCTATATTTTCTGTTGTTTAACTGCCAGAACTGAGCGGTTGAAAAGCCAGAATTATGCCGCGTCAGCGGCATGGAGGCGCCAGCAGCTGTTGAATAGAGTACCGTAGGCAAATGGCGCCGTAGCCGGCTTCCGTACTGAAAGGTTCTGTCTATCCCATCCCTTCTCTTGTATCTAACATTTAGTGGTGAATAGCTACTGTAAATGTCCCTACAAAACGAACCATTATTTTTAGAGGGCGTCTGGCACTCCAACTTCCGCTTTTGGCACCAAGCAGACGGCTGAACGACTCGTAGTCTCCTCTAAGCTAAAAGCAGAAATTGCACTTTGTCATCAATCGTTAAGGGGCAGAGTAGCCAACGTAAATGATAACTACCAACGCAGTGGCGACTAGCAACATTTATCTCATGAGCAAGATATTTTTCCCTTTTCATACCCTTAGGGCATAACAGTATCAACTATTTCTGAACCCTGCCGATACTGACAGCACAACCATCATTTATTGATAATGAAAAAGGAAATTTGAATTGAACAGAATGACAGGAGTCGCTGTTTTATGTTTAGTGCTGATGGGATGTAGTTCTGTGCCCTCAGAAAACAAAACCCAGTACCTAAGAACGGAAATGCAGTCGCCAGTTTCAGAGCCAACCACAGTAACCGTAACCGCAGAAAGCCTTCTGAAAAAAGAAAATACCCGTCATTTGATGACGTACGCACTCCGTCCGTTGTCTGGAAAAGCATTCGCCTCTGAGTTGGACAGAAAATTTGCCGCAGCGACGATGTATATCGATTTGTCTCCAGGTAAAGGAAACAGAACGGCTGAGATCAGTGGTGAGATAAATTACTATCATCTCGAGCGATACGTAAATGGCCGCCTAGTAGGTGACAGTGTCAAGACAATACCGGTTGCGCCACAGATCATCCCACTGACACTCAATAAGCCATTCTCAATCAATCTGCCACAGGGGATTCACTATTCCATCATGCTGACGGACAGCCAGCCTTGAAGATAGCTAAACCTTCATTTTAGGTGCAAAAATACTCGACACCGTTACGCGCCGGGTATTTACCCCATTCTCTGCATACAAACGCATCAGGTTACCCAGGAGCAAAAAGCAGACATTATTTTAAGTCTATCTGAAACACGGTGGCAAAAGCCTGGTGCGGCGTGACTCTGTCTGCCGCTTATCCTCACATACAGATAAGACCCACCTGCTCACCCGCGCCCTCAAGGCGATGAAATTATTGGCTCGGGGGGAACATGAACAATCAGCACATCAACGGTTAAACGGTTGATGAATTCGAAAGAAAAGGAGGTGTAAACACCCAAAAAGCGGTTTTCATGACCCAGCATAACCAGATCTATCCCTTCACTGTCGATCACTGCCTGAACGTCTTTGAATCTATGGATACTGACGATCGACTTTACCTTGACGCCAAAAGTGGCAGACCCAGCCAGACGGCTAAGCATCGCCTTAGCTTCAATCACTTCATGTGATTGACGATCCTTGGTTAAGGCATCGCTGGTGTAATCCAACTCTCTATAATCTTCGCTGATATGCCCTAACGTGATACAGGTGCCCATTTCTTTCGCAAGACGTTCGGCATGCGCCAACATGAGCTGACCGTCCGTCTCATTTTGGATCAACAACAACGCATGCTTGTAAATGTGCATACATCACCTCTCAACAGCATCACTCCGGCAGTTGCGTCTTTACCCTCCAGATGTCTGCCAGTCAAAACCGGCAATCCTTAATACACTTACGCCTTACAAGTATAAACGCGTATTTAATGCTCAGAAAAATCCACCGGGATAAACCCAACTGGTTTTTTGGCCTGGCATCACATTTCAATCTCACCGTTGCGGATCGCTACACCGATCGCCTGAGCGGTCGTGGTTGCGCCGAGCCGCCGGCGTATTCGGCGCAGGTGGTTTTCCACCGTTCGCTCCGACAGCCCCAACGTGGCAGCGATGTCGGCCTGGCGCCGCCCGGCAGCCGTCCATGCCAACACTTCACGCTCACGCGCCGACAACTTGCCAAGCGTGGCCTCTGTTGGCAACTCAAGTAACCTGCGCGCAGAGACAAAAGCCGCCGTGCCCACGATTAGCATCGCCAACCGAATTGGCGGAGAGCTTTCAATGCACTCGCCGCCGAAACTGACCGCACCTTCCAACCCGGACGGGCCGAATATCGGGATCTGCACTCCATGAACGCCTCGGCCGCGAGGCGTGCGAACAATCTGATAGCAGCTCCCCTTTTCCGTCTGCGCCTTGCTCCAGAAAAAAGGTTCTGTTGCCTGCAGCATATGCCGGGTTACCGGACAGTGCCGAAGATAGGTTACGGCATCCACCGCTTCGCCATCGCCGAACCAATTGCCTTCGACCCAGTAGATGCGATCAACCCCCTCATCTTCCCTGGCGGCAGTAGAAAATAACACGAAGCGATCAAAACCCTGCGGAGCTGCGAAGGCGCGAACCCTCTCCTGAATGACAGAGAGGGTGTCCGCACGCTCAATAGCCAGTGCAGTGAGAAAGGCCTCTTGAGCAATGTCCACGCTCATCGCCCAGCGACATCGGCCAACAGCGTCTGTGCAGCCAGCTTGCCGAGATTGTTGGAAGCCAGTGGGCTGTCACCGGTCAACAGCCGCCGATCTTTATGCACCATACCGGTGATATTGGTATTAAGGATTGAAACGCCCAATTCACGCAATCGCTCGCCCACCAGCCAAGGCATCGGGCCTGGGATATAGCCGATATCAATATTAGCGCCGGTATCGAGCGCATCAGGAAACACGCACATTTCGTACCCACGGTACAAGAAATCGTCTTTGCCCTCACCAAGCCCAGCAGCCAGTAAACCGGCCGGGCCGTGGCAAAGCGAAATAACGTAACGATCATTGTCGTGCGCCCAGAACAGGGTTTTCTTAACGTCTTCACTGAAGGGGATATCATTAAGCACCCCGTGACCACCCGGAATAAAGACGGCAATATAATTGCCGGCGTCCAAGTCCTTCACCACATCAGAGAGTTTTTTTGGTTGCTTGAGCTGGCTACGGTATTTTTCATATGTGGCTTTGACCGCTTCATCTTCACCAGGGAAGGCCCACATTTCCAGTTTGACCGGATCGCCCGACGGCGTGGCGATATCTATCTCAAAACCGGCAAGATCCATGTGGTACATCGGCAACAACATTTCGACCGGATGGTTGCCGGTAGAAAAGAATTTGCCGTTTTGCATCATCAAATAACGCTCCTGCGAGGCGATCATCAATACCTTCCATTTTCCCCCCCGATACGCGTTGGGGTAGCTGGCACCGTCAAAATCAGTTTTTGACGACGTGTACTGCGACAGTGAGTAAGGTGATGGGAAGAAAGCATTTTCTTCCGCGATATCAGGGGTTGGATTACGATCCGCAGAGGGTAAATCAGTCATGATTATCTCCTTATTTGGGTTACGATTTGTGCTGCTGTTTCAGCTTAATTAAGAGAAACCCGAACCGCAATGAGGGATATCCCTTAATAAAACTTTTCGACCTTGATATCACATGTCAGTTCAACTTATGTGGCCTGATGACAAACGCTTCATCAGGCCCTCCTTCGCCCTCATAACGATATTTTCTTACGGGCACCTGGAAATATTCTTCCAGATACTCCTCTTGAAGAAGAGCATTTTTTTCACCAAATATATAGTGTTCTTTATCCATTAATAAGCATTTATCAGAAATACTCTCCGCGTAGTTGATAAAATGCGTGTTAAAAATTACAGTTACCTTTCTCTCTCTTGATAACGCCCACAGCATATCAATAACTTTCGCTTGGTTTTGAAAATCCAAATTAGATTCTGGCTCATCAAGAACAATCACATCAGGTTCCGCAACTAACGCTTTAGCAAAATAGCACATTTGCAACTCACCGCCGCTGATCTGATTAATACATTTCCCTCTGAGCCTACCAACATCAAGCCTATTCAAAATTTCTGAGGATCTATCAAAATCCTCTTTACCTGGTTTCGAAAAAAAACCTTTTCGCTGTGAGCAACCAAAAGAAACAAAATCGAGAACGCTGTAAGAGAAATGTAATTTCTTCGCCTGAGGAACGTAAGCGAGCCGTGCTTTTCTGTTATCAATATCCTCAATCACGCAGGCACCGGATACCGGTTGATAGATACCCGATAGACTTTTCAACAGTGTCGTTTTCCCTGCGCCATTTGGCCCCATCACACAAAGGATGTCTCCTTTTTCAAGATGGAAGCTAATATTGTTTATAACTTTTCTTGAGCCTTTAAAACCAAAGGACAATTGTTCAACTGTTATCATATCTACGACTCATAATGAAAAGCAGTGCAAATAACGGAGCCCCAATGAGCGCGGTCAAAATTCCGATAGGGATCTCCGCATAAGTGGCGCTCCTGGCAATATTATCAATAATCAACAGAAATAATGCCCCACCAAGCGCCGAAGCAGGAATCAGCCTACCGTGGTTACAACCGAGCACGCTTCGAATCAGATGAGGGATAACCAGCCCAACCCAACCGACAACACCAGCAATAGTGACTGAAGCAGAGACCAATACTGCGGATAAAAAAAGTAATGCTACTTTTATCCGCTGCGGATTAAGACCCGCGATTTTTGCTTCATCATCCCCCAACGAGATAATATTCATTTTCCACCTTAACGTATAGATTGCAAAATAACTGATCGCATACAGTGGAATAAGCCAGTAAACTTGCTCTTTAAGCACTGACGCAAAACTGCCCATCAGCCAAAAAACGATGGCCGGCAATGTATCCTGTGGATCGGCCACATACTTAATTATTGATATAAAAGACACGAATACCGAAGCGATGATAATTCCTGACAGAATAGTGGTAAGTTCATCCTGCCGTTTTTTTAAATGGCAGATACCAAACACAAGCACTAGACTCAATATGCCAAAAAATAATGAACATAACGAACTCAACGCAAAAGGAAAACTAAACAGTATGCCAAGAGCTGCGCCAAAAGCAGAGGCCGAGGAGGTTCCCAGCACATCCGGGCTAGCCAGTGAATTTTTCAACACGGCTTGAAAAGTGGCACCAGCAACCGATAATCCCCCACCGACCATCATCACCGCGATGACTCTTGGCATACGCAAACTAAAAATAACGGAGTAGTTGGCTTCATCCTTTGCAGACAATTTCGCATGTAATAAAACCTGCATTATTTCGTCAACCGACAAAGAGTATCTACCGACAAATAATGAGGCGACGGCAACAAGGCATAAAACCACAGATAGCCCAGCCATTATGGCGGCATATTTTTTTCTATCAGGCATAACCATTACTTCCATAGAGAGGTTTAATTATTATATTTTTCACCATAAAATAATTTACGCGAATTATCTCTGAGCCAAAACCTCATTCAATAAACGTTCCGGTATGGCGTAAGAGAACATCTTTTCATAATAATCTCGTGTTATATCCTTCAGCTTTTCAGCACTAATATATTCTGGATTGTATTTACTGATCATAAATAATGGCAACAGCGATGTTTCTGCAGAGAGTCCCCCCCAGTTATGTATCCCTACCGGCGTTGAGTAAACCTTGCCGTTTTTTACTGCTCGGAGATCTTTCCAGTCCTGACCTGGGATTTTACCTTCCAACAGAGCGTTGGCACTGCCGAAGACAACAAAAATCACGTCAGGATCCCATTGCATTATCTGCTCCATCGAGACATTTATGTAACGCCCAGCATCACCGCTGACCTGTAAACTACCAGCAACATTCTCCATTCCTGCCATTTTTAGGTAGGTATCGCCATAGGTGTGAGGGCCACTCACCTTGAGCTGTTTGCCATCGCTTTCTTCAAGATACAATGCTTTGACATGTTGCTGCCTGATATCAGCAGCATAAGGTTGGATCATTGTCAACATGTTTTCCCAAGCGCTTTTGAATTTATGCGTATGGGGTAATCCAAGCGTTTCCGCAAACTTATTCTCCCAATAAACCTGGGTTACCATCGGTTCATACTTGGTTTTCCCGCCAGCGTCGAGATTAATGACGGGCACCCCTGCCCGCTCCAAGTGATCATCCTGACTTTTACCATAGTAATAAATAATATCCGGTTTAAGGCTCATCAACGATTCCATATTGACCGTATAGTCATTATTGATAAAGTCTGTGGTGATCCTGCCGATATCCGGTTTCATATCTTTCAGTACATTCATGTCGGAATGCGTAAAAGCCCAAGGGCCAACGCCGATGACATGTTTATAGGCTGAATCATTAGCCAATATCACACCAAATGGACAATTGCCGGTGATAACAATACGGTTATATTTATCAGAAACCGGATGCAATACTTCAGTGTCTTTTCCGGCAATTTTTGTCGTAATATCTCCGTTGGCGCTGCTAGTCGTCGGTAATGAAAATGCCGCCAACAAGATGGTAGCAAGTAGTTTTATTTTACTGATCATCATTCCCCTCGCATTGTCTCATTGATACAATTTTTTGTTTTAGCCTCTTCAGCGTCATTAGGCTACCGAAGCAGTGATGCCCGCTGCCAGAATGGTTAATCCGGCCACAATAACAATTGCGGTTGTGGCGACAGCCCCACCGCCAACCAGCGCAGCCGTCTTGCCTTTAGAAATATCCTGCCGTTCAAGGAAAGAAATCTGTGTAAAAGGTATTATTTCCCCCGTATCGGCAATAATGGCATGGGGTTCAATTTTCGCCACGTTCATCTCGCCACCACTGCCATCCTTTAATCCATACTTCAGGTGGTCACCAATATAGACCTGTGGCTGAAGATGGTAATAATCCCCCTCTTGTCCAATAGCCTTTTGCTGTAAGGCTACTGGGTTGTATGTGGTACAACCGCAAAGCGACATCATCACCAATCCGAGGATAAATGGAGCCAAATTTGCCAATTTCATTGAAACCTCTAACTTATTTATGCATGATTAAGAGCGTATTGATTTAAAACGCATATAGCTAACCATTAGGGAAAGAAATGAAAAAACAGCGCCCGAAACCAAACTTATGCTCGTTGCCTGACAGCCATAAAAATTAAAGAATATTGCTACCATGGCGGAACCGACGATTTGCCCCACTAACCGCGAACTGCCCAATAATCCACTGGCAATACCGCTGTTCTCGTGTGATACCGCCGTCATGATCAAGAAATTATTGGGTGACTGAAACAACCCGAAACCGATGCCGCAAATCGCTACACGCCAAACGATCGCCGTATTTGAAGGAACATCTGGCAGATAAACCATCAACACCATGCCCATAAGCAAGAAAAATAGTCCTGCTACTGCAATAATATTGGGATCATATTTTTTGATAAGATCGCCAGAAATCAAGGATGTCACCATAGTCGCTAATGGCCATGCAGTCAGCAGTAAACCGATTTCCACTACGTTTCTTTGCAATATGCTATGAAAATAAAAAGGCAGCGACACGTAGGCCAGCAACTGTGTGCTGTAAGAAAACATCGACATCAATAGTGACAGCGTCAGCGTAGCGTTACGAAATATCGTCACTGGAATCATCGCCGCAGCTTGTTTCCGCCGTTGATTCAGGTAAAGCAGTACTGCCAATGCAACGAAAACTACAAAGCTAGCTGCTGCCGACAAGAAAGAACTCTTCGTCATGCTCAACGTAAATGACGAGAAAAAAATAAACAGCGCGAAAACTAAAAGAGCGCCTCCTGTATCAAACTTTACATTGCGCTGGGGCTTAGGGGCTAAGGAGATAACACTCAGCAACAGTGAAAGGCAAGCAATAGGAACATTAATAGTGAATAACCAGTTCCAATTGGCCAGAGACAATATTGTTGAGGCGATCGATGGCCCTGCCGCTGCGGATACGGAAACTACCATGACGTTTATCCCCAGCCCCCGGCCCAATAATTTGTCCGGATAGATCTCCTTAATCAGTGCCGCATTGACGCTGAGAATAGCCGCTGCGCCAAAGCCTTGCACAACTCTGAATAGCGTCAACGTATCTAGCGTTTCTGACAACGCGCATCCCATAGAAGAGCATGCAAATAGAATTACGCCGGCCATGAAGATGTTTTTATTACCAATAGTTCTCCCCAATGCGGCAAATGGCAATAGAGAAGCAATAACCGCAAATTGATATGCATTGATGATCAATATTGAAGCCGCTTCCGACACGGCAAAATCTTTTGCGATGATAGGGAGCGCCACATTTGCGATAGTGCTATCGAGCATGGCGATGACGGTGCTCAGGGATACGGCAAGCACAGCCACAACATTCAATTTGTCTTTTTTATAGGGTTTTATATTCATTTTACCTCCCCTGGAAGAGAAACTGCATTTATGCCAAAGACAATCGTTGCTCCTTGCTGAGGATCACCCTTGATTTATACGTTATAACATAACATTTTCAAATGATAAAAATTATCATTTGAAATAATTGATTGCATAATGTTTCAAATTTGAAATTAACAATTTAAAAACATAAAAAACACAGATAACAACACCAATTAAACAGAAAAATACGGATTATAAGACTAGGGAAATTCATGAAATGAAATAGAAATTAACGGGTGCTAACAGTCGATAAGTCGAGCCGCTAAAATTGTTATGTTATAACGTTATATCAACTTATATCCTCTACGGTGGCCCAATGAATAAGAAAAAATCATTACAAATCACAGCATCCAGACGCACGGTTATTTTGGCCGGTCTGGCGGTCTTGGCATCAAATATCAAGATTTCGCAAGCTCATGCACAGGGCCTGCAGCATGCAAGGAAAGTACCGATGGCTCCAGACGCTAAAAAACCACACAAGAAATATCTGGTCGTGCTTGATCCGGGTCATGGAGGTATTGATTCGGGCGCCATTGGACACGCGGGTTCTCAGGAAAAGCATGTGGTGTTGGATATTGCAAAAAACGTTCGTGCCTTGCTCATTCAGCATGGAATTAATGCTCACCTAACACGTACCGACGATGTTTTTATTCCGCTTTATGACCGCGTAAAAATTGCCCATCAACACAATGCCGATCTTTTTATGTCAATCCATGCGGACGGCTTCACCTGTCCTTCCGCCTGCGGTGCTTCCGTTTTCGCGCTATCTAATAAAGGCGCCAGCAGTGCGATGGCAAAGTACTTATCGAACAGTGAAAATGCGGCCGACGATCTCGCCAGCCCTGCGGTCATTAAAAAAGATCATTATTTACAAGAAATACTTTTCGATTTGGAACAGACGGAAACAGTAAAAGAAAGCCTTCTCCTGGGTTCTCACATCATTAAACACATTGCGCCAATGCATCATCTGCATTCCAAAAACACGGAACAGGCGGCATTTGTGGTATTGAAATCGCCCTATATTCCCTCTGTGCTCGTTGAAACCTCGTTCATTACCAATCCTCAAGAGGAAAAACTGCTTGGAACGGCGGTATTCAGACATAAAATCGCCACAGCGATTACCAACGGCATCTTGAGTTACTTCACTCATATACAAAATGCTTGATAAAATACAATAATAAAATATCACCCCACCCTAAAATACTTTTACTTTCAGAAGCAATATGTTGAGCAAAAAAATAAGAGGGGAATTGAGCGTTCACTTACGATAGCAAAAAATGCTATTCACTCAATTTCCTCACTTCAACTTCTGAAGATAAAGGATTTTTCCGCTGATGTTAGTACGCATTTATCCCCGCCAGTTAGCCGAGTGCCTTTGTGCACTATCGATATTTTTTTGCTCAAACACCTTTGCGATTACACTCAAAGACAATGGTCAGGAGCGGTTGGATTTTTACGGCACCATTATTGCCAGACGTTATTCCAGCAGTAATGTTCGCAACGATGGTGACCGTAGTTATATCTACTTTGGTCTGTTAGGAAAAAGAAATCTCGGCCAGCACTGGAGAGCCTATGCGCACTGGGAATATACCGTCAGTTTTGCCGACGCCAGCAGGAACAGCACCAGACTCGCCTACTTAGGTATGGAAAACCCAGCATTGGGCAGTATAAATATAGGTAGGAATTGGGGCGCCTTATATGACGTAACCTCCCTTACTGACCGTTCACCATTATTCAGAGAAATGTCTTACAACTATATAGACAATTTTATGCGTGGCCGAGCACTCAACCTACTGACTTACCGTAAAAAATTAAAAATTTTACAGCGTAACGCCGCTATCGCACTCCAGTATCAATTCAAAAGCAATAGTGATGAACAGACAATAAGTAAGCAGAATGGTAATGGTATCGCCGCCTCCTTCAGTTACGCACTGACGCCGGCGATCACCACTATTTTTGCAGCATCATCATCCTTATCTACTCAGCAGCAGAATAATAATGCCGATTACGGAAGAAAAATAAATACTCTGGCAGAAGGGGTGAAATATGCAAAAAAAAGAACCTATCTCGCTGCCGTGTTTACACAAAGCGATAGTGCCATAAAACCACAAACATCCGATAATTGTGGCTCATCTTCCAGCTATGAAATCCTCGCTAAATACCGGCTGACGGACAAGTTCCAGCCCAACGTTGGCTATACGCGCCTTATACAAAACTCCTCGGGAAAACACGAGAGTGTATTGAATTACGAAGAAATCGGTTTCAGTTGGCTCTTTAATAAGAACATGCAGGCATTTATCAATTATGAATTCAATAACATGAGTAAAAACGGCGCCGACGTCGATGTGTCTGACAAATTCGAGGTGGGCATAAGCTATCACTGGTAAGTGAAGAACAACAGCTTAGGGTCAGCGTCCTGTTTCAAACGCATTCATGGCTATCAATGCTCGGGTAATGAATAGTCAGGGACTATCACAACATTCAACTATACCTATTTTATCTATCCGCAGCCGCTGACTAAGCTTATCCATGAGTGTTTCTTCGCTCTTTACCGGCTCAGAAGATGAAAATCCAATGTATTCAATGAGGTTATGTTATTTAGCGCAACACCCGACGCGTGCATTGGCCCGCGATGTCACGTTAACCGCTCCTCAGGTATAGGACAGACAGGGCCTGACGAGCGAACCTACAGAAGCAGAGAGCGCACCATGACAACTGAAAGTAAATGCCCGTTTTCCGGCGGCGGTAAACTGAATGCACCACGTCGCGGCCCTTCCAATCAGGACTGGTGGCCAAACCAACTTAGCCTAAAGCCACTGCACCAGCATTCCCCCCTTTCCGATCCGATGGACCCTGACTTCGATTACGCCAAAGCCTTCAACAGCCTGGATTTGGCCGCCGTCAAACAAGATTTGCATGCCCTTATGACCGATTCGCAAGACTGGTGGCCGGCAGACTTTGGCCACTATGGCGGCCTGTTCATCCGTATGGCTTGGCACAGCGCCGGGACTTACCGTATCGGTGACGGCCGGGGCGGTGCAGGTGAAGGTCAGCAACGCTTCGCCCCACTCAACAGCTGGCCTGACAACGTCAGTCTCGACAAAGCCCGTCGCTTACTGTGGCCCATCAAACAGAAATACGGACGCAAAATCTCCTGGGCTGATCTGATCATCCTGACGGGTAATGTGGCTCTCGAATCCATGGGCTTTAAAACCTTTGGCTATGCGGGGGGACGCGCTGACACCTGGGAACCGGATGACGTTTATTGGGGATCGGAAAAAATCTGGCTGGAACTGAGCGGCGGCGCTAACAGCCGTTATTCCGGCGATCGCGACCTTGAAAACCCGCTGGCAGCCGTGCAGATGGGTCTGATCTACGTCAACCCAGAAGGACCGGACGGCAACCCTGATCCCGTTGCCGCCGCCCACGATATCCGCGAAACCTTCGCCCGTATGGCGATGAACGACGAAGAAACCGTGGCATTGATCGCCGGTGGTCACACCTTCGGCAAGACCCATGGCGCAGGCCCGGCATCACATGTCGGCGACGATCCAGAATCTGCGGGCTTAGAGCTGCAAGGGCTCGGCTGGCAGAGCAGCTTCGGCACCGGCAAGGGGAAAGACGCGATCACCAGCGGTTTGGAAGTGACCTGGACAACCACCCCTACCCAGTGGAACCACGACTTCTTTAGACACCTGTTTGAATACGAATGGGAGCTGACGCAAAGCCCGGCAGGCGCCCATCAATGGGTAGCCAAAGACGTCGGGGACACCATTCCCGATGCGTTTGATCCCGCCAAAAAACAGCGCCCCACCATGCTGACGACCGACCTCTCGCTGCGCTTCGATCCCGCGTACGAGAAAATCTCACGCCGCTTCTATGAACACCCTGAGCAGCTTGCCGATGCGTTCGCTCGCGCCTGGTATAAATTGACCCACCGCGACATGGGGCCGCGTGCGCGTTATCTCGGTCCAGAAGTGCCGGCAGAAGAGCTGATTTGGCAAGATCCCATCCCCGAAGTCGATCATCCGTTGATCAACGATCAGGATATCGCCGCGCTCAAAACCCAGATTCTGGCTTCCGGTTTGCCGATCTCCGTACTGGTATCCACCGCCTGGGCTTCAGCGTCCACTTTCCGCGGTTCCGACAAGCGCGGCGGAGCCAACGGTGCACGCATTCGTCTGGCACCGCAGAAAGACTGGGCCATCAACCAACCCGCTCAACTGGCGCAAACGCTGGCCAAGCTGGAAGGGATCCAGCAGGCGTTTAATCACGCACAGTCGGACAATAAACGTGTTTCTCTGGCGGATCTGATCGTACTGGCCGGTGTGGCAGGCGTGGAACAGGCGGCGATCAACGCCGGCCATCCTGTCAGCGTGCCCTTCACCCCGGGCCGTATGGATGCCACGCAGGAACAGACCGATGTCGACTCCTTTGAAGCGATGGAACCCGTCGCAGATGGGTTCCGTAACTACCTGCAGCGTCAATTCAACGTGCCGGCCGAAGCATTACTGGTCGATAAAGCGCAACTGCTGACGCTAACGGCACCGGAGATGTCGGTCCTGCTGGGCGGCCTGCGGGTCTTGAATGCCAACGTGGGCCAAAGCCAGCATGGCGTATTCACCCAACGGCCACAGGCGCTGACTAACGATTTCTTCGTCAACCTGCTCGATATGAACACCACCTGGAAACCGGTGGGCGAGGAAGGCGTGTTCGAAGGCCGCGACAGCAAAACGGGAGCGCTCAAGTGGACGGCAACCCGCGCAGACCTGATCTTCGGTTCGCACTCTCAACTGAGAGCACTGGCGGAAGTCTATGGCAGCGCAGATGCCCAAGCGAGTTTTGTGCGGGACTTTGTTGCCGCCTGGAATAAGGTGATGAACCTCGATCGTTTCGACCTCGCCTAAGCTCACACCGCAGTAACGTCGCCCGCTTAAGGTCACTTAGGCGGGCTTTTTATTCCTTTTTTACCGGGAATAACCGTTCACTAAGAAAATCGATAAAAACGCGCAGTTTGGGGGCCAGGTATTTGCTGGAGGGCCAGATGACCCGGAAAGATCCCTGATGCTCAACGAAACCTTCCAACACCTTTTGCAGTTCACCACGTTGCAACGCCACCTTCACCATAAAATCCGGCAGGCAAGCGATGCCCAACCCGGCTTGCACCACCGGCAGCAACGCTTCTGAGGTATTGCAGATCATGGTCGCCGGCAGCTCAGACAAGGCAAGATCCCGCAGTGGCCAGGGCTCAAGCCGCCCTGTAGTAGGGAACTTGTGCTGCAAGCAGGCATGATTGAGCAAATCTGCCGGCTTCTCCGGCTGACCGCGTTGTTTTAAATACGCTGGCGACGCCACAAGCACTAACTGAAAGCCGCCAAGCCGCCGCGACACCAACCGCGAATCCGTCGGCTCACCGGTACGTACTACCGCGTCAAATCCTTCTTCAACGATATCCACCATGCGATCGGAAAAGTCGACATCCAGCGCAATGTCCGGGTACTGGTGCATAAAATCGGTCAGCACCGGCATCATCAGCCCACTGACCAGCGGCAAACTGACACGCAGCTTGCCGCTGGGTGTGCCACGGCTGTCGGCCAGTTCGAGTTCGGCTGCGGCCATCTCTGCCAGGATCCGGCGGCAACGCTCAAGAAACAGCGCGCCTTCTGCCGTCAGCGTCACGCTACGTGTACTCCGGTGGAAAAGACGCACCGCCAGCCGTTGCTCCATACGCGCCACACTCTTGCCCACCGCGGATGACGATACGCCTAACTGCCGCCCTGCATCGGAAAAACTGCGCGTTTCTGCGACCTGCACAAACGCCTGAATGCCATTAAGACTGTCCATCACATACGCTTCCTTATTCAGGACATTTTTGTCCGATATCTATGGAAATTTAGCCTATTTTTCTTCGATGCGGGAGAGATTACCTTGATGGCAACGCAGTCACCGCCGTGACACGGCCCCTGACACTGCACAACTCCCGCTTGCGGGCTTTCCTACTCCATGCAGATGAGCACCATGACGCAAATAACCTCCACCGCAGAGCACACTGAGATTCGGGCATGGCTACAATTATTGGCCGCCTGCCTGACAGGTATCCTTATTCCCCTGAGCTTCACCGGCCCCGCCGTGGTGTTGCCCTCCATCAGTCATTCACTGGGTGGCAGCGCCGTGCAGCTGAGCTGGGTCGTAAATGGTTATATCCTCACTTATGGCAGCGCAATGATGGCCGCCGGCAGCCTGACCGACATTTATGGCCGTAAACGCGTCTGGCTCTTCGGGTTGGCTGCATTCGGCCTTCTGACGATGATGATCCCCCTAGCCCCTTCGGTGGTGGGAATCGATATTTTACGGCTGGCGCAAGGTCTGGCAGGCGCGGGGGCTTTTGCCGGGGCGATGTCGTCACTGGCGCAGACGTTTCATGGCGCGGTGCGCACCCGGGTCTTCAGCCTGTTGGGCACCACATTCGGCATTGGTCTGGCTTTCGGGCCGTTAGCATCGGGTTGGTTAGTGGTGACGGCAGGCTGGCAATGGGTGTTTTTCGCTACGGCACTGATTGCTGTGGCGGGGTTGGTATTAGTGGCATTCAGTGCAACAGAGTCCCGCGATCCCAATGCGGCAGGGCTGGACTGGCCCGGTGCCGTCAGTTTTACCGCTGCCTTGGCCTTGTTCACCTACGCGATCCTGCTCGCCCCTGAAAACGGTTGGGGCAGCCTGTCGGTGGCCGGTTCACTGTTGCTGTCGCTGGGGATTTTTATCGCTTTTGTGTTGATTGAACGGCGAGTCGCACGGCCGATGCTCGATCTGACGTTGTTCCGCAGTACCCGCTTTATTGGGGTTCAGGTGCTGGCAACCACACCGGCCTTCTTTTTTGTGGTGTTGATCGTCCTGTTGCCCGGGCGTTTTATTGGCATTGATGGGCAGAGTGCCCTCGAAGCCGGTAAAAACATGATTGCGCTGGCGGCTCCCCTGCTGTTCGTGCCCTTCCTTGCCGCACTACTGGCACACCGTTTTACTTCCGGCGTACTTTCAGGGATTGGACTGCTGCTGGCCGCTGCCGGGCTGGGCTGGTTGGGCCATGCGTTGGCGGCAAATGGCAGCCATGACTTGATAGCACCAATGCTGTTGATTGGTATCGGTATTGGCCTGCCCTGGGGATTGATGGATGCAATGGCCGTCAGCGTGGTGGAAAAAGAACGGGCAGGTATGGCGACCGGCATTTTCAACGCAGTGCGGGTTTCGGCTGACGGCATCGCCATTGCAATCACCGGCGCGGTGCTTGCCATACTTATTCAGGGCGGCTTGTTTGCTGCACTCCCCGGCGTTACCGACACCCAACAGATGATAGAGGCGGCTAACCGCGCCGCCCTCGGCGACTTGAACAGCGCAGCCACCCTGCTACCTGGACAGCGCCAATTAACGCTGCAAATCTACGATCAGGCCTTCCGTCACTTGCTGTATATACTGGCGATCGCCTCTGCCGCAACGGCACTCTTGATCTTTATGCTCCTGGGGCGCTTACATGCCCACGACGGTGCGGCGGAGTAAATAGCCCCCGCCGCAGCCGTTGATTACTTCGCCGTTTGCTGCGCCAGGTGCCGCAAGTCGAGTGACAAGAAATGATGGACCTGCGGTTTTTCCGGACCGATATGGAACTGTAATGCCGCTTGTTGTAAATCAGCATCAGCATGTGAAACCCGCTGATGCTGACGCAGGTGCTCAGCCCAGGACTCCACCATAAACCACTCCATAACACACAGAGGATCGGCGGTATGCTCGGTCAGGCCCCAGGCATAGGCACCGTCGCGACGGCGCACACGTGAAAGCTGCTGTAGCGTCCGCAGGAACTGTGGACGATCTTCCATCCGCACGCGGTACTCTATCTGGATCATCACTGGCCCGCGATCGTTCTCTACCGGCGTGTTGAGCAAGGGTTCCGGCCAATGGTTGGACGGTTGCAGATCGGCTTCGCCCTCCGGCAAACGAATACGGTGAAATGCCACTGAAATCACCAACAATCCAATGCCGCCCGTCAGCAGCGTGGCGGCCACGCCGATCTCTTGAGCAATTAACCCCCACAGCAAACTACCGGCAGCCATCGCACCGTTAAACACCATCAGATAAATCGCCAGCCCACGCCCACGTACCCAGTTTGGCAATACCCCCTGCGCGGCCCCATTCAGTGAGGTCAACGCGATAATCCAGCCCGCGCCCAACGCCAACAGCAGCAAGACCGCCAGCCACTGTGGAGGGGCTAATGACAACAGTGCCATCACCGCCGCAGTAATCACCGCCGCCAACAGCACCAAGCCATCGGCATTCAACCGCTGGCGCAGCCGCGGCAACAACACCGCACCGCCTATCGCACCGGCCCCCACGGCACCCAACAGGATGCCGTAGAAACCGGCGGTACCACCCAGCATCTGGCGCGCCACTAATGGCAACAGCGCCCAAACCGAACTGGAGAACACAAAGAACACCGCCGCCCGTAACAGCACCACATGCAGCTCACGGCTGGCGCGGGCATAACGTATGCCGGCGCGGAAAGCGCCAAAGAAATGCTCGGAAAGGCCGTTATCTTCGACCTTGGGTCTGCGCCACCACAACAGGGCAGCGACGACAAACACATAGCTAAGCACGTCCGCGCCGTAGGCCGCGCCAGCGCCAAAGCTCGCCAGCAACAAGCCCCCCGCCGCCGGACCAATGGCACGGGCGATGTTAATCCCGAGCGAGTTCAGTGCAACCGCATTTCTGAGATCGGCACGCGGCACCAGCTCGGGCACGATAGATTGCCAGGTCGGCCCCATCAGTGCCCCACCAATACCGCCGATAAAGGTCAGCACCAACAAATACTCAACGGTCAGCGCACCACTTTGCGACAGCAGTAATAAGGTGCCACTGACGCAGGCCAGTAGAATCTGGACAAAAATAAGGAAACGACGACGGTCGAGAATGTCTGATAGCACCCCAGCCGGGATCGCCAGCAGGAATACGGGCAGCGTGGCAGCCGTTTGCATCAACGCTACTGCCGACGGATTAGAGGATAAATCCGTCACCAGCCAGGAACTGGCGACGTCACGCATAAAGCTGCCAACGTTGCCCAATACCGTGGCCCCCCATAGCACCGCAAATACCGGGATCTTCAGCGGCGCGAAACCGCCGGGTGCTGCTTTGCTCTCAACCGGTTCAGCCATCGTTATGCTCCTTGAGGTCGTAAAGTGCCACCAGCAGCAATGCGCCCGCCAGCCCAATGTGTTCAAAAAATCCGTTCATTCCGGTAAAGCGCTCCGGCGGGCTCATTTCCCAAAAACGATTGGCCATCAGCGTGGCGGCCAAGGTGAATCCGGCCAGCGCCAACGCGCCCAGCCAGCGGTAAAAACCCGTCAGGATCAGTGCCGAGGCCCCCAATTCAAGCACAATCACCAGGCTGGCAAACAACGCCGCCGGCTGCAGGCCAAAATGGGCCATCTCCGCCATCGCCCCGTTAAAATCCAGCACTTTGACCAAACCGCCCTGAATGTAGGCGGCACAAATTGCCGCGAGTATTAAGCCGCGGATAAAGGGGGTATTAAGAAAGGAAATTCGGGTGCCATCTTGCGTGGTCGGCGGGCTCATAGATCGTCTCCCAGTCGTGGTATGAGTACATTTTCCGGGTCAAGATTAAGGCAGGAGAGAAAGCCGTGATAACGGAATTATTTTCGCATGATCGCCAGTTTTTTTACTGAAGATACCGGCCTTGTCTCAGTGCACAACGCCGGTTAAGCCCGTCAGATATTTTCCAGATCGCTGCTGCGTGTTTTGGGACCGAATACCCCAATGAGCACCATCACAATCTGCATGCTGGCAACGATAAGCGCCAGCAATGCGATAAAGCGTCACAGGGCCACTATCAGCAAGAAGGCCATTAACGGATGTGATGGTGTTGGAACCGCTCACTGCGATAGAAGTTTAGCAGACACCAGCCCAGAGCAATCAACGCCAGCGGAGCTGCGACAAAGCCAATGTTGCCCATACCCAGATGCAGGCTGACCTGGTTACCCAGCAGCGCGCCGCCGCCGATACCGAAGTTGTACAGCCCCGAGTAGATAGACATAGCGACATCGGTCGCGTCCGGTGCCAGGTTCAATACCTTGGCCTGCATCGACAGGCCAATCGCCATGATTGCCATACCCGGCAAACAGCAGCGTCAGATGGTTTTCATTGCCGGAGGCCGGCAACAGCAACAGCAGACTCAACATCAGCAACGCGATGGCACCGATGAAAAAGCCCGACGGGAAACGTTCGCTAAAGCGGCTAAACAGCAGGCTGCCGATGATACCGGCGGCACCGAACAGTAGCAGCATCAGCGTCGTGAAGTTTTCTGACAGCCCAGCCACGGTCTGAATAAAGGGTTCGATATAGCTGTAAGCGGTGAAATTCGCCGTCACCACAATAATGGTCAACATATACAGGCTGACCAGCGCCGGGCGCTTAAACAACATGGGGACGCTGGCCAGTGAGCCAGAATGTTCGCTCTTCAGCACCGGCAACAGACGCCACAACAGCACCAACGCCAGGGTGGCACAAACGGCGATACCGATAAAAGTCATACGCCAGCCCAGGATCTGGCCAACGATACGCCCCAGTGGCAGGCCAAGTACCATCGCCAGTGCGGTACCGCCCGCCAGCAAGCTCAGCGCCTGTGCTTTCTTGCCTGCGGGTGCGACGCGGATCGCCAGTGAAGCGGTGATCGACCAGAATACGGCGTGGGCCAAGGCGACACCGGCACGGGAGATCACCAGCGTGGTGAAGTTCCATGCAACGGCGGTCAACACATGGCTGGCGATAAACAGAATGAACACGCCGATCAACAGCTTGCGCCGTTCAATCTTGCTGGTCAGCAGCATGCACACCAGTGAGAAGGCAGCAACAATCCAGGCATAAATCGTGATGATCAACCCCACCTGCTCGGTCTGCATCGAAAAGCTTTGGGCGATATCGCTCAGTAACCCTACCGGAATAAACTCGGTGGTATTGAAGATAAAGGCCGACACGGCAAGAATGACCACGCGCAACCAGGCGGTTGAGCGAGAGACCTGAGTGTGTTCCATGTTAAACGGGATCCGGGCAGGTGCGGGAAGTAGCGATATTTTAACCAATTGGTGGGGTAAATGCGATACGCGTCACACTTTTATTGGGGTGTTTTTTTCAACTGCTTTTTGCCACTTATGGCCTATTGGTCGGCAAGCCTTTAGCGGACAAACGTGTTATACCGAAGAATTAATCATCCGGCAGGCGCATATTAAACAATAATAATATCAAGAGACGGCGAGAAATCTGGTTACTCTATTGAGGTCACTATGTCAGCTATCTATGATTGGTCCGTGTTGTCATTACGCCGTATTTACGATCGTCGCATCAAGGGCGCTCCCGTGCTCGACATCACACGCCTGTTTCCTGATGCACAACGCTTTACCGACCAGTGGCCACAGATCCGTGAAGAGGCGCTGACCGTGGCGGAAGATCTGCGTAATATCCCGCGATTTCACGAGATTATGATCGAACAGGCGTCGATCTCCGACAACGATGCACGCGACTGGCGGATGTTTATCATGAAAGCCTATGGCCAGCCGATTACGCGTAATCTTGCACGCTGCCCAACGCTGGCGGGTCTGATTGCCTCATCCCCCGACGTTCTTTCCGCTTCGCTGTCCTTCCTGGCGCCCGGCAAACAGGTGCCGGCACACCGTGGCCCGTTCCGGGGCATTCTGCGTGGCTATCTGGTGTTATCGATGCCTAAAGGTGCCAATGGCCTGCCTGCCGCCGTGTTAAAAGTGGACGGGCAAGAATACCGGCTGAACGAAGGAGAATTTATGCTGTGGGACGATACCTTCGAACACGAGGTATGGAACGACAGCGATAAGGTGCGTACCGTGCTGCTGCTGGATATCCGCCGCCGCGATTTATCCACCGGGCTGCGGATCCTGTCCAGTGGCATCATTGCACTGGTGCGGCTGAACGTGCGCTGGATCCAGCGCCAGTTCTAAGCACCGCCCAGGTAGGCTTTCCTCACCTCAGGGTCGTTTAACAGCTCTGCGCCGCTGCCGGTCAGGCGGATTTGCCCGTTGACCATCACATAGCCGCGATCGGACAGCTTCAGCGCATGGTTGGCATTCTGTTCCACCAGAAACAGGGTCATGCCGCCGCGGGTTAATTCCTGCAAAATGCTGAAAATCTGTTTAACGATGATCGGTGCCAGCCCCAGGCTCGGTTCGTCCAGCAACAGCAGTTTTGGCCGGCTCATCAGAGCCCGGGCAATCGCCAGCATTTGCTGCTCGCCACCGGACATGGTCATCGCCCGCTGGTTACGCCGCTCTTTCAGGCGGGGGAACAGATCGAACATACGGAGCAAATCTTCGTCCACATAGCGATTGCCAATGGTGATGGTACCCATCAGCAGGTTTTCCTCCACGCTCATGTCCGGGAAAATTCGTCGCCCCTCGGGTGCCTGAGCAATACCGCTGCTGGCAACGTAGTGGGTAGAGCGCTGGCTGATATCTTCGCCACGGAACAGGATCTGCCCGCCGCTGATACGTGGCTGGCCGAAGATCGACATCAGCAACGTCGACTTACCCGCCCCGTTGGCGCCAATAAGCGCCACCGTTTCCCCTTCGTTCACCTGTAACGAGACCTGCTGCAACGCCTGGATCGGGCCGTAAAACACGTCCACGTTGCGAAACTCCAACATCACATTGCTCATCCCGCCAGCTCCTCTTCATCCGCACCAAGGTAAGCGGCGATCACCGAATCGTTATGCTGGATCTCTTTCGGCGTACCTTCGGCGATCACATCGCCGTGATCGAGCACGATCACCCGATCGGAGATCTCCATCACCATGCCCATATCATGTTCGATCAACAGCACCGTGATGCCGTGATGCTGACGCAGAAAACGGATAATGCGACTCAGCGTTGCCGTTTCTACCGGGTTCAACCCGGCGGCAGGCTCGTCAAGGCAGATCATTTCCGGCGTGGTGCACATTGCCCGGGCAATCTCCAGCCGCCGCTGCTGGCCGTAGGACATCTCGCCCGCCAGCCGGTTGGCGCAATCCACCAGCTCCACCACCTCCAGCCAGTAAAAGGCACGATCCAGTGCCTGGCTTTCCGCCCGGCGGTAACCCGGCGTATTGAGCACACCGGCGATCAGGTTGCGGTTGCTCAACATGTGCTGCGCGACAAGCAGGTTCTCGACCACCGACATTTCGCGGAACAAGCGGATGTTTTGGAAGGTGCGTGCCAGCCCGGCGCGGTTGACCAAATGGGTGCCGCCGAACATTTTGTAGTACACACGCGAGCCCAGCCGCTTCGGGTTAATCCAATCACCCGCATGGAATTTCTGCCCCAGCACCTGGATCACGTCGGTCGGCCGCTTGTGCGTATTAAGCAGAATCGCCCCGCCGGTCGCGCGGTAAAAACCGGTCAGGCAGTTGAACACCGTGGTTTTACCTGCGCCGTTAGGGCCGATCAATGCGGTAATCGAACCGCGCTCCACCGCCAGATTCACGTCGTTCAGCGCCTTTATGCCGCCGAAATGCATCATCAGATGCTCAACCTGCAAGATAGGATCGCTCATGGCTCCACCCCCTTGCGCGGTGCAAAGCTGGTACGGCTGATACGCACCAACCCACGCGGCCGCCAGATCATCATCGCCACCATCAGCACGCCAAACAGCAGTACCCGGTATTCGGCGAAGCTCCGCAACAGCTCCGGCGCCACCGTGAGCACGAACGCGGCCAGCACCACACCGATCGTCGATCCCATGCCCCCCAGCACCACGATTGCCAGAATCAACGCCGATTCAAAGAAGGTGAATGAAGTTGGGTTAACGAAGCCCTGATAGGTGGCGAAAAATACCCCGGCCAGCCCGGCGGTGGACGCCCCCATCATAAAGGCCGACAGCTTCACCAATACGTGGTTGAGCCCGAGCGATCGACAGGCAATTTCATCCTCGCGCAATGCCTCCCAGGCGCGACCGATCGGCATGCGCGTCAGCCGGTGCTTGATGTACAGCACCAACAGCACCACAAGGAACAGCACGGCATAGATAAAAATAAACTTCAGATTAGGGTTATAGGCAATGCCGAGGAATTCGTGGATCGGCACGCCGCCGTCCTTCGCCCGCCGCCCAAACTCCAGACCAAAAATCGTTGGAGCCGGTACCGAGACACCGTTTGGCCCACCGGTCAACGACATCCAGTTATTCAGCACCAGGCGGATAATTTCCCCGAATCCCAGCGTGACGATCGCCAGGTAGTCGCCGTGCATGCGCAATACCGGGAACCCCAGCAGCGCACCGGCCAACGCCGCCATCAATGCCCCCAGCGGCAACATCGCCCAGAACCCCAACCCGAGATACTGGTAGCCCAGCGCCAATCCATAGGCGCCAATGGCGTAGAATGCCACATAGCCCAGATCAAGCAGCCCAGCCAGGCCAACAACGATGTTCAACCCCAGCCCAAGCAACACGTAAATCAGTCCCAGTATCGCTACCGTCAGCAGATATTTAGTGGCTACAAACGGGAACAATAGCGCGATCACCGCCATTAACGGGATGATCCAACGCAGGCTGGTTTTGGCCCCAATCGGCCGGACATAGACACCGTCATTACCGCCGTCAAAGCGCGTTAATAGCTTGCGCCCCGGCGCGGTTTGCAAAAACAGGCTGAGCAACAGCCGCCCAGCCATCACCGCCGCGATAATCCACACCAGCCGGCGTGGCTCAAAGTTAAAGCTGTAACCGTTCAGAACAATACCGACGATCGGCCCGAACACGATCAGGGCGATCAGCCCTGCCAATACGGCATCCAGCAGGCTGCGTTTAACGTTCAGCCCTTGGTGAACCCTAGATTGCGACATAATTTATCCCTCAAACCTTAGCAACCATGGGGCGTCCGAGCAGGCCCTGAGGGCGGAAAATCAGGATCACCACCAGCAGGCCGAAGGAAAATACGTCTTTGTAATCTGAGTTCACCATGCCGGCAAATTGCGCCTCCGCGACGCCCAGCAGCAAGCCCCCCAGCATGGCGCCGGGCAGCGAACCGATACCCCCCAACACCGCGGCGGTAAAGGCTTTAATACCGATGATAAAGCCGACGTAGAAGTCAAAGGTGCCGTAGTTCATGGTAATCAGCACCCCGGCCAAACCGGCCATCGCAGCGCCAATCACGAACACCAGGGAGATGACCCGATCGGTATTGATACCCAAAATGGACGCCATCTTGCGATCCTGCTGGGTCGCACGGCAAATACGCCCCAGGCGGGTGTGCTGAATGATGTACGTGAGGATGGCCATGCCCAACAGTGAGGCGACCAGGATAAACACCTTGGTGTAGGTGATTTGGATCACCCCGCCGTCAAAGTTGAGGCGGAATACGCCATCCAGCAATGTCGGAATCCCCTGCTGGCGTGGCCCTTGGCTGATTTGCGCGTAGTTTTGCAGGATCAGCGACATACCGATAGCGGAGATCAACGGCGCCAGACGCGTAGAGTTGCGCAAAGGTTTGTAGGCGATACGCTCGATCACCCAGCCATATACCCCGGTGATCACAATGGTAAACACCAGCGTGCCGAGGATCAGTAATGGGAAGGATTGCAGACCAAAGAATGACAACAGTGCCAGCCCGATGGCACACAGATAGGCGGAGATCATATAGACCTCGCCGTGGGCGAAGTTAATCATGCCGATAATGCCGTAAACCATGGTGTAGCCGATGGCGATCAGGCCGTAAACTGCGCCGAGCGTCAGGCCGTTGATCAACTGTTGCAGAAAGAAAACATCCATAATGAGCAGTCTCGCCTGGTGGGACCGCAAGCACATGCAGACGCGGCCCAAGGGAAGTATCGGCGCGGATCCGCGGATCCGCTTATGCGTTAATCCTCAATGGATTTCAAGTTACAGTTAGGCGGCAAGTACGTGAATCCCCAGAAACTTAGGTCCACTAAGTGACTGGGGTGAACGTATGCAGCCAACAACGCTGTGGCTTGAAAGACGCAGAGGATTTTAAAGTTGGTGATATTTGCCTTTATCATCCCACTGATAGACCACGTAATCCGATACCTTCAGGTCGCCCTTCTTGTCCCAGGCCTTTTTACCCATCACGGTATCCACATCATGCGACTTCAGCCATTCGCTGGCCTTGGCGCTGTCTTTGCCTCCGGTCGCGTTGAACGCCGCAGCGATCGCCTGAATAGAAGCGTAGGAGTAGAGGGTGTAACCTTCAGGTTCAAAACCGCTGGCGCGGAACTTGGCGATCACCGTTTTGCCTTCCGGGATCTGACGCGGATCGTTACCGAAGGTCATCAGCACACCGTTGGTGTACTGCGGCCCACCGGCAGCGGTCACCAGCTCTTCAGTCACGATGCAGTCACCGGAGAAGAACTTGGCGGTCACGCCCTGTTCACGCATCTGGCGCACCAATGGCCCTGCCTCTGGGTGGCAACCGCCAAAATAGACCACGTCAGGTTTGACCGACGCAATCTTGGTCACCAGCGCGTTGAAGTCTTTTTCGCCGCGCGACAGCCCCTCATACAGCACTTCCTTCACGCCGCGCTTATTCATCTCCGCCCTGGCGGCATCCGCCAGCCCCTGGCCGTAGGTGTCTTTGTCGTGGATGACCGCAATGCGTTTGGCCTTCAGGGTGTTCAGCATGTAGTTGGTGGCGATCACCCCTTGCTGATCGTCACGCCCGCACATGCGGAACATGTTGGCCATGCCGCGTTCGGTAATTTGCGGGTTGGTGGACCCGGGCGTGATGGCGATGATGCCTGCCTCGTCATACACCTCGGAGGCGGGCATGGTGGAGGATGAGCAGAAGTGGCCCACTACCGCAGCGACCTTGTCCTGATCCACCAAGCGGTTGGCAACGGCGACCGCCTGTTTGGGTTCGCAGGCATCATCCCCCTGAACCAGTTTAATTTTTTCCCCTTTAATCCCGCCGGCGGCGTTAATATCCGCTGCCGCTTGCGAAGCACCACGCCAGTACTGATCGCCATAGGTCGCATTCGGCCCAGAGAACGGCCCGGCGACGCCGATAACGATATCGGCCTGAGCATAAAAAGCAGAACCTAAACAACCGATAAGCAGAGCAGCGAGCGGACTTTTAATCAATTTAGATGACATTGTTGTTTTCCTCAGCACTGTTTTTAGACCCCAAATAATTGGCGCTGTATCAAAGCGGCGATAACACCGATACGGCTTCAAGTCTGACGGGTATAGCGGAACGCCCAGGGGCGTGCACCAGTCACTTTATGTGTAGACGGCGAAAATAATTTGCGCGAGAGCGCAGTCGCATTCCACGCATTTAAACAAGCAAAAATCTAGCCATTGTGACGGCCAATACATATTTTCTGTTCATTCATCCTACATATCGGAGGGAAAATGCGAGGTTTCAGCACCCTCAGGAGGTTTCCAGTGGGGATTTCAGGGTAAACATCGCTATCGTTTTCACCGCGCGTTCACGCGTATACCGCCTCTCGCACCTTAAACGTGCAATGATCGGTGCAATAACGACGACAGCAATGTTGGATGATAAACCGCGCGAATAAACAAGATGAGTGCCGAAAAACAACGCAACATGCTCATTACGACAGCAAACGCACTTTTTTCGCAGTTTAGTGCTTTGACAAAGCCGCACCACCCCGTTATTATTCGCCCCGTTCACACGATTCCTCTGTAGTTCAGTCGGTAGAACGGCGGACTGTTAATCCGTATGTCACTGGTTCGAGTCCAGTCAGAGGAGCCATATTAGAGACGCCCGCTTAAGGAAACTTAAGCGGGCGTTTTGCTTTTTCAGTTTGTTGGACGGTGACGAAGATCAGCAGTTAGAACAAAAAAACTCATTCCTGGTCTCAGCGGATCGAACGTGGAGACTCAATCAATCCAGGCAGAGTGAGGTTTTTATTTCAAACCTGAACAATGTTGCCGCAGAGGATCAATACGGGCAGCATGGATACTGCCTGACACAATAATAACGAAGGGATTTTAGTGCTCCCAACATCGACCAAGGTGACTTTACCTCTGCTGATGACGTCGGTGTTCCTGCTACTGGCTGCCCAAAAACATAACGCAACCTCCTGAACTTGCCCCAAAGAAAATGCCGGCTAACCCTTTTGGTCACAAAAAGCTGGGCTCACCGACAATATTTTCTCCGTGTCAAAGACTGAAAATACTGAGTGGTTTCGATTCTCTAGACGCAACACCCATCGGAGGTTCACACTGGGTAGAGAGTGACACAATAAGGTTACCGTAATTACTGGCGGCCTGCAGCGGAGGTTCTGTCCGCAAAATCGATGCCTATGGGGCATGCAAGCACTCTGTAGATCTCAGAAATCACCTGCATCGTTGCGTCTTCGATGGTTCCTTCATTGCGGCATAGAACCCAGCCGTGATTTGCAATTTCTCGCTCGAACGCTTTGGTACAAGCGACATGTTCTTCCAGCTTATGAATCACAGTACTACTTAGCCCACGCGATCGGGCCGCAGCCCTCGCCCATGAAATATCAGGCGCTGTAACAACCCCGACATGCAGGTCTGGCGTTCGCACGTTTCGTGCAATGTTAAGCTGTAAAATCTCTGCAAATGGAACCATCCGGCGAAATGCGGCATCCGACGGGTACCAGCGATCCATCAAGATAATGCTGTCCGGTGGCTGTTTAGTCAGCACGTGCTGGGAAATCCAAGCACGGCTATCAGCAAAGCGCTCACAAACCTCCAGTTCCAACTCCAGGGTGGGGTTTCTGACGAGTTTGTTAACAAGGGCCATTGTTTCCCCCCTGTAGGGATCGCTTTTCTTCTCGCAAAGCCGGATCACCTTCTTGTTCTCTGCCCTTAGTACTTTCGTGATGGCTTCCAACAGTGTGGTTTTACCGGCTCCCTTGGGCCCATCCAGAGAAACAAATAGCGGACGACTCATTCTTCACATGACGATTGATAAAGGGTTTTTATAAAGCTTGAATCTGGCAAAAGCATCTTACTTCCTTCGTATGAATAGCTGCCCGCGCTTCGTTCGTTGGGGCCGCTTGGCGCACCAGCGCGAACCGAATATAGCCGTCTTTTCTCTTGTGACCTCTAGATTTCGGTTGAACTCGCGTCAGCCTTTAAGCCAATACAATCTGGCCTTAAATGTTGTTTAAAGCTCAACGAGTACCAGACCGCGCGCCTTACCGGAGCACGTTTCTTTCAGTGCCAATGGTGCTGATTCCAGTCCTTTAAACCGGGTCATGGGAAACGCGATGTCTGCCCATAAAGGTTGTGACAAACAGGAAAGCCATTCGGCAAATACTTCCGGATTTTCGTCAGCGCTGTATCCGCGTATCCTAACGCCCTTGACGATAATAGCGAAAGCATCTATTTCCACAGGGGCATATTTGGTCGACTTTGCATCTGCAAGTTCAGCGGATAATGCCCCAAGCAGAACAAGCCTCGCACCTTCCCGAGAGTGAGAAACTGCGGCCTCCAATTGCTCACCGCCCACAATATCAATAAATAAATCAATGCCGTCGGGGGCATAGCGGTGCAGTTGCTCGCTGATATTACCGTCACCGCGAATGATGACCTCGTCATAACCCAATTCCCGCTTCATCCAAGACGCTTTTTCTGGCGTTCCAGTACTGCCAATGATTCGTTTGGCGCCAAGCTTACGGGCAATTTGTCCTGCCATGGAGCCAATCGCCCCCGCTCCGCTAGAAACAAAAACCACATCGTCAGGTTTAACCTGAGTCGCACGCGTCAGAGCGGCATACGCCGTCCAGCCATGTCCCAAATAGGCGGCTGGATTCAACAGCTTGTCGCCTAATCGCGTACAGAGTTCTATGCCGACAACAGCATATTCTCGCCATCCAAACGGATGAAGTACGAATTCACCCGGTTGCAAACCGCTAGCCGCAGGCGCAGGCGCAGACACAATCTGACCAATGGCCGCATCTGCCAGCGTATCGCCAACGTTGATGGGAGGAAACGGAATGCCTTTTACACTTCCGGCCTCTTCACTCATCATCAGGCGGGTAGAAATTGAGACCCGAAACCAACAATTGCGAACCAATACCTCATTGTCACTGCACGCCATGTCAGGATGCTCAACAATCTCAAAATTATCGGGTCCTGGCATGCCAGAAGAGCGTTTAAGCAAATTAATTTTTCTGTTGTACTGCGCTGTAAGGGCCATTTTATTTCCTTTTTGATATGTGAGTTAATGCTCGCATTATCAATCGGAGAGCCACCACGTGAATACTCGTGTTCCAGATGCAAAGCGAAACATGCGCAAAAAGCCGCAGCAAAGCCGCTCACGATTTTTGGTCGGCATCATCCTGGATGTTGCTACTCGCATATTGGCTGAAAAAGGATGGGCAAAATTTAATACCAATGAAGTGGCGCGCATCGCTGGGGTCAGTATTGGCTCGCTTTACCAGTATTTTCCCAATAAGTTGGCTCTGGCAGAAGCGATACGCCAGCAACATCTCGAGTCTATATTGCGGGTTTTTGAAACCGTCAATGCTAACGGGTCGACGCAGGCTGACTCATTAACAGTGGAGGTTGAGCGAATGATTGATGGCATCATCGCTGCGCATTTAATTAATCCGCGTTTGCATCGCGTTTTGCTTGATGAAGTGCCGCTCTCCGGACGTGATGCACATCAGGAGTTTGAACGTCGCTATGCTGAATACTATGCTGCTTTTACTGCCCGTCAGCTAGGTTCGGCGCGGGCACAGGTCGCCAGCCATGTGCTGGCTTCAGCAATTGAAGGTGTCGTACACGATGCATCGCGGCGCGGCCAATTAATGTCATCAGATATAAAATGTGAATTGATTTTGTTGGTGACCCGTTATCTGACGGGTTAATTTCACCTTGATTTAGGATTGCGTTGCATCGACCCGTTTAACTCACAGCGAGAAGCGGACGCTGTAGAGATTCATTGTGCCAACTGGACTCTCTGCGATGATTCAACGCTGCTTTAGGTTGCGAAGGATATATTGCTCAATTTCTGATGCATGAAATCAATGAGTGCTCTTGTTTTAGCGGGTAGGTAACGCCGATCTGAATAAAGTGCAAACAATTGCAATGGGGCTGGCGATTGTTCAAATTCAACCTCGATTAACCGTCCATCGTTAATGTAGGGTTGGCAGGCTTGTTTCGACAGAATTGCAAAACCGACGCCTGCTACCGCAGCTCGCCCTGCCATCTCTCCGCTGTTTACCCGGTAATGCCCTTTAACCTTGACCGTCTCGAATCTCCCCTTTGTATTGACAAACTGCCAGGGAGCACCTTTCAGTGCGCTTACCGTTGTAATACAGGGTAGTTTTTCAAATTGTTGGATATGCAAAGGGGTGCCATAACGCTGAATAACGGAGGGGGCTGCAACAATAGTACATGGGATAGTCACCAGATGGCGGGCGATGTAGTCACTGTCATCCATCTGACCACGGGTAATAATAACAGCTAAATCCAGATCGTCCCGCAGGGATTCGAAACCTGACAAATTTGTGACACAGCTTATCTCCAGATCCGGGTGCTGACAGGCGAAATCGGCAACAACAGAACCCAGCAATGCAGGGCCTATTTCATTGGGAATACAGATACGTAATGGGCCCTTGAGCTGCATTTGCCGCAACGTTAATTCTGTCTCAGTTTGCTCAAGCGCCTCCAGTAATGGCTTCGCTCGGGTATAGAGTAGCTGCCCCGCCTGGGTGAGCTTCATATGTCGGGTACTGCGCTCGATGAGCTGAAGATTCAGCCTGTCTTCTAACTGAGAAATACAACGACTAACATTTGATGTCGGCATTTCAAGGACTTTCGATGCCCCAACAAAGCTTTCGCTTTCAACCACTGCAATGAACACTTTCAGGGTATTAAAATCAAGAGCCGGACGCATCAACTATCCCATATATGATAATAATAAGTGCCATTTTTACCATCTAATGCACACCATTGATAGCGGTTAAACTCGGATATCTTTCATCCATAGGTTGCCTGCTATGCCACTGGTCACACCGACGTTTAAGCATAAATCCCTCATGCAGATAGCTATTGTAATCGCTTTTGTCCAGTTCACTAATGCATTGGAATATATGGCATTAACGCCTGTTTTTGCTTTTATGGCAGACGGGTTCGCGGTTCCTGTATCATTTTCTGGCTATGTCTCGGGTATGTACACACTGGGTGCTGTTCTCTCTGGAGTTGCTGCGTTTTATTGGATCGACCTGTTTAATAAAAAACAATTCTTAATCAAGAATATGTTACTGCTCGGAGCACTCACCTTTTTGTCAACACTCACTACTCATTTTCACACTCTTCTGGCAATACGATTTTGCGCAGGATTGGTTGGTGGTACGACTATGGGCGTGGGTATGAGTATTTTGATAAATTATGCCCCAGCAAACTTACGTGGAAAAATACTGGCAACGGTGATTGCATCATTTTCGATGGTCAGTATCGTCGGAATGCCCGCTATATTATTTTTGTGCACACACTATGGTTGGCATACTGCGCTGTGGTTAATCAGTTCCCTTTGTCTGGTGTCTTTACCGTTGATAGTATTTTTCCTTCCAAAGGATACGGCCCCATCACGCGTAAAGGTCAATCTGTCTATTGACATGCAAACCTTACTTTTCGCCTCTTGTACTGCACTGGTTCAATTTAGTCCAATGCTCATTATTCCCATTTTGACTCCGTTAATGACGCAGTATATGGGAACACAACAAAACCTTTTACCCTTATTATTTTTAAGTGGAGGAGTTGTAGGTTATCTGTCTACAAAAATAACAGGCATCCTGACATCACGTTTATCTGCCCTGATGCTGGCAACAATTTCAACGCTGTTATTCGTAGCAAGTCTACTGATTCCTGCGGTGGGCTATCATAATACATTTTTATTTATAACCTTATTTCTTGGAGCCTCATATAGCCGACTTGTGTCCGCTTCGTCGGTTATTATCCACTATCCTAAAGATGAACAACGAGCCAGTTTTTCTTCACTACAGACAGCAATTATGCACCTGGTAACAACTCTCGCATTCTTTCTGTCTTCCTTATTACTCCCTGGCCTGGGAATAACAACGCAAAATCTAAACATACTGCTGGTTGTAAGTGCATTAGCCGCATTTGGATTTCCCGTAATGGTCATAATACTCCAAAAGAAACTGGCTAAACGTCCTATCCAGCCTGACTACCTCGCCATTGATTAGCATAGCGTCCGCCCTTGGCACGAGGTACACAGGTTCACTGAGCTTAAGGAACGCTTTAAGCTATGCGTTCAACGGGCCGATGCAACGCTATCCTGATTCAGGATAGCGTTCATTCTCGCCAATCATCAAAAGTGGCATTCGATTTCGCCAAGTTGCAGTCATCACACAGTACCTGCAACTTTGATTTGTCTAATGCAAAATGCGGAAACTTTGAATGAGGAAAAATATGATCAACAGATAATACAATTCAATGCGCTCTAGGTGAGCGACCACAACAAGCGCAGCATGCAGGTTTCTTAATGAGCGCCATTCTGATGAGCGATAGAAGAGATCTGTTTCCTGACGCCTTCGTTGTTTAGTATTTTGTCTGATGAGATGAAGAAGTCGTGGCTTTAAACTCCCCGTGCGTACTGAAAGATTTTAGCTCACTCCCCCTATAAATGTCTCATCATAGTTTATTGGAACTATTCCGTAAGCCGCTTGCCAGTTGAGTAAACACCTCTATAATTTTTGGCAGCGCCCGCTGCGGATCGTCGCTCGCAGCAATCCAAAGTGCGGAATTCAGCGCGGCACTGTTTAACAGATGTGCAGCGGCATCCGCGTCAACCGATTTAAGTACGCCGCGTTCGATCAAATTTATGACGATCTGACGGGTAGACTCGAGGCAACTATTCTGGCTCGGCCATTGCGCTGGATCCCCAAGGAAAGCCGGGCCATCAAGCAGAACGATACGCCGTACTTCTGTGTCCAGCGCCATCTTAATATAGGCAATCCCTTCAGCCAGCAGCCTTTCCCAGTCGCCACCGGCATTCGCGGCAGCGGCTTTGGCTCGCTGTGCCATTTCGCCGTCTACTTGAGCAACAACAGCGGCAAGCAGCCCCTTTTTATCACCAAAGTTGTGGTATAGCGCCCCCCGTGTCAGGCCAACGCTGGCGGTTAGTTCATCCATCGATACGGCAGCAAAACCATTTTCGGCAAAGGACTTCCGCGCTGCCGTAATCAATTTGGCTCGGTTCTCTTCCATTGTTTCGGCGCGGCGTTTGGCGGCCATACGATCTCCTTTTAGACATACAGAACGGATGTCATTTGACATACGCGGCGTATGTGTGATTAATTTAACATACGCCGCGTATATTAAATCAATTTTGCATACCGCGCATCCCGCATCACACATTGACTTAAGAAAGGAAATTCCATGATCCAGCGTGAGCCTATTTTTCCTGCTAACCGCCATGCCCTCTATGAAGAACACGGGTATTCTGCCGCGATCCGCTCTGGCGATATGTTGTTCGTTTCCGGCCAGGTTGGCAGCCGCGCCGACGGTACGCCGGAGCCGGATTTTGCCGCGCAGGTACGACTTGCGTTTGATAACCTGGCAGCGACTCTTGCAGCAGCGGGTTGTACGTTTGACGACCTGCTTGATGTCACCACCTTTCATACCGACCCGGAAAATCAATTTCCGACAATTATGCAGGTGAAACAGTCTATTTTCCCGCAGCCCCCTTACCCGAACTGGACAGCCGTTGGAGTGACCTGGCTTGCGGGATTCGATTTTGAAATTAAGGTCATTGCCCGAATTCCAACATCAACCTCTGCAGATTGACAGGCCGCAATGTTAGTGACGTCTTCATCAACGAGATGAGGACGTCACCATAAAAAGCGTTGTTTCAGAACCGACATAACGTCCGCTTCTGGCACAAAGCCGCCCGAAGGGCGTGGACAGACTGCTATGAGCGAGGAACGGAAGTTACTGACAAATACGACGAGGAGCGACATTCTCACTCCGGGCAGGAGAAAGCCTCGCGTGAACAAAAAACTTGTTGAGGCTAGTGATGGGATTTTCGTTCAGCACCTATCGGTAGTTTGGAACAGCGCCGGGCTGGGTTCCGGACACTGTCAGTTAACTTATGAAGGTCAACGTTTTCAAACCTAACTCTACTGTATTTCTGGCCATATGATGGCCTGTGCGACAATAACATCCTGGCCATTAAACGTCGCGGCGGGGGAGCCATATAGTTGATAACCAAGGGCTAGCGCCTCTGAAACACGATGACAAAATTTAGCGTCGTCCTTGCCAGTCAGAAGGCGATAACGAGGGAGGCCATCAGGAGGTACATGTATGCCACCATTTTTTATTTCCGGATTTATCATAATAAGTGACCCTGTCTAAGATATTGCATTTTTGTCATTGTCGCGATTCTCATCGGCCGAAAGCCATTAAACCTTACAATACTCCTAACCAGTTCACCATAGAGAGACATAACAACGTCCGCTCCGCAAGAGCAGACTGCCCTTCTAGATATGATCATAGTTACGATCACCACATGCACGAGACAACTCAAATCAGTTTTATATAACCAGCTTCGATTGGTGGTCATTGTGGTGGTCTTGACAAGAGAGGAACTCGGAATTGGATTATTTATTAGCCAGTTACTGGCAAAGGCGATCCCCGTCAGAGGAGCCAAATCAGAGAAGCCCTCTTAAGGAAACTTAAGCGGGCGTTTTGCTTTGCGTCATTTTCGATTGATGGCGAAAAGCGGCCACCATTCGTCAGCCGTCTTAAAATTGGTTATTATCCGCCCCCACACTCCATCCGGGCAGCCTGATGTCTACAATTATCGATACCTTTATTGCCCCACCCTGCCACAACAAGATAGAGATTCTCTATCAGGACGAGCACCTGGCGCTTATCAATAAGCCTGCCGGGTTGCTTAGCCTGTCGGGGAAAAACCCGCAAAATCTGGATTCGGTGCATCACCGGCTGGTACAGATCTTCCCCGGTTGCACCCTCGTCCATCGATTAGATTTCGGTACATCCGGGCTGATGGTGATCGCCCTCAATAAAACGATCAATGCCGCCCTGTGCCAACAGTTCAGCCAGCGCGCCGTAACCAAAGTGTATAGCGCACTGCTTTGCGGACATCTTGACGATAACCACGGGGTGATAGACGCAGCCATTGCCAAAGACCCGGCACTGTTTCCGCTAATGTCGATTTGCGCAATCCGCGGTAAGCCCGCCCGTTCCCATTATCAGGTCGTTGAACGCGTTGAACATACGCTGGAAGACGGGACGTTATTGCCATTAACGCGGGTACAGCTCACCCCGGAAACCGGGCGCACGCATCAGCTCCGCATTCACTGTCAGCAACTTGGCCACCCTATTTTGGGCTGCGACCTGTATGGCGGCCGCCTGCTGCCAGGAACCGAACAGGCTCCGCGGCTGATGCTACATGCCAGTGAACTGCATTTTGTACATCCTATTGGCGAAGAGTGGATCAGAGCCCGTCATGCCAGCCCGTTCTGAAAACCTGTCGCTGGAACCTGCTCACTTCTCGTGATTACAGGTGCTCGTTGAGGTTGACCGGCATCCTGAGGATCGATGCCCCTGGCGTTGTGTCAGCTTTTGGTCCTCGGCTATCGGCAACTATTCTGGGCCCGTCATCAGCGCACCTAAAATCATACAGTGGACGCTCAATGACTCAACCAAAGTAGATTCCCATTGAATAATTCAGTAAGGAATCATTATTTATTGAATTCAAATATATTCTCAAGAAAACCAAAAATATAAAACCAGAATTTAACCTCTGGTTTTACAGGCATCGCAATAATACAGCCACATTAATTCATTAAATCCAAACGTCGTTCTCCGCGGTGCGTTCGCCCCCCTCATGCCCCGTATTCAATACGCCTCGCGGTTCTATCATCATAAGTTTAACTTCCGACTCGGCAGAGGTTTTATGCTCGACACCTTTAGAAACCACATATATCTCCCCTGACTTAACCAGCACATGCCCATCCCGAAAGTCGATGCGCAAAACACCATCGATAACGATAAATGCCTCATCAGTATCGGTATGCGAGTGCCAGACAAAATCCCCTTGTATTTTGACGATTTTAAATTGGTAGTCATTCATCTCCGTAATGACTTTCGGTTTCCAGTGTTCATCGAACAGAGAAAATTTATTTTCCAGATTAATAGGGGAATGCATTTTTACTCTCCATATGGTCAAGGAGAGAACACTGTAGATCATGTGGATTTGAGCAGTCTTGAATGATTGTGCAACTTAACCGCTGCCTTTATTGATGATTTTCAGCCACCGCCCCGGTGAAATTCCGAATGTTTTGATAAATTGCCGTGTCATATGACTTTGATCTGAAAATCCGGATTCCACAGCGACCTCTGCAAGAGATAGGCTCGTGACCATAAGGCGTCTGCAGTATTCCAGGCGGCGCATGGTGACATATCGATAAGGACTGGTGCCGAAAAGCACTCGAAAATCTCGGCTTAAACTCCAGCGGTCTCTGTCGCTGACTTTCGATAACGTATCCAGCGTTATATTTTCACTAAATGCAGAGTGTATATATTGGCGCGCAATTTCTGCTGCCTTATAGTCAAATGCCCGCCTGTGATAACCCTGCCCGCTGACAATGGCCAATGTTTGGGCCAAATCATAGAGGGCATCATCCTCTTCAAGCATGTCAAAAGAATCCTCTACCGCTGTTAACAACGATGCGGTAGCAGAAAAAAGACGTGGATCAGCAGTAACCCCACCGGCAATGAAAGGCAAAGGTCTCCCACCCAGTATGTTCTGAATTAATGATGGGTCGAGATAAATCATCCGATATTGGAACCCATCCAGCGTTCCTGCTTCGCCATCGTGAATTTCGTCCGGATGTAAAACCATAATATTACCGGGTAAGCTATGTCGTTTACTGCCGCGATAATTAAAACTTTGTACGCCTGATAATGTCCTGCCAATAGCATAGGTGTCATGGCGATGAGGTTCATAGCCGTGGCCGCTAAAATATGCTTCGATGCGTTCAACTTTGGCAGAAGGCGGCGCGATTTTCACCCAGTCTTTTTTGAGTTTTTCTCTGTCCATTTCTGAAACCCCATTCTGAACGATGAAAGATAGCGGGCAAAAATCTTTTGAATTTCATTAAGCCGCAGGGTTACTCATGCATGTTCACTTTCTTTTGGCCCACATCACCGATAACGATAATCGAGGCCAGCGGCGAGCAAGCGGCAGGCATACATCTACTACTGCGACACCTTTGACTCCCACTCTTGTTTGAGAAGTGCGTAGACAAAGGTATCCTCGTCTTTCTTTTCACCCTCTTCCGTTATAAACGCGATAAACGTTGTAAAACAGGCCTCCTGACGCATATGCAGGCGAACACAACGTTTTTGAGCAGCCAGATTTTGTCCAGTCCAGGTATGCCGATCCGGCTCCTCACTGTTATCGGCTATCCAGAAAGAAGGTTTCCAGCCTGCGCTTTTGTGCACCGTTCTGGTTGAAATTTTCCAGCGACAACCAGCCCTCAAGCGCTCTTTCAATATTCGCCCAATCTGTGTCAATGACGGAAAGCCAGTCAGTGTCACGATTGCGCTGCTTACGTGTCATGGCCTGACGAAAACGCCCTTCAAACGTAAACCCGACTCTTTCGGCTGCGTTCCTTGATGCCTGATTGAGTGAGTCGCAACGCCATGCAATCCGCCGGTAGCCCAAGGTAAAGGCATTTTTCATCAGCAGAAAGAGAGCCTCCGTTCCCATGCTGGTTTTTTGCATCAACGGCGACCAGGTAACATGTCCGATCTCAATCGCTCCGTTTACGGGATCAACGTTGCTGTAGCAGACCACACCCACCGGGCGGTTGTTTTTTATATCTGCCACGACCCATGAAACCAGGCTGAAATCGTTAACTTTGCCGGTAATCCATAACATCATTTCTTCCAGACTCGCGGGCTTTTCGGCGCCAAGCCAGGTCCAGTCCCTGTCATCTTCGGTCAGCGAATATGCCTGAAACAGTGCCTCGCCATGACGGGTTTCCAGAGGTAAAAGGTTACAGTGACGGCCACTTAGCTGAGTCCGTGGAGGAAAGGCAAGAGGCTGCCAGTCTGGCAGCGGGAAACCTACAGGTTGACCATACTTATTGATATTCAAAATGAGTTACCCGCGGTGTCTGAAAGCGTATAAGAAGATAGTGAAGCAAGGGTCGACGTTGCAATAGCTGACAGAAGCCAAGCCTTCCATGGCTTAGGATACTACGATATTTTCACGGAGGTTTGTACGTCCGCTTCCGTCACCAAGCCGATCACCACGATAAATCGGGGATGCGGGTGCCGTATGCTTTGCGTCAGATAAATTCCGCGCGGTATCGCTGCACGGAATGTGCTTAGGCGCGGAGCTTTACTGGTGACTATTCAACGCCAGAAAAATCTCATCGTATTTCCCGTTTCGTTCAGCGAAGCGGAACAATTTACTGCGTTCAACGTTGATTTCTTTTGACTGACTGTCGGACTGAAGCAAAACCATGACCTCCTCGATGAAGTCATCCAGAGGCATTGCTATCTGGCTGTCTTTACTGCCGTGCAGATCGGTTTGTACCATCGGCGGAGTAATTTCAATGACGTGAATACGAGATTCACGCAACTGGAAGCGTAAAGATTCAGTCCAAGAATGAAGCCCGGCCTTGGCGGCACAGTATGACGGCACCCGTGTATAGGGCATAAATGCCAAATCAGACGTGACGTTTATGACAGCACTTTCTGACTGTGTCAGTAGATGGGGCAATAGTGTGCTGGTCAGTATCATCGGCCCCGTCATGTTCGTGGCGATTGATGACAGCATCGTTAACGGTTCCAGGTGGGTGAGATCCTCGGCAAACTGCACACCGGCATTATTAATAAGAACATTCAGTTCAGGGAAACGGGTCACCAAATGTTGAGTCACCTCAGCCAGGTTGTCCACCTCACTGATATCCATTACCTGGTATTGCATACCCGGGTTTGCCTCGCACACCCGTTTTAGCGCTGACTCGCGTCGCCCGGCGATAATCACTGAATTATCAGAGCGAAAGAGCGCTTCAGCCAGACCTCGCCCTATGCCGCTGCCACCCCCCGTGACCAGAATGGTATTCCCGCTTAATTTCATCATGTTGAATCTCGCTGTGTTTTGAGTGAATAGCTGGTGCCCGTGAAACTGTGCGAGTCAGATTATAGAAACAATGACTGGATTATTTATCACTAAAAATCCAAAATAACAGACATATCGTCCAGGAATTAAGACCATGAATACACTCGATTACCTGTTGGAACAGTTAAAGCTCAAGAGCTCAATATTCTGCCAGTTGACGCTTAATGGTCATTGGGGGGTAGCCAAAGCGCCGCATCCGCATGGCGCTCCATTTCACCTGCTATTGTCGGGGGGCGCCTGGTTGCGTTTGCCTGGGGAACAACAACTTATTCACCTCAGGGAAGGAGACATGGTGATGATCCCCGCAGGGCATCGACATGACCTATTGAGCAAACCAGATGCCAGGACGGTAGAGTTTACGCAGTTGCTGGCAAGCCACGGGCATACCTGTGCTGGTTCAAATGCCCGTTTCCATGCAACCCGTATTGCAGTCGGCCAGCCCGGAGAAGACCAAACAAAACTGGTGACCGGCATATTTAACTTTGGCGAATCCCTGCGTAACCCGCTGGTTACTGCGCTGCCGGATTATCTTCATCTCAGCGCGGAGGACAATCCCTGGCTCCCTCCTTCATTGACGCTGTTGAGCGAAGAATTAGATTCAGAGCTCCCCGGTATGAGCACGATTGCCGTTCGTCTGGCCGATATTTTATTTGTGCAGGCAATCCGCCACGCTCTTTCCCAGCGTCACCACTTCAACGCTGGGTGGCTCAATGGCTTGACCGATCCACAGATAGCAAAATCCCTCGCGCTGATGCACCAGAGCCCCGGTGAATCCTGGAGTATCGAGGGGCTCGGCCATGCGATTGGCATGTCTCGCTCACGTTTTGCTGAAAGATTTAAGATGCTGATAGGCCAGACCCCCATGCACTACCTGACAGAATGGCGAATGTATCTGGCTGCAGAGCAGCTACGGCATTCGCAGATCCGCCTTAGTCAACTGGCCGGGCAGTATGGATATGAATCTGACGTGGCTTTCAGCAAGGCATTTAAAAAATGGAGCGGCCATACCCCCCGGGCATTTCGGGCGTGCGAGAATGAGCAGGCGTCTGCGTCACAGCAAACGGAGTAGGTTTATTGGTTATAAACCCGTGATACAAACGACGCATTCAAAAGAACCCAACACTAAAAGTGTCCGTTAACGATCGGCTCTACCGCATCAATCCCAACGTGCTGCCCCAGCTAGATCAACAGCCGTACCCGATCATAAATCAGCCGGTCTTCCTGCCGTGCGGAGCGGGCGTGCTGACGCAGGGCGCGCACCAGGTTATCAATCAGGGCATGGGCAGCGGTGCTGAGAATGCTATTGCGCCGGGTAACGATGTTCAACCGCGCCAGATCGCAACCCTCCCGTAGCGCCAGCGGTTGCAGACGTCCGGCAAATTGCGGTAACCCAAGCAACGGAGCCGGGCTCCAGGTACACATATCCGCCGACTCTACCATTGCCTGCAACATGCCAAGTGAATGCGCATGAATGATGCGGTTAGGATCGAGCTGGGCACCGTGTCGGCTGAACAGGTGGTGGATGAGATCGCCATAATTGTCTGGGGTATAGTTCAGCACCCAGTCTTGATCCAGCAACTGATGGATCGAGGTACTTTGGCTTAACGGATGCCCATGCCGCACCATCACCGCCGTTTCATAATCCAGCAGCGGCTCGCAATGAAACTCCTGCGGTGCCATCGATGCCGGCAGCGGCGTGATGGCAAAATCCATCGTGCCCTCTCGCAGTTGAGATTGCGCGTTGGCCATCAGGCTTTCAAACAGCTCCAGTTTCACCTTCGGCATCTTTTTACGAAAGGCCACTACTGCCGTTGGCAACACCGTCAACATCAGCCATGGCGTGATCGCCACTTTAACCTGCTCTTGCGCCAGCCCGCGCAGGCCCGCCATCTCATTGCTGGCCTGTTCCAGTTGGTTCAACACCAAGCGGGCATGCGCCAACAGCGTCTTCCCATAGGGCGTGAAACCCAACCCGGCGGGCGTGCGGATCAGCAAAGGCAGCGCCTGTTGCTGTTCCAACTCGCGTAAGGCCCGTGTCACTGCGGCCTGTGAAAGGCCCAATTGCCGCGCTGCGGCGCGAATGCTGCCACCGTCGGCACTGGCAACCAAAGCCTGTAACTGATGCAGTTTCATTACACCTCCATGACAACCTGTTGTTGTCAGCATAACTGAACGACGGCTCCCCGGCCAAAAGGTTGTTTGCTAGTCTCGGAATAACCTGGTTTCCGGCGTCCCTTCGCGTCGGGGATTGAACATTCAATCGGGATGCCACAATGGAAAATTTGCTTATTTTACCTGAAATAGCCGCCGTTCAGCATGAAATGGTCGCTATCCGCCACCATATTCATGCGCACCCTGAATTGGGATTCAACGAGTTCGCTACGAGTGATTTGGTCGCAAAATTGCTGACCGAATGGGGCTATCAAGTCACACGCAACATAGGACAAACCGGGGTTGTCGCCACCCTTCAACGTGGCACAGGGAAAACTCTCGGTTTACGTGCCGATATGGACGCGCTGCCCATTGAGGAAACCAGCGGGTTGCCCTATACCAGCACCCACAGCGGCGTGATGCACGCCTGCGGTCATGATGGCCACACAACGATGTTGTTGGCGGCAGCGCGCTATCTGGCACAGCATTCTGACTTTACCGGTACTCTGCACCTGATTTTTCAACCGGCAGAAGAAGGCGGTGGCGGAGCCAGAGTGATGATGGAAGATGGCCTGTTTGAGCGCTTCCCTTGCGACGCGGTGTTTGCCATGCATAACGTACCCGGCTTCCCGGCGGGTCTACTCGGTTTTGCCAGTGGTCCTTTCATGTGCTCGGCCGATACGGTCAATATCATCCTGCACGGCCACGGTGGCCATGGTGCAGTCCCACAACACACGGTCGATCCGGTTGTGGTCTGCGCTGCCATTGTGATGAGCCTGCAAACCATCGTATCCCGCAATATAGACCCACAGGAAACGGCGATTATCACCGTAGGCGCGATCCAGGCAGGGCTTGCCAGCAATGTGATCCCCGCTACCGCCACCATGACGCTGAGCGTGCGCGCCCTGAATGCCGGGGTACGTCAACGCCTAGAAAACCGCATTATCGCGCTGGTTGAAGCGCAAGCTGCCAGCTTTGGTGCCCGTGCGGAGATTGACTATCAGCAGGGTTACCCTGTGCTGGTGAACCACGCAGCGGAAACCGATCTGGCGCGTGAAGTGGCACTGGACTGGGCGGGTGAACAGCAGTTGATCCCCTCGCTGCGGCCATTTACCGCCAGCGAAGACTTCGCCTTTATGCTGGAGCAATGCCCCGGCAGCTACATCTCGATTGGCAACGGTGAAAGTACGCCCGGCAATTCACTGCATAACGCCAGTTACGATTTCAACGACGCGTGCTTGCCGATCGGCGCGACGTATTGGGTCAAGTTGGTTGAACGCTTTTTGGCTTAATGCCCTTTTGAACACCACAACACTGAGGAAAATGAAATGAAAACAAAAAGTAGCCTGATTTTATTGCTGCCGCTGGCGTTGAGTTTCGCGGCCATTGGTGGGGAGTTCAGCGGCAAAGTCATTAAGCTGGGCGTCGACCCTACCTATCCGCCGTTGGAATACAAGACGCCGCAGGGTGCTCTGACCGGATTCGGTGTCGACATTGCACAGGCAATGTGCGAGCAAATGCAGGCCAAATGCGTTTGGGTCGAAAGCAGTTGGGATGGGATGATCCCCGGATTACAGGCGAAAAAGTTCGATGCCATCGCCTCGTCAATGACCATTACGCCACAGCGCCAGGCACAAATTGCCTTCTCGGATAAAGTGTCCAATGCCCCAGCACGGTTAGTGGCCCGTAAAGGGAGCGATCTGCAACCTACCGCGGCTTCGCTAAAAGGTAAATCCATTGGCGTGCAACAGGGCTCCAGCCAGGAAACTTATGCCAACGCTCTATGGCGGCCAGCCGGGGTTAACGTGGTGTCCTACCAGAGCCAACAGGAGGCCAATGAAGATTTGGTCAACGGGCGCCTGGATGCGTCGCTGTTAGCCAGCGTCAGCGCCAGTGAGTTTTTCCATACGCCTGCCGGAAAGGATTTTGCCTTTACCGGTGCCGAGCTTAATGACAGCAAGTATTTCGGTATCGGCGACGGCATTGGGTTGCGTAAAGAAGATACCGCGTTGCTCAATGCGTTCAATGCCGCGCTCAAAGCGATCATTGCCAACGGCACCTACAAGAAAGTGAACGATAAATACTTTGATTTTGACGTATACGGTACAGCGCAATAACGGCGATTGGCGGGAAACAAAAAATAAAAGGGCCAGGCAAATGCCTGGCCCGATAAAAAGGGTTACTTCACTTCGCCCATAGCCTTTAGCTTTTTGGACAGCTCACGGCGTTCTTTAGACAGATCGGCATTTTTGATGATGTAGTCATCAACGCGATCTTCATAGTCGCTGCGCATGTTGCTAATGATGCCCTGAACATCTTCAATGCTCATACCTGGTTTGATGTACTCACTCAGGTTGTCGAGCAGCAGCACACGCTTTTGGTTATCACGAACTTTCTTTTCGTTGTCGATAATTTCGCGTTGCAGCTTATTTTTACGGCGGAACATACGCACAAACTCCAGAACGTCCTGGAAACTCGGCTTATTTGCATTATCCATCTTCATACCCTTGCTTTAGTAATACACAGATTCATTTGCTTACGGCCACAATGGTACCAAGATACAGGTTTGTGGCGGTCAGGCACAACACTCATCGCCCTATCTTACCCACTTTGCTGCCTGGACAAAAACTAGAAGCGCCCGCTTCATGATCTGACCCCCTATTCGCGCCCGGTAGCAGTACAGACCTTGAGCAGGTCGCCCAGTTCTTCCAACTGCTGCGTCAGTTCCATGCTCAGCCAAACATAACCATAAATAGGTGCCTCGCCGTGTTGACTGACGCTCGCCTCCTGCATCAGGGTTTTCAGTTCGGCGGCGATTTCGCTCAGTTGCCCTGCCATTACGGATTGTTGCGTTTGCGGGCCGTTATGCATCATGTCTGCCAATGATTCAAGCGACCGCAGCGTCAGCAATTGTGCGCTGCGCAGCGTTTTCGCATTCAGCATAATAAAATGGGTTTCACGCGAGGCCCAATACGCGTCGGCCAGCAGTTCCAGAGTACAGACCAGATTGCGGCTCAGTGTTTGTACCGCTTCAAATACCGCCAGAGGGATATGGGTTTCTTTACTGCTGGGAACAATCAGGCCGCGCAATTTGACGACCTGATTCAAGAGATCTTTCAACTGGGGTTCCAGTCGCGGCCGTTCGATCATGTTCGGCGACAGATAAGCACCGTAGATTTTACTCGCGCTTTGCAAGCAATCCGCCATCTGCATACGCCACAGAATGTAGGCACGCTGTGGATAAATGCTGGTGAACAACAGCGCCAGCAACGAACCAAAAATAACGTCCCCACTACGCCACAGCGCAGTATGCATGTCACCTGCCCCCGCGCCACACACCACCGCCAGTGTAATCCCCACTAACAGTGCCATATAGGGACGCTTACCGAGCGTCAGATAACCGCAGAAAAACATCACTACTCCGCACCACGCTAACATCAGCGGTAGCGAGTAGAGCTCAAGATACAGGGCAATCAGGCCCGAGGCTGCGCCAAATACCGTACCGGCGATACGCTGCAACGCGCGTTGCAACACATTCCCCCAGAACGAAATCGGCCCCATCACCACCACCAAGGTAATGAGCGGCCAGGTCCCTTCAGGGACGTCTAGCAAGCGAATCAGCAAGAAGGTCAGGATAAACGCCAGCCCAATGCGCACACCGTGCACAATGCGGTAATGACGATAAGTCAAACGTTCAAACGACGATATTTTTCTGTCGAGGCGCACAATGCATCCCGTTATGAATGGCGAGAAAGTCCATTAGTTTAGCGGAGGAAGAGCAGCGGAGAAAAGGCGGATAAGGCGTCCCTCACCCGCAGTCAGTCCTTAAGCGGCATATTTATCCACCAACGCCTGCAAAATGGCGGCGGTTTCTACATCCATCACCCCATCATACTGCCGTTGACGGAAATGCAGCTGGAAGGCACGCACCAGTTGGCGATAACCTTCAGCGTCAACCGCTGCCGAGGTGTCGTAGCCATATTTGGCGAACAACGCCAACACATCAGACTGTGCAGGCAGACCATGGCATTGATATGCATGCTGATGTCGCTGTTTCACCGCGTCGTCATACCAGGCGCCCACCCCGGCCTGATACAGCTGATGCCACGGGAACTGCGGACCTGGATCGCTCTTTCGGCCCGGCGCGATATCGGAATGCGCCACCACGTTAACGGGAGTGATATCCGGATAGCGCTGCAGGATGTTTTGCGCCAGTTGAGTCACCGCCGCAATTTGCTGCGGATTAAACGGTGGGAAAGTAATGTCTTCACCATCGCCACTCGCCAGATTGACGATCTCAATGCCAATCGCCGTATCGTTGAGATTAGAACGATTACCCCATTGGCTTGCACCGGCATGCCAGGCTCGTTCATCTTCATCCACCAAGTTAAAAATGCGTACACCGCTGAAACCGGCCGCCTGATAGGTTTGATCTTCCGGATCCGGCACCAGGTAATGGGCGCTGACCGATTTACCTGTCAGTGACTGCACGGAATCGGCAAAATTCTGCGCCGTGTAATGCAGCACCAAAAAGCGTACCCGGTGGCCAAAGCTGGCTACCGAACGGTAGCTATTGTAATCAATACTGAACATCGTAGATTCCTTGTTAGTTAAACTCGCGTGCCTCTTTCACCGTAGGGGACAAAGATATTCGTCCCGCGTCACGCGGTCGCTGCATGCAGTGACCCTACAATGCCTTCGTGGCTCTTGTCCACCCTTTAATGTTTAGCTAATTGCTAAATTTAAAGCAAGATAAATTTAGCAAAAACGATATTTACCTTTTTGCTAAAGAATGCGATCATCCAAGGATGGAAACCAAAGAAATAAGACGCAATAATTTGCGCGAGCTGATGGCCAGCTACGCCCGACAGGGCATCAACCAGAACGATTTTGCCGTGCTGGTTGAATCCTCCTCGCCAACGCTCAGCCAGATTACCGGTGAAAAATCCTCCCGCAACCTTGGCGATAACCTCGCCAGGCGGATTGAGGCCAAGCTGGATCTGCCCAAAGGCTGGTTCGACGTTTTCCATGAAAAACAGCTGGTGCGCCCGTTCGATAACGTGGCGGCAGAATCGGATTTCCAACCTGCCCGCCTGAAGCCGGTAGTGTGGGAAGATACCGAACAGGACAAGGAAGAGTTTGTGGAAATTCCCCTGCTGGACATTAATTTTTCTGCCGGCGATGGCTGTTATGAAATCGTTGATCGTGAAGAGTTTTCGCTGATTTTTCGTCGCTACTATCTGCACAAGATGGGGGTGGCGGTCAATGCGGCACGTATCATCCGCATTTCCGGCTCCAGCATGGAACCACGCCTGCAAGACGGCGACGTGGTGGGTATCAATACCGATGACACACGCATCCGCGAAGGCAAAACCTACGCGATTCGCCACGGTAATTTACTGCGGGTAAAAGTGTTGATCGAACAGCCTGACGGCGGTGTCACTATTCGCTCCCTGAACCGGGAAGAATACCAGGACGAACACCTGAGTTATCCGCAGCGTAAAGACCAACTGGTGGTGTTGGGCCGCGTTTTCTGGTCGTCTTCGTCCTGGTAATGGCCGGGACACAATCGGGTGCCGCTTGGCGGCACCCTCCTGTTATTTGAAATCCACGACCATCTGCTGCTGGATAGACAAACCACGGGTAGACTGCACGCAACGGGCGATGTAGTCGGTAAAGCGCGGCGGTTTAGGCATGCCCAGCTTGAGAATTTTGTCGTTGCTGAAACGCACGTTAAGCATGGCGAAAGATCCATACAAACGCATCGCCTTCAGCATCAGTCTTTCGTTGCACGGCCCGAAGATATCTTTCAGTTGCTTGCGCATTTTCAGCAGTGCTTCGTAACTGACCTGCGCGTAATGGTCGCCAAGCGGCGGTTTTTCCAACGCGGCAGCAATGGCGCGATCAATATCCGCGAAGCTGACGCTGCTCTCTTCACCGGCAGAAATATGATAAACGTCATTATCCAGCGTTTCGCTGTTCAGCAACATCACCATTGCATCAGCGCAGTAATCGACCGGGATAACGTCGATATTGTCCTGCAGTGAACACATGAATTTACGCAACATTAGCGCCATGCTGAACACCCAGAAAATGCTGCTGGATGGCTGGCACCCTAAACGCGTGTGCCCAACAACGATAGAAGGACGTGCAATCACCAGCGGCAATTGCGGGCAGTGTTGACGCATTAACTGTTCAATCGTGGATTTAGAGCGGGTGTATTCCACCAGATGCTCAGCCGTTTCTTCAAACTCACCACTTTCTGCCACCAGCGAGCCCGGTTCTGGGGCACACGACATTGCGGTACCCACATGCAGAAAACGTTTCAATCCCGGTACCTGCGCCATTCTTTCGGCAAAGGCCAGTGTACCTTCAACATTAACCTTCCAAATAAGCGGGTTATTGCCGAATGAAGCAACCGCAGCACAATTGATAACGTGCGTTACATTGTTAATACGTGTGTCCGCTAAAAAATTAGCAGGCTCACTTAAATCACCCAACAATATATTTTCTATCGTGATTTTGGAGAATAAATCGGATTCAATATTAAACTTCTCCATATTAATCCGAATACGTTCCAGCCCCTGCTGCGCATTTTCAGCTCGCACTAACAGAAGATAGTTAATTTCCTGATTTTCATTCAGTAATTTTTCGAGCACTGCACCACCGAGAAAGCCAGTAGCGCCGGTCAACAGCAGAGTTTTCATAATATGCACCCACATTGGCATTGAATGATGCTGATTGTATGCGGAGATAATTAAACAAATATTAAATGGAACTCAGTGGCAGCTGTTTATCTTTTCTTAATATTATCTTAAGGAATGTTTTGAAACATCAGTGAGGCATTTGGTAACACATTAATAAGAAAGAAACCATAATAAATGCGGCCGTTGACGGGCCATTGATGCAGGCTCTGATTTAATTTACTGGTGAATATTATTACATTTTTTCATCAGGAGTATTTATGAGCTATAACCAAAAAGTTTGGTTGGGCATCCTGGTCCTGTGCAGTGTCTTCTGGCTGGCGGTGATCGGCGGTATTTTCTCGGTCCATGAAGCCTACGAGCGCACAAGCCTGCAAAGTCAGCAGGATTTCACAACGCGATACTCTCAGCATTATCATGGCACTGCAACAGCGAACCATAGCCTCCAGGCGCGAACGCCAACATCCTGATATGCCCCCCTGAATGGGTAGGGACAAGCACGCCTAACGATCTTATGATGCCCCTTGGTTCATAGGGAGAATAATATGGGTCGAAAGCTGGATCGCTTGCCGCAAGCAGAACGTGAGAAAATTGAAGCCGACTTGCTCGCGCTCAGCGTCATTTATAACGAACGTTATGGCATTGACACCAATGCTGCCCATGCCGAAAAACAGGTGCCTGATTATTTACGTTCCTACTTTCATCTGCGCCTAAGCTACTACCGCAGTGCGTAATACCGCGCATTTCAGTGATTAACGCTAACGACTCGTACGTCTCGCCGTTACAATAGGAAGATATTCCCAACGCCACGTGAGAGATGCGATTTTGAGCAGCAAGGCACCGGCCACATTCTATATTCACGACTACGAGACCTTCGGTAAAAGCCCATCCATGGACCGCCCGGCGCAGTTTGCCGGAGTGCGTACCGATATGGATTTCAATATCATCGAAGAGCCACTGGTCATCTATTGCACCCCGGCCGACGACTACTTGCCCGATCCTGAAGCGGTGATGATCACCGGTATCACGCCGCAATTGGCACTGGCTAAAGGTGTCAACGAAGCCGAGTTCGCACGCCAGATCCATCAGGCATTCAGTGTGCCTGGCACCTGCATTCTGGGTTACAACAATATCCGCTTCGATGATGAAGTGAGCCGTAATATCTTCTACCGCAGCTTTTACGATCCCTACGCTTACAGCTGGCAAAACGGCAATTCCCGCTGGGATCTGCTCGACGTGATGCGTGCCTGCTATGCGCTGCGCCCGGACGGTATCGTCTGGCCGGAAAACGAAGATGGGTTCCCCAGTTTCCGTTTGGAACACCTGACTCGCGCCAACGGCGTCGAACACGAACACGCTCATGACGCCATGTCGGATGTTTACGCGACCATCGCCATGGCCAAGTTGGTCAAACAAACGCAACCCCGGCTGTTTGACTTCCTGCTGCAACACCGCAACAAGCATAAGCTCAATGCCCTGATCGATATCGCAGAAATGACGCCGTTGGTGCACGTTTCCGGTATGTTCGGCGCTGCACGTGGCAATACCAGCTGGGTATCGCCGCTGGCATGGCACCCTGATAACAAAAATGCGGTCATCATGTGTGATTTAGCCGGTGATATGACGCCACTGCTCACGCTGAGCGCCGACGAATTGCGCGAACGGCTGTATACCCGCAGAGACGAGCTGGCACCTGACCAATCACCGGTGCCAATCAAGCTGGTCCATATCAACAAATGTCCGGTACTGGCACCCGCCAAGACCCTATTGCCGGAAAACGCGGAACGCTTGGGGATCGATCGCCAAGCCTGCCTGCAAAATCTGCAGCTGCTGCGCCAGCACCCGCAGGTGCGCGAAAAAGTGGTGGCGTTATTTGCTGAAGCCGAACCTTTTAAAGGCTCTGATGACGTCGACGCCCGGCTGTACGACGGTTTCTTCAGCGATGCTGATAAAGCAGCAATGAAGATTATCCAGCAAACCAAACCGCAAAACTTGCCGGCACTGGATCTGACCTTCAGCGATGACCGCATGAAGGAACTGCTGTTCCGTTTCCGGGCCCGCAACTACCCCAACACGCTGGATGACAGCGAGCAACGCCGCTGGTTACAGCATCGTCAGGAAGTTCTGAGCGCTGAACGGGTACAGAGTTACGTACTGCAACTGGAGTCGTTGTATAACTTGTACGAAGGCGATAAAGAAAAGACCGCGCTGCTGAAAGCGCTGTTTGAGTACGGTAAAGAATTGGTAGGCTAACAGAAAAACGTAGGGCGCTAAAAGCGCCCTACGACTTAATGGCAGAGGCGCTGTATGCCGCGCCCAATGACATCATCAAAGCATTAAATCGCGGGCCGAACCTGTTCGGCCCCGACCTGTTAAGGCTTATGCAACGTCTTCGCTAGCCTGTGGAACCGGCAGACGGAAGCTGCGGGTGACGAAGGCCAGATAAATCAGACCAATCGCGGCCCAAACCAGGCCCAGCGTCATCGAACTGGCTTCCAGGTTGATCCACAGTGCGCCAACAGTTAACGCCCCCAATACCGGCAAAATCAGATAGTTGAAGGTATCTTTAACGGTACGGTTCATCTTGTCGCGAATATAGAACTGCGAGATTACCGACAGGTTCACAAAGGTGAACGCCACCAGCGCACCGAAGTTAATCAATGCCGTCGCCGTAACCAGATCGAACGACACCGCAGACAAGGCAATCACGCCGACCAGCAGTACGTTCAATGCCGGGGTACGCCATTTCGGGTGTACATAACCAAAGAAACGCTCTGGGAATACACCGTCACGGCCCATCACGTACATCAGACGCGAAACACCGGCGTGCGACGCCATACCTGAAGCCAGTACGGTCACGCAAGAGAACACCAGGATCACCGACTGGAAGAACTTACCGGCAACGTACAGCATGATTTCCGGTTGGGACGCATCAGGATCTTTAAAGCGCGAGATGTCCGGGAAGTACAACTGCACGAAGTAGGACACCACGATAAAGATGATGCCGCCGATCAGCGCCGTCAGGAAGATCGCTTTCGGGATCACGTTCTCTGCATCTTTGGTTTCTTCGGACAGCGAGCTGATGCCGTCAAAACCGAGGAACGAGAAGCACAAAATAGTCGCACCGGTAATCATCGGCACTACATGCGCATTCTCAGACCAGAATGGGCGGCTGCTAACCAGCGTACCTGCCCCTTCGCCATGCGAAAGGCCGTTAACCACCAGGAACAGGAACACGATCATGATAGCCACCTGCACCACCACGATAATGGAGTTCAGGTTTGCCACCAGCTTAATGCCGCGCAGGTTAAAGAGCGTCATCAGCGCGACCAGCGCCGCCACGAAGATCCACGAAGGCACGCCCGGGAAGATAGCTTCCAGGTAAATTTTGGCCAACAGGATGTTGATCATCGGCATGAACAGGTAGTCCAGCAGCGATGACCAGCCCACCATAAAGCCAACGTGCGGGCTAATGGCCTTCTGGGCGTAGGTATAGGCAGAACCGGCGGACGGGAATTTCCGTACCAGTTTGCCGTAGCTCAATGCGGTAAACAGCACCGCCAGCAGAGCAAAGGCGTACGCAGTGGCGACGTGACCATCGGTCAGGCCGGATACGATGCCAAAGGTATCGAAGATGGTCATTGGCTGCAGGTAAGCCAGCCCCATCATCACTACCGGAACTAAAGTCAGGGTTTTACGCAGCTGTGCGCGTGGCGCCGGAATGGTGCTGGAGATGTTATCGGACATTGCGCAGCCCCCCCTTACCTTCTGCCTTGCGGAGCGTAGACACGCCAAGACTTAAGGTTGCGGGGAAACTTCGCAACGTGCGACTGAATTCAAAAAGAAGGGGATTGGAAGCTGGATAACGAGTCAAGGCTACCTTGGCTGCTCCATAATCGCTGCGACCACAGCGGAAACCGGCGGGCACCGGTGCTAAAGTGAAAAATTGCCCCATCTTTCTTATCCTCATGAGTCACGACCATAAAGTTTTGTTTGATCGCGCACGAAACTATTTATCTATCCGGATCGGTGTCCGGCCTCGCTTGGTGTATGAAACGCACAGTTTGTAAAACACAAATGCAAAAAAAATAACCGACGCGTTAAAACGTCGGCTATCTGCATTAGAGATATTTTGCACCAGAAACCCTCCTGATGACAAGATCAGGAAGGCATCTTAAGCAAATTCTTTTCGCGATTGTTCGGAAAACCGCCCTTACGGTTGAATTAATCCGCAATCCTCACCGTCGCTTACTCCGTTATTGCCCCTTAGTTTACGCCCCCTCAGGCATTTTTCAACATCCAGTCGATCTCTGTTTCCGTCACTAAGCGCTCAAACTGCATCAATTCATCCATCTTGCAGGCATGATAAACATGCGCAAAACGTTCTCCCAGGTACTGGGTCAGCGCTTGCTGATGCTCAAATTCGTATAGCGCATCGCTTTGGCGGATGGGGAACGGTAACCCTTCTTGTTCGAGCCCATTACCGGTCACGGGTTCAGGCAACGGCAGCGCATTGTCCAACCCATACAAAATCCCGGAGAGGATCGCCGCAACCACCAGATAGGGATTGGCATCCGCGCCTGCGACACGGTATTCCACCCGATGGTTCTCGGGCTCACCGCAGGGAATACGCAGCGCAACGGTGCGATTGTTGTGACCCCAGGAGGCTTGTGTGGGGACATACATGCCCGGCTGGAAACGACGGAAAGCATTAACATTGGGTGCTAACAGTGCCATTGAAGCCGGCATTAAGGTGATCATACCCGCCAGCGCACGGTGCAGTAACGCAGAGTCTTCGCCGTCTGCTTGGGCGAACAGGTTGTTACCGTTACCGTCGAGCATGCTGATATGCACATGCATGCCGCTACCGGCGTATTCTTCATAAGGTTTGGCCATAAAGGTCGCGTGCAGATGGTGATTTTCCGCCACCATCCGTACCAGGCGTTTTAGCCCCAGCGCATGATCACAAGCCAGCAGCACGTTATCGGTATGCTTTAGGTTGACCTCAAACTGGCCAGGCGACGCCTCTGCCACCGCGCCGTCCGCCGGTAGCCCCTGCATCTGAGCCAGGTTATCGATGTCGTTCAGCACTTCAGCAAAATGATTCAGGTTATCCAGCGAGTAAACCTGGCTTTGCACGTTGCGCTCCTGGGTACCGGGTGCGCAAGGAGGTTGTAGGTAGCCTTCAGAATCTCGCTGTCGATCAATGAGATAGAACTCCAACTCTACCGCTACCACCGGGAACATGCCTCGCTGGCGCAACGCCTGCCACACTCGGTTCAGAACATTGCGGGGTTCAACGTCAAAGGGAGTACCATCTTCATCCAGCATGGTCAGCAATACCTGACCGATATTATCCGGGTCCGCCGCTGACGGCGTCAACGAACCAAGCACCGGCATGCAGACACGGTCCGGCTCCCCCAACTCCTGGCCCAGGCCAGCCTCTTCCACCACATTGCCCAAAATATCCATAGCGAATACCGAGGCGGGGAAGTAACTGCCTTTTTCCAATTTTTTCAGTCCGGAGACGGGAATGCGTTTACCGCGGAAGGAACCATTCAGATCAGTGAGTAGGATATCGATATACTGCGTTGAGGGGTGGCGTTCCAAATAGTGAGCAACTTCACGTTGGAACGCGCTACTTCGCCTCTCTTCATTGTGCTGTGCAAAATTTTCAACTGCTGCGATATTGGTTTGCATACATCACCCGCCATTATGCTCTGAGGACGCTGTGGCGCCCGCCTGCCGATAGGTTCAACACATGGTCTGATTTCTCTGTAGACTGCGCCAGAACGGCGCTCAAAATAACATCCATAATATGAAACATAGCTTTAACACAAATGGTTTGCAAATGTTACAATGCTGTTTGATTATTCGCCACCGACTGCTAAATTGATAAAATATTGACCGAAAAGGCGTTAACTGCCTTTTTATGTGCAGAATTTCGTCCGCCGAAACAGGGGGGATCATGGGCAATATATTTTCCAATTCCGTCGCAACTACCGATATCATGCTATGCCGATATCACTCAGACAGGCACCTGACTCCGATATTCATTTCTGCCTGTCGTTCCTACCAGAAGGAAGTACCGCTATGAGCGAAGTCAGCTTGGCGCCAGGTAAGCGCCTGTCACAGATCCGTCTGCAATTGGGTTTGTCGCAGCGCCGAGTCGCCGAACTGTCCGGGTTAACCCACAGCGCAATCAGCACCATCGAACAGGACAAAGTCAGCCCGGCTATCAGCACACTGCAAAAACTGCTGAAGGTCTATGGTTTGTCGTTGTCCGCGTTCTTTGCCGAACCTGAAGCCGCTAATGAACCCAAAGTGGTGATCGACGCCGAAGATTTGATCGAGATAGGTAGCCAAGGCGTGTCAATGAAGCTGGTGCACAACGGCAACCCAACGCGCAATTTGGCGATGATGCTGGAAACCTATCAGCCGGGCACCACCACTGGTGAGAAGATAAAGCATCAGGGTGAGGAGATCGGAACGCTGCTGGAAGGTGAAATCATGCTCACCATTAATGGCCAGACCCACTGCCTGACCGCTGGGCAGAGTTATGCCATCAACACCGGTATTCCCCACAGTTTCAGCAATACCTCTGCACGCGTCTGTCGTATCGTCAGCGCACATACGCCGACGACGTTCTGATAAAAGCCGGGTAAGGGCGTTGCGTTGCCCGTGATCTCGTTTGTATCGCGTCCCGTTCAGTGATGTCTCTTGCGCTGAACGGGCCCCCCTCTCGACGAAAAATCATTTTCGTCTCAGTTATGCCATTTAGTTTGTTGCGAGAAGCGCAATCTGTGTTACAAAAGACTATCTTTAGCCATCTAAACACCTAAACGTCTTTAATCACTATGCCAACCACTACGCCCTCACGCCTCGAGATGCGCAATATCTCGATCGCCTTTGCCGGATTCAACGCGCTGCAAAACGTCGACTTTACCTTACTGGGCGGTTCTACCCATGCGTTGGTCGGGGCTAACGGTGCGGGGAAATCCACACTGATGGCGATCCTGTCCGGTGCACATGATCATTACCGTGGAGAGATCTTTATCGACGGCCAAAAAGTGGATATTCATTCGCCACTGCAGGCACGCCAATATGGGATCCACGTGGTGCAGCAAGAAGTGGATGTGGCACTGATCCCCACGCTGTCAGTGGCGGAAAACATCATGCTCGATTGGCTTAATGAACCGGGCCATCTGCTCAATTGGCCACAGCTGTACCGGCAGGCAGCGCAGTTACTGGCCCTGTTGGATGTGAACATCAACCTGCGCCAGCGTTTGGCCGACTGTACGCTGGCGGAAAAACAGCAAGTGCTGCTGGCACGCGCACTGTCACACCGTTGCCGTTTCCTGGTGCTGGATGAACCCACCGCCCCGCTCGATCGCGCCGAGAGCGAACGCCTGTTCCGCGTTGTGCGCCGCCTCCAGTCAGAGGGCATTGGCATCGTCTTTATTTCACACCGCATTCACGAACTGAGTGAAATCTGCGATCGCTTAACGGTGCTGCGTGATGGCCGCCATGTCAGTGACGATGCCATGCAAGGCCTGAGTGGCGAGCAGATTGTTGAGAAAATGCTCGGTCACCGGTTGGACGATATCTTCCCGCCACGTCGCCCACCGCACGGATCTCGCCCGTTATTGCAGGTAGAAAACCTGCACGATCGCCATAAACTGCGCGACATCACGCTGCAACTGCATCAAGGGGAAATCCTCGGTATCGCTGGGTTAGCCGGCGCAGGTAAAACGGAGCTGTGCAAAGCACTGTTTGGGGCCTCCCCATCCCGCCTTGAGCGCGGAGAACTGCTGGGCAAACCCTGGGCTCCGCGCGCTCCGCAACTCAGCGTTGAACAAGGGCTGGCACTGGTGCCGGAAGAGCGGCGTAAAGAAGGCATTTTTATCGATGAGGCTATCCCGATGAACCTGAGCGTCAGCGCCGACGACAGCTTCTCACGCTGGAGTCTGTTCAGTCGCCGTCAGGAACTGCGCTGGGCGCGGGATATTATGCAACGCCTGAACATTCGTGCTTCTGGCCCTCAACAACGGCTGGCAAGGCTGTCCGGCGGCAACCAACAAAAAGTGGCCATTGGCAAATGGCTACGCGGTGATGCCAGCGTGCTGATATTTGATGAGCCGACCAAGGGCGTGGATATCAAGGCCAAACAAGAGCTTTTCACCCTGATCGACAGCCTGGCACGCGAGGGGAAAGGCATTATCTATGCCTCCGGCGAATTCTCGGAGCTGGTCGGCCTATGCGATCGCATCTGCGTGCTATGGGATGGGCGAGTCGTGGCGGAACTGAATGCCGCCGATATTGATGAAGAAACCTTATTACTGTATTCCACCGGAGGAACCCCAGCGTGAGTAAAGAATTATCCCTGCAGAATGCGCAACCCTGGCGCCATCAGCTGTTTGAGTTTCTCTACAAATGGGGGATGTTACTCACCGTTGTTGCGTTGATCGCCCTGTTTGGGCTGGCGTCGGACAACTTCCTCGATCCGAACAACATCATCAACATTCTGCGCTCGATCGCCATCGTTACGGTGATCGCTATCGGCGTGTCCATCTCGCTTTCGGTGGGTGGCTTCGACCTTTCCGTCGGCTCCACCGCTTCACTCGCGAATGCCCTGGTGGTTTCACTGTTCGTCTGGTACGGCTTCGGCACGACCGGCGCGATTGTGCTGACACTACTGATTTGTACGCTGGTTGGTCTGTTCAACGCCTTCCTGATCGTCGTATTGAAAATTCCCGACATGCTGGCGACGCTAGCCAGCCTGTTCGTGATCCAGGGCGTGGCCATGACCTACAGCTACGGCGGTTCAATCACCCAAAACATGCTGCTGCCGAACGGTGATATGGCTGAAGGCCTGATCCCGGACATTTTCTCCTCCCTGGGCCAGGTACCGGTGATCGTGTTGATCATGCTGGCGGTGACCATCGTGGTACAGCTTTTCCTGTCGCTGACCAAGCATGGCCGTCGCATGTACGCCATCGGCGGTAACCCGGAGGCCGCGCGTCTTTCTGGCATTCGCACCGTGCGTTACAGGGTTGCTGCCTACGTCATTTCAGCCCTGCTGGCCTCGCTTGGCGGCATATTGTTGGCGTCACGTATCGGATCTTCACAGGTGAACGCCGGCGGCGGTTATCTGATGGATGCGGTCGCCGCTGCCTATATTGGTTTCTCGCTGGCAGGCTCCGGCAAACCCAACGCGCTCGGCACATTGGTAGGGGCAGTGATCCTCGGCGTGTTGCAAAACGGCCTGGTGATGCTTTCCGTGCCCTACTATGCCATGGACATTATCAAAGGTCTGGTATTGGCCCTGGCGTTAGCGATTACCTATATCCAGAAACGCTGATGGCTCCACCGGCGCATACTTGCTGCGCCGGTTTTCCCTTTAATTCATACGGTTAATGTTTCCCTTCCCTTACAAACATACAAATGATACGAATTATCATTTGCGTTTACATTCTGTATAAAATCCTTACAATGGCCTGACGAAATACTGACGGAACGACGATCCTCGCAACGACGGGGCGCGTTTCTACTTATTATTCAAACCGTTAAAACGACACTTTGTCGCTTTACATCAGACCAGGAAAGGTTTGCCTCATGGAAAAGCCACGTTATAACCAGCTCACTGCACTGATTATTGCCACAATCACCAGCGCCAGCGCTTTCGCTGCGCAACAAGACGCTCAGGACACCATGGTGGTGACCGCTTCCGGTTTCCAACAGAAAATCCAGGACTCCCCCGCGTCTATTTCTGTGATCCCACGTCAACAAATTGAAGACAAAGCCTACCGTGATATTACCGACGCGTTGAAAGACGTGCCGGGCGTGGTGGTGGTCGGCGGCGCCAGCAGCAGCGATATCAGTATCCGCGGCATGGCCCCCAAGTACACCCTGATCCTGGTCGACGGCAAACGTGTTGACACCCGTGGCACCCGTCCCAACAGCGATAACGCTGGCATCGAACAGGGCTGGCTACCGCCAATGGAAGCCATTGAACGCATTGAAGTGGTACGCGGACCTATGTCTTCACTGTATGGCTCTGATGCGATGGGTGGCGTGATCAACGTGATCACCCGCAAAACCTCCAATACTCAGGGCTGGAAAGGTTCACTGCACGGCGATTCCACCTTCCAGGAAAACAGCAATTCCGGCGATTTGTTCCAGACCAATGCCTATGCCTCCGGCCCGCTGATTGACGGTTTGCTGGGGCTGCGGGTCAATGGTCTGCTGTCACGCCGCGCCGAGGATAAAATCGTCAATGGCTTCAATGAACAGCGCATGCGCAGCGGTACCGCGGTATTCAGCCTGACGCCAAACGAAAAAAACGATTTTGATTTTGAAATTGGCCGCTCTTTGCAAGATCGTAACAGTACCCCAGGTGAGTCAGTTGTCGCGCAGCGATGCAGCAAGGGGAAATGCACTCCAAGTACCCGCAGTGAAAGCCAATACACCCGTACCAACTACGCCCTGACGCATAACGGTTATTACGACTTTGGCAATACCACCAGTTACATTCAGCGTGAAGAAACCAATAACCCTGGCCGCAATATGAAGATGTACAACACCATCTTCAATACCCAGAACCAATTCGAACTGGGCGCTCACATGCTGAACGTCGGCGGTCAGTACCGTTATGAAAAGTTGGGTGACAGCGGTAACCAGCTTAAAGCGGCTCAAGGCCTGAACCAACTGACACGCTGGAGCTGGGCACTGTTCGCCGAAGACGAATGGGCGATGACCAACGACTTCAGCCTGACTAGCGGCATCCGGATGGATCAGGACCAGAACTACGGCAATCACTGGACGCCACGCATGTACGGCGTCTGGCACCTGACTGAACAGTTTACCTTGAAAGGCGGCGTGTCTGCCGGCTATCGCTCACCGGACCTGCGTCAATCGTCCGCCAGTTGGGGCCAGATTACCGGTGGTGGCGTACGTAAAGGCATTATTGTCGGCAATCCGGATCTGCAGCCAGAAAAAAGCCTGAGCGAAGAAATCGGTATCATGTGGGATAACCTGCAGGGCCTGAACGCCGGTATAACGGTATTCAACACCGACTTCAAAGACAAGATCACCGAAGTCAGACGCTGTGAGGATACGCCGGACTGCAGCATTGGCGGCGAGCAGTACGACTTTATCAGCGATCGCACCAACGTTGATAAAGCCAATATGCGCGGCGTGGAAACCACCTTTGGCTGGCAAATCAGCAAAGACTGGAAGTGGAACACCAACTACACCTTCACATCGTCCGAACAAAAAAGCGGAGATTTCCAAGGTAAAGCGCTGAACCAAATGCCAAAACATATGGTTAACAGCGTACTGGACTGGCAGGCCACGCATGACGTCAGCCTATGGTCGCGCGTTAACTTCCGTAGCAAAACGTCGGAATACCTCAGCCGCACCTCCATGACCAAAAGCACACCGTCTTACACCTTTGTTGACGCCGGCCTCAGCTACCAGGCGAATAAAAACCTGATGGTCACCGGTGGGGTGTACAACATCCTCGACAAAACTGTCGATTATGATAACTACGGCACCACGCTCGATGGCCGCCGTTACACCGTCGGCATGACCTACAACTTCTAATGCCACACAGGGCGCGCACTCACACTGCGCGCCCTTTTTGTCACCTCTACCCAAGGAAGCCACAATGACTTTACGTCGTTCCCCTCTGGTTATCGCCTTGCTGGCCTGCATGGCGTTGGCAGGCTGTACCAACAAAACCCGCACCGCAGCCCCCGATGCCCCGGCGACGGTCAGTTTTCAACACCTTAACGGTACCACCGACGTGAAAAAGCACCCTCAGCGCGTGGTCGTTCTGGACTATGCGTCGCTGGAAACACTGCAGCTGCTGGGTGTCGAACCACTGGCACTGCCGGGCAACCGCACCATGCTGCCGGACAGCCTAAAGCAGTACCAAGATGCCAAATACCTCAACGCCGGTACGCTGTTTGAACCAGACATGGCTACGCTACGTGCGGCCAAACCGGACCTGATCCTGATTGCCGGTCGCTCTTCCAAGGCGTATGCCGAACTCAGTGGCATCGCGCCGACGTTAAATATGGCGGTTGATCCACAAGATCAACTGGGTAGCCTGAAGCAACGCACACTGCAATTGGGTGAGCTGTTCGATAAACAGCAGCAAGCGCAAGCCGCCGTCGACAAACTGGACGCCGAAATAGCAGCAATCAAGCCGCAGGTAGCCAAAGCCGGGCGTGGTCTGGTGGTACTGTTCTCCGGCGGGAAGATCAGCGCTTATGCGCCTAAAAGCCGCTTCAGCTTCACCTATGATGCCCTTGGGTTCAAATCAGCATTACAAAGCGAAAATCCCGATGTGCGTGGCAACAAACTGACCCCCGAGCAGGTCGCTAAGTTGAATCCAGACTGGTTATTTATCATCGACCGTGACGCGGCAACCGGCCGTCCGAACGCCGTTGCGCCACAGAAGATACTCACCGGCACGGCACTGAAAAACACCGTTGCGGTCAAGAAAGGCCAGGTGGTGTATTTACCGGCAGCTGAGGTGTATCTGTCAGGTGGCATTATCACTAGCCAACATATCGTCGAACGCGTCGCTGACGCGCTGAATAAGAAGTAAATACACTGGCCCGGTGATACCACATTACCGTTCGCTTAAGGTGTCCTTTAACGAGTTCAACGTTCTTTTCGGTCGATAAACGCGCGAAGCACCATGAGGCTCTGCGCCTCGACCGAGCAAGGGGCCGTAAGCGCGGCCCCTCCACCCACGCCTTGGCTTAACACCGTCTATCCGCTGCGCGGTAATTACTCGGCCCGTCCTAGGCCTCGCCCCTTCGGGGCCACTGCAAGCAGCGTTCAAATCTGCTCCCGGCAGATTTGTCCTCCTGCACCTGCGTTGTCGGGCGGGTCGGCTACGACAAACGTCCCTGTTAGTCTCGCCTCAACCGGCCTTCCCTGGCCGGTTGCCCCTGACAACGCCGTCTTGCTCGGCAGCCGGTGATGCGCACCAAGGTCAACACCCGCATTGGCAACCACCGGGCAACCGAGCCACTCAGTGTGACGTTGCGCGATGAAAGACAGTGAACATGATGGGATGAGCACGGGGTTGGGCGCCCTGAAGACGTCGAACGCAAGAACAACGCATAGGCGAAACCGCCATGGACGGCGGTTTCAGGCGAGACAGGCAGGGACGCCTGTCGTAGCCGGCCGTGATGCGGTGTGATGAAGTGAGAGCCGTTGGCGCAGCCAACCGTCTGAGTGGGCAAGAGCGCGGGTTGCAAGGGGCCGCGCTTACGGCCCCTTGCTCGGTCGAGGCGCATGAGCCTCATGGTGCTTCGCGCGTTTATCGACCGAAAAGAACGGTGAACTCGCTAAAGAACATCTTAACCGATCGGTATTCCGGCGATGCCGGGCCTTTTGGGCTTATATCGCGGGCTGGCTCACCAATCCGTCGATCAACACCTGGGGTGTCCCCTGCGAACAACGCTCAATGCGCCCGCGAACACCATAGACACGCGCCAAACTCTGTGGCGTGATCACCTCTTCTGGCGCACCGTCAGCAATCAATTCGCCGTCTTGTAACATCAATACATGATCACCATGGCGCAAGGCTATGTTGATGTCATGCACCACCACCACCGTGATGATATTGCGTTTACGGGTTTCTTTACGTACCAAATCCATCACGTGGAACTGGTAGTTAAGATCGAGTGCGCTCAGCGGCTCATCCAGCAGCAATAAGGACGGCTGACGGATCAACGACTGTGCCAAGCCAACCAACTGCTTCTGACCGCCAGAAAGCTGATCGAGATAACTCAGTGCCAAATGGGCAATGCCAAGCTGCTCAAGCAGCGCCATGACTTCCGCCTCACTGCCGGCGTTGCTGCGGCCACCCGAGGCACGTTGCGCCACGATGATTGACTCCAGCACGTGCAAATGCACCCCAGCGGGCAGTGATTGCGGCAAATACACGACCTTTTCTGCCCGGCGGGCAAAAGGGATCTGCATCAGATCGATGTCGTCCAGCCACAGCTGCCCCTGTGCTGGGTTCAACCCGGCCAGTGAACGCAGCAGCGTCGATTTTCCGCTGCCGTTTGGCCCCAGCAGCACGGTAATTTGGCCACGAGGCAGCATGGGAACCGCCAGGTCGGTGATCACCTGACGCTTCGGGTAACCGGCGGAGAAGTGCTCAATACGCAATCCCTGATTCATACATTACCCCGGTGACGCAGAATAATACTCAGGAAGAACGGCACGCCCACCAGCGAGGTGACGATACCGACCGGAATGATAATGCCCGGGATCAGATTTTTCGACGCCACGGAGGCCATCGACAGCACCAGCGCGCCAATCAGCGCACTGGCCGGCAGATAGAAACGGTGATCTTCACCGAAAATCATGCGCGCGATATGCGGTGCCACCAGGCCGATAAAGCCAATCGGGCCAACAAAGGCAACCGCTAATGCAGAAAGAATACTGATACGCAACAACGTGGTCAGGCGCAGCCGGCGCACGTCGATACCGAAACTTACCGCCCGATCCTCACCCAAACGCAGTGCGGTCAACTTCCACGAGCTCATCATCGATAACGGCAACAACACGGCAAATACACCAAGCAGAATACCCAACTTGTCCCATGAAGCACGCGCCAGGCTGCCCATGGTCCAGAACACCAGCCCCTGCAACGTATCTTCGCTGGCAATAAATTGCATCATGGAAACCAGTGCATTAAAGGTGAACACCAACGCAATGCCAAACAGCACCACGCCAGACGTCGCAACACGTGTCCAGCGCGTAATGCCATCGAGCATCAGTGCCGCAAACAGGGCAAAAATAAACGCGTTGGCGGAGATAAACCATTGGTCCGGTATGCCCGGTACGCCAATGCCCAACACGATAGCCAGAGCCGCACCGAACGCCGCAGCGGACGAAACGCCAAGGGTAAACGGGCTGGCAAGCGGATTGTTCAAGATGGTTTGCATTTCTGCGCCAGCCAAGCCAAGCGCAAACCCGACCACCACGGCCATCAATGCATAAGGCAAACGGATATCCCAGACGATCACCCGCGTACCGGCATCTGCCGCCGCAGGGTCAATCAGCGTTTGCCACAAGGAGGACAGTGAAAGCCCGGAAGGCCCCATGGTAAAGTCCAGCAGCAGCGAACCCAAAATCGCCAGTGCCAACACCCCCATCATCAATAAACGGTGACGGAGAATATGGTGATAACGCCCCATCACATTGACGCTGGGTTGCCCCTTGGTCCCAGGGATAGGATCGGTGGATACGCTCATTATTTCGGATACCTGTTACGACAATGACCATCGCGGCTGCAAACGGCCGCTTGAACCTGATAAGCAGCCGATAACAATAAAGCAAACGATAATACTTATCAATCATATCAATAGCTATTAGCTGTCATATAAAGATGTAACACTTTATTTTATAACGCTATTCACCCAATCACCCCGATAACCCCGTGAAAGCACGCAGGGTTAACAATTCCGAAAGTGAGGCCCCACCCCGCCTGGCTGTGACAAATCGCAACGAAACCACATAGAATCCGAAGCCTGACCGCCAAACGGCGTGCCAATCGCGCCAAGCTCGCTCTTTAAGGCTTATTGGCGAGGTCCTGATTAATGAGGCTGCAATGAGAAGTCGACTCCCCACGTTAACGCCTAAAAGGCCCGCTCTGCTGCACTGGCTGGTACAAAGCCCACAGCATACGGATGATGCCCAATTTCAACGCCAAATGCGGCTTACGTTGCTGCCTTCTCCCGCAACACCCTGGCTCAATGCCGCCGGTGTGGTGGTGCTGCTGCTGGGGTACATCTGGTTGACCCATAGTGCACTCGGTGCCGCGCTCTTGGCCTCACTCTTACTGCTGACCGGCGGCCGTTGGTGGCTGACGCGCGTCAATCCGCCACGCTGGCCCAATGCCATGCTTGTGACAGTGCTGTTGTGGTGCGCATTGGTAGGCGCAACCGCGCTGTTGGTCATGTTGTCAGGCCGCATGGTGCTTATCCTGTTCGCCGGCCTGTTGATTACCGGGCTGGCTTTCTGGCTAATGCAGCGCCATGCCGCCGCACCACGCTTTGCCTTGCTGGAAATCATGCTGCTGACGCTGCCCTATCTCGCGGTCGCGCCGCTATCGCGCGTACAGAATCTGTTTTTACTGGCAGACATCATCCCGCTTTGGCTCCTGTTAGCCCATGGGCTGATCGCGTTTTACCATCGCCAGGTCACTCAACATGTCACCCTGACAGCCGAAAAACACAAAGCGGCCCACCAGGATCGTTTAACCGGCTTCCTCAACCGCGCAGGCGGTGAAGCCGTCATGCAGGAGGTTTGTCGACCTTCAGCAACGATGCATCCGCTTTCCCACCTGTTTATTATCGAATTTACCCCGTTGGCCGCACTCTATCAGAGCCACGGCGTTCTCATCGGCGACGACGTATTACGCACCATTGGCGAGCGCTTGAAAATGCTGGTTCGTCCCAGCGATTTTGTTTGTCGCTATACCGGAGGCCAATTCCTGATCCTGGTACACGGCCTACCTTACGGTTCTGAAGGAGAGTTTCTGGCGCGTATTGTCCCGCCACTGCAGGCGCCCTACGATTTTGGGGCTTTTGGTGAGGTGTCGCTGCAACTGAACACCGGCGTGCTGGCGTTAACGCAGGATTATCAGAAGGTTGAGAATCTGATGGCCGCAGCGCAACACGCGCTGACAATCAATGGGAAGGAATAACGCGGCGGTATCCCGCCACGTGATATGCGCGTTGTCTTTCAAGCTGCAGCCGAACTTTTCGACCGCAGCCTGAAATCCCGGGGCATAACCCGAGGTTACTTCACGTCCATTTTCGGGAATTCCATTTCGCTGTACTTCACGACACGGGTGCCGCGCGTCAGCTTATAACCGAACCAGATAATCAGGAACAGTGGAATACCGATATAGGTGGCTGTCACACCGTACCAGTCAATTCGGTCTTGCAGGAATGCCTGGTAGTTCTGCCCCAGCGTAATGATCAAACACAGGACGAAGGCAAAAATCGGCCCCAGCGGGAAGAAACCGGAACGGTATGGCAGGTCGTTCAGATCACGCCCCTGAATCATGTAGCCACGACGGAAACGGTAATGACTGATGGCAATCCCCAACCAGGCGATAAAGCCGGTCATGCCCGAGGTATTCAGCAGCCACAGATAAACTGACTGATTACCGAACATTGAGCTCAAGAAACACAGGCCCGCGACCACGGTAGTGGCGTACAACGCGTTGCGCGGCACCCCACCCTTCGACAGTTTGGCAAAAATACGCGGCGCTTTACCTTCCGATGCCAAGGTAAACAGCATACGGGTGGATGCGTACATCCCAGAGTTACCGGCGGACAGTACCGCAGTCAGAATAACTGCATTCATCACCGCCGCAGCCGACAGCAAACCGGCGTGCTGGAAGACCAGCGTAAATGGACTGACGCTGATGTCTTTTACATCGTTACGCAGCAGGCTCGGATCGGTATAAGGAATGATCAGGCTGATAATCAGAATGGCAAAGATATAGAACAACAGGATACGCCAGAACACCTGACGCACCGCGCGCGGGATGTTTTTACCTGGGTTTTCCGATTCACCGGCAGCGATACCGATAAGCTCGGTCCCCTGGAACGAGAAGCCGACGATCATCGCCACGCCAATCATTGCCGAGAAACCGCCGGCAAACGGCGCGTCACCAATGGTCCAGTTCTGCCAGCCTGCGTGTTCGCCGCCTTTAAGGATGCCGAAAATCATCAGCACGCCAATACCAATGAAGATAATGACGGTGGTCACTTTGATCAGCGAGAACCAGTATTCTGCTTCACCGAAGCCTTTGACTGAAATGTAGTTCAACAAGAACATCAGGCCGAGGAACAGTGCGCTCCAGATCCAGCCTGGGGTGTCAGGGAACCAGTAGGTCATCACCAACTGCGAGGCCACCAGGTCAACGGCGATGGTCACGGCCCAGTTGTACCAGTAGTTCCAGCCCAGTGCGAAACCAAAGCCTTCTTCAACGTATTTCGCGCCGTAGGTGGAGAAAGAACCCGATACCGGCATAAAGGCCGCAAGTTCACCCAGGCTGGTCATCAAGAAGTAGACCATCAACCCAATCAGCGCATAAGACAGCAGTGCACCACCAGGGCCAGCCTGAGAAACCGTCGCACCAGAGGCGACAAACAGACCCGTGCCGATAGAACCACCAATAGCAATCATGGTTAAGTGCCGCGCCTTCAGCTCGCGGCGCAATCCGGGTGCTTGTTGCCCCGATGTTTTTATATCCTGCTGAGCCATTCTTACCCTATCTGCTGGTCAAAAAAAATGAGGGCGGATTGTAACAAATACCCGCCAGCGAACTAGTAACATTGCACTGATATAAGATAGCTTCATAATTCAGGGCTAATTATTAGCAACTGTCGGGATGGCCTTACTTACTGTCATTAATGTGACAGGGAGCAGCTTTTTATGCTTTGTTTCACCTTATGGAGACGTTATCAAGGCTGAAACGCGCAATAACTCAGAAAACGCTGTAGAGCACTGGAGATATGCTTTTGGCGATGGTGAATCAAATACAACGTGCGCATCAGCGGAGGCAACGGCACCTGTAGCTCCACCAGCACACCGCTTGCCAACTGCTCGCAAATCACCCGGCGCGACAGGCAACTGATCCCCATACCGTGGCGAACCGCATGCTTTATCGCTTCCGAGTTGCCCAGCTCCATCACTAACTGAAAGTGGGGTAAATGCGCCAGCAGCAGGTGATGCAGTACTTCACGCGTACCCGAACCGCCCTCGCGCAGGATCCAGGGGGCTTCAGCCAGCATCGTCAAGGTCAGTGGTTGCCCCGCCAACGGGCTATCCGGCGCAGCGAACACCACCAGCTCGTCTTCAAGCCACGGCTGAGTGACCAATTCCGGCATATGACAAGGCCCCTCGATCAGACCCAGGTCAACCCGGAAGTCAGCGACTGCACCGATCACGTCCTGGCTGTTGCCAACGTTGAGCTCCAGCGGAGTCGAAGGGAAATCATGCCGATAATGGGCGATCATCTCTGGCAGCATATAGTTGCCGATGGTGCTGCTGGCACCGATACGCAGCGCACCGGCATCATGACGGAACAACTGTTCAATTTCTCCCGCCTGTTCCAGTAGCGCCAGCGCCTTCGGGTACAGCAGTCGGCCATGTTCATTAATGACCAAACGCTTGCCGACACGATCGAACAACTGTACGCCCAACTGCCCTTCCAGATCGGCCAGCGCTGCACTGACCGCCGACTGTGATAACGCCAGAACTACGGAAGCCTGCGTGGTCGAACCGCTTTTAAGCACTTCGGTAAAGACTTCTAATTGACGTAAGGTAATATGCATAGCGTCTCGGTATTCATCAAAGGTGACGTCGAATAAAGTCACTGAAATTAATGCAAAATCTGCGCTACTGACCGGCAATAGCGCACAGGGTGAATACGAGTAATCTTACCACGTTTGCAGAAATCAGTATGAAAGCCGCCGATACCGATTAACCACTTATTCAGATAAGTTATAAACATATAATCAATTTCTCTTTTATGGGGCAAGAACGTAGTCTGTGCTCAAGAATTTGATTAAAAGGGCTGACTTATGGCGACCAATACCACACATACTTTTCCATCGCGGCAATTTCCTCTGTTCGGTTTACCTCACTTAGTGCCAGGACTCCTATTGACGGGCGCCATCACCGCGTTGGCGGTCTGGGTCGGTGATATTCCGTGGGTGGCCGGATTGGGACTGGGTGCGCTGACACTGGCGATTTTACTTGGCATTGTGGTGGGCAATACGGTGTATCCCTGGTTACAACCGAGCTGCCATGGCGGCGTTCAGTTGGCCAAACAACGTTTGCTGCGGCTCGGCATTATCCTTTACGGTTTTCGTCTTACCTTCCAGCAGATAGCCGACGTAGGTACCACCGGTATCATCATCGATGCGCTGACCCTGAGCACCACATTTCTGCTCGCCTGCTGGTTGGGTAAAAAGGTCTTCGGCATTGACAGCCAAACCGCCATGTTGATCGGGGCCGGCAGCAGTATCTGCGGTGCAGCCGCCGTCATGGCCACAGAGCCGGTACTGAAGGCAGACTCAAACAAAGTGGCGGTGGCCGTGAGCACCGTGGTGGTGTTCGGCACACTGGCAATCTTCATCTACCCATGGATGTACAACCTGAATGAGCATTTCCAGTGGTTCTCCTTTAACCAGGAAACTTTCGGTATCTTCACCGGTTCGACCATCCACGAAGTGGCGCAGGTCGTTGCCGCTGGGCATGCTATCGGACCGGATGCTGAAAATGCCGCAGTGATCTCAAAAATGATCCGCGTGATGATGCTGGCCCCCTTCCTGGTCCTGCTCTCTGGGTATATCAGCCGTAGTCGCAGTACGGGCAGCACCGGGCACAAAGCGGAAAAATCTGCCATCACCATTCCTTGGTTCGCGGTACTGTTTATCGCCGTCGCCGGGCTGAACTCGTTCAACCTGATCCCAGCGACGCTGGTTAAACACCTGATTACCGCCGACACCTGGATGCTGGCGATGGCGATGGCGGCACTGGGCCTGACCACCCACATCAGTGCGGTGCGCCAGGCTGGGGTCAAACCGATCCTGCTGGCTACCCTGCTGTTCATCTGGCTGATGGTCGGCGGCGGCGCAATAAACCTGCTGGTGCAACATTTCCTCTGATTCTCTTCTCAATGGCCCGCAATTGCGGGCCATCGCTTTTCCCGCCATTCAATCCTACCGCTATCAATGCCATAATGACGCCGATTACACAGGAGAATGAAAATGAAGTTTGTCGGTGCACATGTCAGCGCGTCAGGCGGCGTGGATCAGGCGGTTATCCGCGCGCACGAATTAGAGGCGACCGCATTCGCCCTGTTCACGAAAAACCAACGTCAATGGAAAGCCGCTCCACTGCCTGCAGACGTGATCGATAAGTTTAAAAGTGCCTGCGCGCAATACGGTTACGGTCCAGGACAAATCCTGCCGCACGACAGTTATCTGATTAACCTCGGCCACCCGGTAACCGAAGCCTTGGAAAAATCCCGCGAGGCCTTCCTTGATGAAATGCAGCGCTGTGAGCAACTGGGGCTGACGCTGTTGAACTTCCACCCAGGTAGCCACCTACTACAGATTGATGAAGACAAATGTCTGGCGCGTATCGCCGAATCCATCAACCTGGTGTTGGATAAAACAACCGGCGTGACGGCGGTAATCGAAAATACCGCCGGTCAGGGCAGTAATCTGGGTTTCAAGTTTGAACATTTAGCGGCGATCATCGACGGCGTGGAAGACAAAAGCCGCGTCGGTGTCTGTATTGATACCTGCCATGCCTTTGCTGCTGGGTACGATCTGCGTACCGAAGAGACCTGCGAACAGACGTTTAAAGCGCTCGGCGACATCGTCGGGTACCAGTATCTGCGCGGCATGCACCTGAACGACGCCAAGAGCGAGTTCGGCAGCCGTGTTGACCGCCACCACAGTCTGGGTGAAGGCAACATCGGTAAAACGGTGTTCAGCTACATCATGCGTGACCCACGCTTCGACAATATCCCGTTGATTCTGGAAACGGTGAACCCGGATATCTGGGCGGAAGAGATCGCCTGGCTGAAAGCGCAGCAGTGATGACCACATAAAAAAACCGGAGCCTGGGCTCCGGTTTTTTATTGCCTGCATCAACGTTAAGCGACCGTCGCCGCCGGAACGTCAGCCCGTTTCAACACCGCGTACGATACCCCCGCCAACAGCGTACCGGCGATAATCGCCACCAGATACAACAGTACCGGTGTGATAGCACCTGGGATCAGCAGGACAAACAGCCCGCCGTGCGGTGCCATCAACTTGGCGCCGAACGCCATGGACAAGGCCCCGGTCAGTGCGCCACCGGCGATGCAGCATGGCAACACACGCATTGGATCACGGGCCGCAAACGGAATTGCGCCTTCGGAGATAAAGCACAGGCCCAGTACCAGCGCCGCTTTACCGCCTTCCTGCTCAGACTTCTCGAACTTGCGACGCGCCAACAGTGTCGCCAGGCCCATCGCCAGCGGGGGGACCATGCCCGCCGCCATAATGGCTGCCATTGGGGCATACACTGAGGAGCTCAGCAGTGCCACGCCAAACGCGTAGGCCGCTTTGTTGACCGGACCGCCCATGTCGGTACACATCATCGCGCCGAGGATCGCGCCCAGCAGCACCGCGTTAGCGGTACCCAATGACTGTAACCAGTGAGTCAGACCTTCCATGATTTTCGCGACCGGCGTACCGACGACGAAAATCATGATCAAACCGACGATCAGGCTGGCAACCAACGGAATGATCAATATCGGCTTCAGCGCCTCCATACTCTGCGGTAGACGCAATTTGGTGCTGATAAATTTGGCAACATAGCCCGCCATGAAACCGGCAATAATACCGCCGAGGAAACCGGCACCCGTGCTTACCGCCAGCATACCGCCAATAAGACCCGGCGTCAGACCCGGACGGTCAGCAATAGAGAAAGCAATGAAACCGGCCAGTACCGGCACCATCAACGCAAAGGCTGAACCGCCGCCAATCTGCATCAACGCTGCGGCCAACGTACCTTTGACTTCAAACGCCTTGATACCGAACACAAACGACAGCGCAATACACAGACCACCGGCTACCACCATTGGCAGCATGTAGGACACGCCCGTCAACAGGTGTCGATACGGCCCGGCACTCTCTTTCTTCTTGCCCGCAGCGGCTGGCGCCCCGCTTTTCTGCGGTTGGAAAATCTCCGCGTCGGCGACGGCCTTATCCAGCTCTTGCGCCGTTTTCTTCAGTGCCAGACCGGTAGACGTGCGGTACATCGGCTTACCGGCAAACTTGTCCAGATCCACCTCGATGTCTGCCGCGACAATGACCAGATCGGCCGCAGCGACTTCTTCTGGCGTAATGGTATTACCGGCACCCACGGATCCGCGGGTTTCTACCTTTACCCACCAACCGCGTTTTTTAGCTTCACTCTCAATGGCTTCAGCAGCCATAAAGGTGTGGGCGACCCCCGTTGGACACGCGGTAATTGCCACGATACGTTTTGGCCCCGCCCCTTTTACAGGCTCAAGCGGCGCGGCGGCAGGTGCCTGGTAGGCTTTCGCGTCGGCGATGGCCTGCGCCAGAAAGGCGTCCGGCTCACGGACGGCGTGTTCAACATCACCCACATAAACCCGTTTGCCGTTCAGTGCGGCATCAGCAGGTGCAGTTTGCCCTGCCACCACCACCAGCTCAGCCTCGGCCAGCGATTCAACCCGTGTCAGACCGGCTTTCGCCGCCGCAGCACCGAGCATACGTTTCGCCAGGTGACCACGTGCCTGTCCCAGCGAACTGTCTATCATCAGCAGTGTTTTCATTCTGCCTCCAGCTATTGATTAAAAGGTTTCAGATCGACACGCGCCATCATTGCGGCCAACTGTGGACGATCGGTCACGCCGACGTTGCTCTGGCTGACTGCCAGCGCAGCCACAGCGGTGGCCAAGCGCAAAGTATGCTCACTGGACTCACGCATCAGCAGGCCATAAATCAGGCCGCCAACCATAGAATCACCTGCCCCCACGGTGCTGACGACTTCGCAAGCGGGTGGCTTGGCAATCCAGGCGCCGGAAGCGTTAACCCACAGCGCACCTTCGGCACCGAGAGAAATCACTACGTGGGCAATGCCTTGATCGCGCAATGCATGTGCGGCCTCAACCACATCGGCCAATTGCGGCAAGGGCCGACCGGCCCAGATTTCCAGTTCACGACGGTTTGGCTTCACCAACCAGGGTGCCGCTTTCAATCCAGCCACCAGTGCTTCACGGCTGCTATCGAAGATAATGCACGGGCACTGTGCACGCAGGCGGACCATCCAGTCGGTAAAGGCATCGGGATCAACCCCGGCCGGTAAGCTGCCACTCACCGCCACCATGTCAAACTGGCCCAGCCAGCTCAGGGAGTCGGTCACGAAACGTTCCCAATCCTGCCCCGTCACTTCAAAACCAGAGAAGTTGAAATCCGTCACTTCACCGTCTTTTTCCGTCAGTTTGACGTTAATGCGAGTGCGCCCCGGAACCACCTGGAAACGATTGGCAATGCCCAAATCGCTGAACAGTAATTGGAAACCGTCCTGGTTATCTTTCCCCAGGAAACCGCCCACAGTGACATCAATACCCAGGTCCTTCAGCACCTTGGCAACATTGATCCCCTTCCCGGCGGCGTGAAGACCTGCGGTTTTGACCAGGTTAACTTCACCGCGCTCAATCTCTGGGCAGAAACCCACCAGATCGTAAGCCGGATTTAGGGTAATTGTTGCTACTCTTCTGCTCATGCTGCGCCCTCGCCCAGTCCTTCGTTAATCGCTTCTCCGATCGCCTTCAGCGCCGCTTCAGCATCTTCACCTTTGGCGGTAAAGCGCAGGTGATGTCCTTTCTTCACGCCCAACGCCACAACCTTCATCAGGCTGCGACCATTGGCCGGTTTGCCACTGCCATCAAGATTAGTGACGGTAATTTCACTGCTGAACTGCTTGATCACGTTGACCAGCGCTGTACCCGGGCGTGCATGTAAACCGTGTTCGTTACGGATCACGTACTCAGCGCTCAGCGTGGTGCTTTCTTCTTCTACCTCACTGGTCAACAAGGCCAACACGGTGACGGCATCAGCGTTCAGCAAGCGTTCAGCTTTGTTTGCCAAGAGCAAATCGCTCAAATAATTCAACACGGCCAGCGGCTGCTGATCGGCCACGGACAGCGTCAGCAACAGCGCCACCTTCTCGCCGTCTTCGTCAAAGGCTTGCGCCGGACGGCTGAGGGTCGCTGCACTGGCCAAATTGCCTTCGGTGCTGTCGCTTAACCAAATGCCCTGCCCCAGATTCAGCGGCTTGCGGGTGATGACGTCGCTAACAAACTGCGCGTTAACCGCGCCGATCTTCTGCAGGCGGCCTGCATTCAACGCCTGCAGCGTCATCAGGCTGTCGGCGGCCACATCGAGCGCAATCAGAGACGCGTCAAACTTGAACTCCGCCGTCAGCTTTTCACCCATCAACAAACTGCGCAGCTCTTCCGTTGACGTGGTTTTCGCCAGTTGTTCGGCTACGCTGTCATCGCTAAGGACATGGGTCAGTTGGCGCAGGAGCGCCAGGTGCTCATCAGAACGGGCAGCAATGCCGATCACCACAAATGCGGTTTGGCCCTCTCCCCATTCGATGCCCTGCGGAAACTGGAATACCTGTACACCGGTGTTCAACACCAGATCGCGGGTATCGGTGGTACCGTGCGGGATGGCAATGCCATTACCCAGGTAAGTGGAGGTTTGCAGCTCGCGCTGCAACATGCCGTCCACATAGGCGGCGCTGACGCAGCCTGCCTCAGTCAGTGCTGAAGCCACTTGCTGGATGGCTTCCTGCTTGCTACCGGCGGTTGCGCCCAGGTGAATATCTTGCTGTGACAACTGGAACATGATGCTCCTCTCCTGCTGAATTGAATCGTTTCAGCTTCATTGGGAAAAAGGAGCGTTATCGGCACCGAATCATCGTGACAATAACGCTGAAACGTTTCAAGGAGTGTGTAATCAGCCTTGGATGAAAGCAAGTTTTCTCCATTTTGATGTCATAGATTTTTGACCTTACGCACACTTTTCCCGAAGGGTTACCTGTCGCGGCGCTAAAATGACATACTGTGCTGAAATTTTGCTGACGGAGCTATACATGTCTGTAGTTGCAGGAGTCGGTGTGATCATCGTAAACGCGCAAGGGGAAGTACTACTGGGAAAACGCTGCGGTCAGCACGCACCTTTCTGGTCTATTCCCGGTGGGCACCTGGATGAGGGTGAAACCTTTGAACAGTGCGCACAGCGTGAAATCGCCGAAGAAACCGGGTTGATGATCGCCCCACCTCGTTTTATCGGTATCAGCAATAATCTGCAAACCTGGCGCGCCGAAGGAAAACATACGGTATCCGTGTGCTTGCAGACACAGCATCCCGGCGGCACACCCGAACGCAAAGAACCGGATAAATGTGCCGAATGGCGCTGGTGTTCTCCGAATGCCTTGCCGGAGCCGCATTTTGAAGCCAGCCGCAATGCCATTCACCTGTGGCTGGCCGGCCAGGCTTATCTGCCAACAGAATAGCCGTTTTCATTCAGAGTTTTTCCTCTCTGTCCGTGATCTTTCTCATGGCATGATAAAACCACATAAAAAATGCGTTATATAACTCAGAATATAACGCTGTAAAATCCCTCGAATGGCCGTTTTTCCTCTAAAAATAACCCTATAGTATTAGATGTCTTTGCTAATAATACCTATACTTCCCCAAGCATGTCGGCGTTCGGTCGACACTTTTTTGGCAAGGTTTTCCTTGGTATTTCATAATTATAAGCGGGTTCAATATGACCAATAAACTCACTGGCTTGATAAAAAAGCACCGCTGGGGATGGCTGTGGATTTTGCTCCTTGGAATTATCCTCGGGGCAGCATTATTAGCGGGCACCGCGACGGTATTCCACAAAACCAGCGACACGGCCTTCTGCGTTTCCTGTCACACCATGCAACAGCCGCTGGCTGAATATCAGGGCAGCGTCCACTTCCAGAATACCAAAGGCATCCGTGCCGAATGTGCCGACTGCCACGTTCCGCATGAGCCGCTCGATTACCTGTGGACCAAAATCCGCGCGGTAAAAGATATTTATGGCGAGATGGTGGGTACCATTAATACACCAGAAAAATATGAGGCACATAAGCTGGCCATGGCTCAGTCGGTATGGAAAACGCTGAAAGAAAACGACTCCGCCACTTGCCGCTCGTGCCACAGCTTTGATGCTATGGACATCACTGCTCAGCGACCTGAAGCACGCATTCAGCATCCAGTGGCCATCAAGCAGGGCGAAACCTGTATCGATTGTCACAAAGGTGTGGCACATATCCTGCCGGATATGAGTGGCGCAGCTCAGGCTGGTGCAGCCGAACTGGCAAAAGCGGCCGCTGAAACCTCACCCACCGCGACCACGCTGTACACCATTGCCACTGAGCCCTTCTTCCTGAAGCCTGACGACAGCCACAACGCCGGTAACTTGATGCCATCCACCGAGGTTCAGGTGATGAAACAGGAAGGTGACAAAGTGCTGGCCAACGTCACCGGCTGGCAGCAAGACGGTGTCAGCGAAGTGTTCTACGCGGCACAGGGCAAGCGTATTCTCAGCGTGCTGCTGGGTGAAGACGCACGCAAACTGCTGAAAACCGGGAGCACCATGACCGACAGTGAAACGGGCCTAGTGTGGCATCAAGTTTCTCTCCAGGTATGGTTGCCGCGTAAACAACTGATCGACGATCAGCAAAAAATCTGGCGCTACACGGCGGATATGATGTCTGCCAACTGTACCGGTTGCCACGGCCTGACCGCACTCGATCGCTTCAACGCCAACCAGTGGATCGGCGTAATTAAAGGTATGGCTCCACGCACCTCGCTGACGCAGGAACAACTGCGCGTTCTGACACAATACGTGCAGAAACATGCCAGTGACATGCAACCCGCCGCACCAGCCAAGCTTTAAGGGAGAAGCGAAATGAGCAAATATCAACAACAAGCGTTAAAAATGAGCCGCCGCCGCTTCCTGACCGGTGCCACTGCGCTGGCCGCAGCACCTTTGCTGGCAGGCTTGTGGCCCAAATCCGCATTGGCGCAGGCTATTAGCCAGGCGCTGCCACAGTTTGTGGTACTGCGCCAGGCACAAAAAGGCATTCTGACGGGCGCACACTGGGGCGCTTTTGAAGCCATAGTACAGGACGGCAAAATGGTCGGCGTGCAGCCGGTTAAAGACGATCCTTATCCGAACGAACTGATCACCATGGCACCTTATCAAGTCCATGCTGAAAACCGCATCAAATACCCGATGGTGCGTAAAAGCTGGCTGGAAGGGGGCCCCGGTAGCCATACCGAGTTACGCGGTCGCGACGAATGGGTGCGCGTCAGTTGGGACAAAGCCATTGAACTGGTGTGCGGTGAGATTACCCGTCTACAGAAAGACCACGGCCCACAATCAATCTATGCCGGGTCTTATGGCTGGAAGAGCGTCGGCATGCTGCATAACAGCCGCACACTGCTGCAACGCCTGATGAACCTGACCGGCGGTTTCCTCGGTTATGCCGGCGACTACTCCACCGGTGCAGCCCAGGTGATCATGTCACACGTGGTGGGCTCTATGGAGGTTTACGAACAGCAGACCGCCTGGCCTAACGTGATCGAAAACAGCCAACTGGTGGTTCTATGGGGCTGTAACCCAATGATCACGTTGAAAAACAGTTGGAACGTGCCGGACCACTACGGGCAGACGGGCTTTGAGGCACTGAAGAAGAAAGGCACCCGGGTGATCAGTATCGATCCGGTGCACAACGACAGCGCCAAATTCGTCGATGCGCAGTGGATCGCCCCGCGCCCTTATACGGACGGCGCTATGCTGATCGGCATCGCTCACACGCTGTTGACCGAAAACCTGCATAACCCTGACTTCCTGAAAACCTATACTGCCGGCTTCGACAAGTTCCAGGCCTATCTGCTGGGCGAAACCGATGGCACGCCAAAAACCGCCGAATGGGCTGCCGATGTGTGCGGTGTCGATGCCGACGTGTTACGCCAACTGGCCCGCGACATGGCAAAAAATCGCACCATGATCATGGGCGGTTGGGGTATTCAACGCCAGCATCATGGCGAACAACAGCACTGGCTCTTGGTCACCGTCGCGGCGATGCTCGGCCAAATCGGCTTGCCGGGCGGCGGTTTTGGCTTCAGTTATCATTACTCTTCCGGCGGGAGCCCGACGGCGAAAGGCGGCATCATTTCCGGTATTTCTGCCGGTAACGCGCCGAAGAACTCGCCGGCCCCGATCCCGGTGGCACGCATCGCCGAATGCCTGAGCAATCCAGGCAAGACCATTAACTTCAACGGCGCGCAGGTCACCTACCCTGAGGTGAAAATGGTGTATGTGGCCGGGGGGAATACCTTCCACCAGCATCAGGACACCAATAATCTGGTCAAGGCGTGGCAACGGCCGGACACCATCGTGGTGAACGAACCCTATTGGACCGCCACGGCCAAACACGCCGATATCGTACTGCCAGCCACCACCAGCTATGAACGCAACGATCTGGAAATGGGGGGGGATTACTCGCAGCTGTATGTATTCCCAATGCATCAGTGTGTACAAGCACAGCATGAGTCGCGCAGCGACTTTGATATCTTCGCAGCCATGGCGGCCAAACTGGGAGTGCAAGATGCCTTTACCGAAGGCAAAGATGAAACCCAGTGGTTGAAAGGCATGTACGATGACATGAAAACGCAGGCGCGCGCCGCCCGGGTGGCCCTGCCACCGTTCGACATGTTCTGGGCATCCAATAACTATGTGCGCTTCCCGGTGCCTGAAGCCAACACGCAATGGGTGCGTTTCGCCGACTATCGCGAAAACCCGTTGCTCAATCCATTGGGTACGCCGTCCGGTAAAATCGAGATTTACTCCGACGCCATTGCCAAAATGAAATACCAGGATTGCCCCGGCATCCCAACCTGGATGCCACCGCATGAGTGGTATCGCGGACCGGAAGCGGTTAAATATCCGCTGTCACTGAACACCGCACACCCGATCAACCGCCTGCACTCACAGCTCGACAATACGCCGCTGCGTAAAAAGTATGCGGTCGCAGATCGTGAAGCGATTGTGATCCATCCACAGGATGCCCAATCACGCGGTATCGCTAACGGTGACTTGGTACGTGCCTTTAACGATCGTGGCCAGATCCTGGTTGGTGCCGTGGTCAGTGAGGACGTACGCCCTGGCGTGGTGCGTATCAGCGAAGGGGCCTGGTTCGATCCGGCGGATCCGTCACAACCGGGGTCGCTGTGTAAGAACGGCAACGTCAACTGCCTGACCTTTGACATTGGCTCCTCCAGCCTGGCCCAGGGTAACTGCGGGCAGATGGCTCAGTTGCAGATAGAGAAGTACCAGGGTGAGGTGCTGAAAAACACCGCGCACGACGTGCCAATCGGCGCATAACGCGGTATATCCGAATACCCGGGCGATGGTGACATCGCCCTTTTTCTCGACTTATGCGGGTAAGAATTTTTTACCATTAAGCAGAATGAAACCGGTTTCTGATTAATTTAAACGGGCGTATTATGCGCGCGACTCCCTCAATTATGGCTATTTGCTGACCTCTATGCCTGGTTCAACTGCGGTAACACGACGCTCCCCCGACCTCACTTCACTGGCATTTTTAGTGGTGGCCTTCCTCACTGGGATTGCCGGTGCGCTGCAGACCCCGACGCTGAGCCTATTTCTGGCGACAGAAGTGAAAGTGCGCCCTTCCATGGTCGGGTTATTCTTTACCGGCAGCGCCGTCATCGGCATTCTGGTCAGTCAATTTCTTGCCCGACGCTCGGATCAAAAAGGCGATCGCAAAACACTGATTTTTCTGTGCTGCATGTTGGGTGCACTGGGCTGTGTGCTGTTCGCCTGGAGTCGTAATTACTCTCTTTTGCTGGCCGTCGGCGTGATGCTGACCAGCTTCGGTTCCACCGCAAACCCCCAGATGTTTGCCCTGGCACGCGAGCATGCCGACCGTACCGGTCGCGAAGCCGTGATGTTCAGCTCGATCCTGCGTGCACAGGTTTCCCTGGCCTGGGTCATCGGTCCCCCTATCGCCTTTGCATTGGCATTGGGATTCGGTTTTAAGCTGATGTATCTGGCTGCCGCGGCTGCATTTATTCTGTGTGGCGCGCTGGTGTGGACAATGCTGCCATCGATGCGCAAAACGCCGGTGCCCGCCAGCACCACGCTGGAAGCTCCGCGCCAGAACCGTCGTGATACGCTGCTGTTGTTTATGGCCTGCACCTTTATGTGGACCGCCAACAGCATGTATCTGATCAATATGCCGCTGTATATGGTGCATGAACTGCAACTGCCGGAAAGATTGGCGGGGATATTAATGGGCACCGCAGCCGGGCTGGAGATACCCACCATGCTGGTCGCCGGTATGGTGGCGAAACGCTTCGGCAAGCGCTTCCTGATGCGTTGTGCTGTGGTGGCAGGCCTGCTGTTTTACCTTGGCCTGTTGTTTATCACCGGCACCTGGCAGCTGATCGCCCTGCAACTGCTTAATGCTGCCTTTATCGGCGTGCTGGCAGGGATTGGCATGCTCTATTTTCAGGATCTGATGCCCGGACAGGCCGGTGCGGCCACCACCTTATTTACCAACACGACCCGAGTGGGCTGGATCTTTGCCGGTTCAATTGCCGGTGTAGTGGCAGAAATCTGGAGTTACCACGCGGTATTTTACTCCGCGCTGGCGATGGTGATCGGTGCAGTACTGTGTTTGTGGAAGCTCAAAGACGCATAACGCGGATTCAAGGTGCCGTATCCGCTTCCAGCTTAGCCAAATAGATGAGCGCCTGATCGCGGTGGTCATGACACATTTCACGGCTTGCCTGCAGGCTGCCACAGACTTTTGGCCGCAATGGCGAGTGAAACAAACCACAACGTAGCTGCTCACTCAGATGAATGCAGCGGGTATTCGCGGGCTTGCCGTTGGGCATGCCGGGGATCGGGCTGGATATTGAAGGCGCAATACAACAGGCGCCACAGTCGGCACGGCAGTCCATCAGCGAGTCTCCCGGTGGGCTGGCGGAATTGAAGCGCGACAATATCAGTAGCGCGCATTGCCCGCCAGCATAATCCGGGTTTGCCCATCAATCTTTACATCCCCCCTCTTTTAGCCGTTAATTGACCGCCCTCATCCAGGCCCCAAATACGCCCTAAACAGCCCCATTAAGGCAAATTAATGCATGAAACAAGCACATTCACGGCTTTACATGCGTCAGCCACACATGTACCATTAAGCTAGTACAAAAGAACTCACGGCCAACTCAGCCATTCAGGAGCAATCAATAATGTCCGCGGACACCATCCAGAAGCTTTCCCGCCCTTCAGTCCTTGGCGGCGCGATGATCATTGCAGGCACCGCCGTCGGCGCCGGCATGTTCTCCATCCCTATTGTGACTTCTGGCGTGTGGTTTAGCGGCTCTGTCGCGCTGCTGATTTATACCTGGGCCTGTATGCTGATTTCCGGCCTGATGATCCTTGAGGCCGCCCTGCATTACCCAAGCGGCGCCAGCTTCAATACCATTGTTAAAGACCTGCTGGGCAAAAGCTGGAACGCCATTAACGGCCTTTCCATTGCCTTTGTCCTGTATATCCTGACCTACGCCTATATTTCTGCCGGCGGTTCAATCATCGCTCACACGCTGGAAGGTATCATTGGCGTCGGGCAAACCACGGCAGGACTGGTGTTTGCCATCATAGTGGCCTTTATTGTTTGGCTTTCCACGCGTGCGGTAGATCGCCTGAGCACCATTTTGATCGGCGGTATGGTGATCACCTTTGTGATGTCGGTCGGCGATATGTTCACTCATGTACAACCGGCGGTGCTGTTCAACCGTGGAGATGACCAGGCCAGCTATTTGCCATATGCCCTGGCGGCGCTGCCTTATCTGCTGACCTCGTTCGGCTATCACGGCAATGTGCCGGGATTGGTGAAGTATTATCATAAAGACAGCGGTGCCGTGGTGCGCAGCTTGGTGTACGGCACGCTGTTGGCACTGGCGATCTATATCCTGTGGCAGTATGTGATTCAGGGCAATATCGCTCGTGACGCCTTCCGACAGGTGATTGCCGAAGGCGGCAACATCGGCAGCCTGCTCAAACAAATGGGCAACGTGTCCAGCAGCCAGACCGTCGGCCAGCTACTGAGTGCCTTCTCTTATATGGCGCTGGCCAGTTCGTTCCTCGGGGTGTCACTGGGCCTGTTTGACTATCTGGCGGACTTTTTCAAATTCAGCGACGATACTGCAGGACGCACTAAAACCGCGCTCGTCACCTTTGCGCCGCCGACCATTGCCGCGCTGTTGTTCCCGAATGGCTTCCTGTACGCCATCGGTTTCGCCGGGCTGGCTGCCACCGTTTGGGCGGTCATCGTGCCAGCAATGATGGCGCGCGCCAGCCGCCGCCGCTTTGCTGATGCGCAATATCGCGCACCCGGCGGTCATGGCATGATCCTGTTCATCATTTTGTTCGGGCTGATCAACGCTGTCGCGCACATATTGGCATTGCTGGGTCTGCTGCCGGTATTCAAGTAACTCCACAGGGGATGGCGCCCGCCATCCCCCTTTCTCTCACTGTTTTTGCTCGATCTACTTGCCTGAAATCAACAGCGCGAGTAACGTGTCGCAACTTCCCAAATACTCTTCATTGCAGGTTATTTTATATGGCAAAGGCTAACGAAATTAAGCGCGGCATGGCGATCAATTACAACGGCAAACTGCTGCTGGTGAGAGACATTGATGTCCAAAGCCCAAGTGCACGAGGTGCCAGCACTTTATACAAAATGCGCTTCTCGGATGTCCGTACCGGGTTGAAGGTTGAAGAACGTTTCAAGGGCGACGATATCCTGGATACCATTAGCCTGTCCCGCCGTAAGGTGAACTTCTCTTATATCGATGGCGAAGAGTACGTCTTCATGGATGACGAGGATTACACCCCGTATATCTTCAAGAAAGACCAGATCGAAGACGAGCTGCTGTTTATTCCTGAAGCCGGTCTGCCAGGCATGCAGGTACTGACGTTGGACGGTCAAGTGTTAGCGTTGGAACTGCCACAAACCGTGGATATGGAAATTGTGGAGACAGCTCCAGGCATCAAAGGCGCATCCGCCAGTGCCCGAAACAAACCGGCCACCATGGCGACCGGTCTGACCATTCAGGTGCCAGAGTACCTCAGCGCCGGTGACAAAATCCGCATTCATATTGCTGAACGTCGCTACATGAGCCGGGCTGAATAAGCTATTGCTTGCCACTTTCCGTCCGGGCAGTGCTCGGGCGAAAATTGGCCGCGCCGATAACGCTTATTCCGGGTTTCGGCGCAGCTTTTCCCCGTTACGGCAACTCAGGGAAGAAGCGGCGTTTGAGCGCCAGTTCGACACCGCGCAGTTCCGCAAGCCCCTTCAAACGGCCAATCGCCGAGTAACCCGGATTGGTTTTTTTCTTTAAATCATCCAGCATCTGATGCCCATGATCGGGACGCATCGGGATTGGTCGCCGATCGCCTGCCTTATGACGCCGCTGTTCTTCGCTCAGAATCGCCTCAATCACCGCCACCATGTCGACATCGCCTTGCAGATGCGCACCTTCATGGAAGCTTTTCGGGTTTTCCTCACGACAAGTGGCGCGCAGGTGAGTGAAGTGGATACGATCGCCGAAGGTCTTAATCATCCGCACCAAATCATTGTCCGCACGCACACCATAGGAACCAGTACACATAGTAAAGCCGTTATAAAGGCTGTCGACGGTCTGCTTGAACCACTGCATATCGTCAATGGTCGAGACAATGCGCGGTAGACCAAGGATTGGCCGCGGCGGATCGTCTGGATGCACCGCCAGCCGGACCCCGACCTCTTCCGCCACCGGAACGATTGCACGCAGAAACACCGCCATATTTTCGCGCAGTTGCGCTTTGTCGATCCCATCGTACTCCGCCAGACGAGCGCGGAACTGATCGAGCGTATAGCCCTCTTCTGCCCCCGGCAGCCCGGCGATGATATTGCCGGTCAATGTGGCAATCTCCGCAGCGCTCATGGCGGCAAAGCGCTCGGCGGCCTGCGCCTGCTCTTCCGCCGTATAATCCTGCTCTGCGCCTGAGCGTTGCAGGATGTGCAGTTCAAAAGCCGCGAAGGCGATTTGATCGAAACGCAGCGCTTTCGAGCCGTCAGGCAACACATATTCCAGATCTGTGCGTGTCCAGTCGAGGATCGGCATAAAGTTGTAGCAAACGGTATCGATGCCGCAGGCCGCCAGGTTACGCAGCGATTGCTGATAATGGGCGATATGTTGCGGGTAATTGCCGCTGTGGGTTTTGATCTCTTCATGCACCGGAATGCTTTCCACCACAGACCACACCAACCCCTTTTCCGCCAGCAGTGCCTGACGTGCCTTGATCTCCTCGATCGGCCACACCTCGCCATTCGGAATATGGTGCAATGCAGTGACGACGCCAGTAGCGCCAGCCTGACGGACATCATCAAGAGAGACAGGATCGTTCGGCCCATACCAACGCCATGTTTGTTCCATTATTTATCCTTATAAAAAATCGCCCAATCTTGCAGAAGGGATAAAGATCGCACAGTGTCGACAATCTTGTTATACCAAATTCAAATAGATATCGGTTATCTTTCACCTTACTCTTTCACATCTGTCTGTCAAAAGCGAAACGACGATTGGTTGATCCACTTCACGAATCTGGCTTATTCTCGACTGAGACATGTTATTGATACGCTGGCAGCCTTACACTGCGTCAGATAACCCGCGTGCGGAAGGGTGAAAAAAACGCCCCTTAGCGCAAAAAAACTGGTCTGATAACTTTTAAGAAGTTACCTGCCAGCATCTTTTACTCAGCTTTGGAGTTTTGCATGAAGACGATCGCCAACTCACCGCTTCCCGATGCCGTCCAGCAACCGCACTACGCACGCAGCGCATTACAAAGCCGCATGGTGCATATTGGGTTTGGTGCCTTTCACCGCGCCCATCAGGCACTGCTGACCGATCGGGTATTGAATCGTCAGGGGGGCGATTGGGGGATCTGCGAGATCAGTCTGTTTGGCGGCGATGCGTTATTCCAGACGCTGCGTCAGCAAGATCATCTGTATAGCGTGCTGGAGAAAGGTGCGGCTGGCGATCAGGCTATCGTCATCGGCGCTGTGCATGAAAGCGTTCACCGCAAGCTGGAAGGCATAGGCGCCGTCCTGGAAAAACTGGCGGAGCCTCAGGTGGCGATTGTCTCGATGACGATTACCGAGAAAGGCTACTGCATTGAACCAGGCACTGGGCAGTTGGATCTTCAGCATCAAGCGATCCTCGCCGATCTCGCCCATCCCGAGCAGCCCACAACGGTTCCTGGCATTTTGGTAGAGGCGCTACGCCTGCGTCGTGAACGTGGTCTGCCCGCCTTTACCCTGCTTTCTTGCGACAATATTCCAGAAAACGGCCATGTACTACGCAATGCAATAGTCGGATTAGCACAAGTGCGCGACGGCGCTCTGGCCGACTGGATTACCCAACACGCCAGCTTCCCCAGCACCATGGTCGACCGCATTGTTCCAGCCGCTACGCCAGAGACGCTGAATGAAGTGGCTGATGCACTCGGCGGAGTACGCGATGAATGTGCCATCGCCTGTGAACCTTTTATTCAATGGGTGGTGGAAGACAATTTTGTCGCGGGACGCCCCGCGTGGGAACTGGCTGGCGCACAGTTGGTGAACGACGTATTGCCGTTCGAACAAATGAAGCTGCGCATGCTCAATGGCAGCCACTCCTTTTTGGCCTATCTCGGTTATCTGGGAGGCTATCAATATATAAACGACTGCATGGGCGATGAGGCTTATCGCCATGCCGCACATCACCTGATGCTGGCAGAACAGGCGCCAACCCTCAGCGTCAGCGGTATCGATCTGGCAGCCTACGCGACACAGTTAATTGAACGTTACAGCAAACCCGCCTTGCAGCATCGTACCTGGCAAATCGCCATGGACGGTACGCAAAAACTGCCGCAACGTATGTTGGACTCTGTGCGCTGGCATCTGCAGCATGGCAGCAGCTACGCAGGTCTGGCGTTAGGCGTGGCAGCCTGGATGCGCTATGTCGGTGGTGTCGATGATGCCGGCCAACCGATAGATATCCGCGATCCGCTGTCGGCAACGCTCCAGCAGGTCGTCGCCGCAACGCCGGACGATGAACAACGCGTGATCGCCTTGTTGGGGCTAAAAAGTATTTTTGGTGAACAATTGCCAGGTAATGAGGATTTTGTCGCGGCGGTGACTCGCGCTTATCTGTCACTGCGCGATCGTGGCGCACGGGAAACGGTAAAAAACTGGGTGTCGACGCAGCTGGCGTAATATCGCTGGCCGGCAATGGTGCAATTGCAATAAAGGTTGGGAATCGTTTTTTTAACGTACAGAGAAAATGGCCATGCCGGACGGTTCATCCGGCATGGCCGAACGACTTAACGATAAACTACCGTCATTACTGCAAGTTTTTTCTGTTGATCCACCCACCGCATTTCGGTTGTGCCTAAATTCAGTGGAAGCTCTTTGCGTGTATCATCAAATTTTGACAGGGCCTGTTGACCTTGATAGTACTGCCCATTGCGGTAACATTGCGTATTGGCCGTTGAATCGGTGACATTCACCGCGCAGGGGCTTTCCACAATAGAACCGACAAAACGAATAACCCCGCCAGTGGTTCCTGCATGACTTGCTGCCGTCCATGAAAACAATATTCCTACGATCAAAAATAACCGAAAGACATTCATGGCAACCTCATTTTTTTGTTAAGCCAATTTAAACATAGAGGATCTTCTTAAGAATAATCGCAAGGTCAGGGTAATTATTTGGCGGGTAATCGGGCAATTAACAAAGAAAAAACAAGCTACTAACAATCAGTATCCATGGCTAATACATGGTTTTTGCTAAGAATTTTCCGACAAATTATCGTCGATTTGGCCAGTTAAATATCGCATTCTAACCTGCTAAATTTGTGACCTGAAGCAAGCTGGGCAGCCTCTTGTACTCAAGCCAAACAGGTGGCTTATTTATTGATCAGTCGAAATTATTAACATCAGGAATAATACATGACCAAAACTAACCTGATCACCGGTTTCCTCGGCAGTGGTAAAACCACCACCATACGTCATTTATTGGCAAACAAACCGGAACACGAACGCTGGGCCGTGCTGGTAAATGAATTCGGTGAAATCGGTATCGACGGCGCATTGCTGGCAGACAGCGGCGCAGTGTTGAAGGAGATCCCGGGGGGGTGCATGTGTTGCGTTAACGGGCTGCCAATGCAGGTTGGACTCAACATGCTCCTGCAACAAAGCAAACCTGACCGGTTACTGATCGAACCGACCGGCCTCGGTCATCCAAAACAGATTCTGTCATTGCTGACACAAGACAGTTATGCCGGCTGGATTGAACTGCAAGCCACCCTCTGTCTGCTGGACGCACGTCAGCTCAGTGAACCGCGCTACCGCGAAAATGAAAACTTCCGCGATCAACTGGCAGCCGCAGACATTATTCTGGCGAGCAAAAGCGATACTTATCACCCCGAGGATCTGCTGGCCTTGCAACAATGGGCGGCGCAGGATCCCCGGCAACGCCCGCTTTATCCGATCGCACAGGGACAAGCAGATGTTGCCTGGCTCGAACAGCCTCGCACAAATCGCACAGAATTACCGGATGCACAACATCATCATAGCCATGCCAAAACGCAAGGCCTGGCCGCACTGCGGTTGCCGGAAACGTCACGCTGGCGCAGAGCACTCAATCAGGGGCAGGGATTTACCAGCTGCGGCTGGATCTTTGATGCCGACACCGTATTCGATACCGTTGGCATTATGGAGTGGATACGCCTGGCCCCCGTTGAACGCGCCAAAGGTGTGGTACGCATTGCTGAAGGCACATTATTGATCAACCGTCAGGGACAAGATCTCAGTATCGAAACACGCCCAGTGGCACCACTGGACAGCCGAATTGAACTCATTCACAACGAGAACGCCGACTGGAACACATTACAAGCCAAGCTGTTTACTATTCGTTTAAGTTGAGATCTTTACCGTTAGCACCCTTTTTATTTATAGACTTACAACAGGTTATGCCATGACTCGCCGCAATTTACCCTTCATCATCTTTTTCAATTTACTGGGCATTGCGCTGTTTCTGTCCTGGTTCCTGCCGGCTAACCACGGTGTTTGGTTTACTGTGGACTCTTCCATTTTCTTCTTTTTCAATCGTCATTTAGCCACTGACTCCAACTTTTTGCATTTGGTGGCCATTACCAATAACCGTGCATTTGACGTAATGTCACTGCTCGCAATGGGGTTGCTGTATCTGTTTTTTTACCTGCAGCAAAATGCCGCAGGCCGTCGCCGTTTATTGATCACCGGCGTTGTTATGCTGTTGACTGCCGTGGTGTTGAACCAGCTTGGGCATTTGCTGCCGGTCAAGCACCCTAGCCCGTCGCTGAGCTTTGAGAATATCAACCGCGTCAGTGAACTGACCGGCATTCCTACCAAAGACGCTTCCAGTGACAGTTTCCCTGGCGATCACGGTATGATGCTGATGATTTTTTCATGCTTCATGCTGCGCTACTTTAATTGCCGGGCATTTATCGTCGCGCTGTTGATCACCCTGGTATTTTCATTACCACGCGTGATGATTGGCGCCCACTGGTTTACGGATATCGCCGTTGGTTCACTGTCTGTCGTGTTGGTTGGTGCCAGCTGGTGTCTGATGACTCCGTTCAGTGATGTATTGATTCAGCGCCTGAACGATATGCTGCCTGGCAAGCACCGCCCATCGCAGCCATAACAAATCGTGATACCCCGCAGGAGGCCGACCGGCCTCCTGATGATTCCCTCACCGTTTTCTGCTTATTTGCACATCATCGCGTTAACGCTTTCGCCGCCTGAATTGACGCAAAACCAGCACAACGAACGATTAGCGTTTTTTATATGAAGATTTACATTATGTTACATCACAAATTCATATAAAAAAGGGCGGAAAAAGGCTCGCAATCCCCAATTCGTTACGGTAATCTCGGATGCGTTTGTGCCTGGTTTAACTCAACTCAGCGTCAAATCGATTAAAAATGTGCGTTCCAGCACGTTTTGAACGGTAAGCGATTGTCGAGTAAACAGCAGCAGACTAGTCTCGTTCCGTTTGGCATTTTTCAGGTAGCGACTTTCGTCGTTAAGGACTTCAAGGGAAAACAACAACAATGGTCAAATCTCAACCGTTTCTGAGATATTTTTTGCGGGTAGTACCTGCAATTGCCGCAGCGGTAATGCTCTCCGCGTGTAGCACGACTCACACTTCGAACTTGAATAACGCACAAACTGAGATGCGTGCAGTTAATGACAAAGATGGTCTTTTACTGCAAGCCTCTCAGGATGAATTCGAAGCAATGGTCCGTAACGTTGACGTTAAGTCAAAAATTATGGACCAGTATGCAGACTGGAAAGGCGTTCGCTACCGTTTAGGTGGTGAAACCAAGCGCGGCATCGATTGCTCAGCGTTTGTACAACGCACCTTCCGTGAACAGTTTGGTATGGATTTACCGCGTTCAACCTATGAACAGGAAGACGTTGGCAAGAAGATCTTGCGTACCAAACTGCGTCCTGGCGATCTGGTGCTGTTCCGCGCCGGCTCTACCGGACGCCATGTCGGCATCTATTTAGGTAACGATCAATTTGTTCATGCCTCGACCAGTAACGGCGTGATGATTTCAAAACTGAGCGATAACTACTGGGATAAACGTTATCGTGAAGGCCGCCGAGTGCTTACCCGCAGTTGACGGTACCAACCTGATTGTCCTGAATACCAAACGAGCGATAGAACGCTGCCCTCGGGCAGCGTTTTTTTTTGCCCCGCCTAACCTCGAGACATCATTGCGCTATCAGCGATCGATTCGATTGGCTTTCTGCTGCCCTCCCCTTATTTATTTCGCGATATTATTTTCGGGAAACTGCACCTCAGATGAAAAACTCACCTATTATCGTCAAATGGAGATAACGCCAATAATGCGTTAGTGGACCATATCGGCCGATTGTCATTCGCGAGATGTGCGATGAATAATGACTGCAAGACCAGCATTGGGATATATTACGCAGTCACTTTATAACAAAAACAGTTTGATACGCCGTGCTCAGGGGGCAGGTTTATGGGCTTGAAAAGGGCATTTGCACGCCATGTCTCGCACAGAAGACGTAGCCTGGCTAAAAGCGGCATTGTAGCTCTGGTGTTTTTTATCCTGTTTATGGCTATTACGCTTTCTTTGATTAGCCACCAGCGTACGCAATATCAACGTGTGGTGGAACAACGCACGCAAGAATTCACTCTCAAAATCTTTAATGAGTTAACGGAAATCATGCAGCAATTGTTGCCGTTAACCGAACAATCCTGTGCAACCAGCCAACCGGATATTACCTACCAAGCAGCTTTCCATTCCGGCGTACGTACTTTTATGCTGGTAAAAAACGGCATTGCCTACTGTTCTTCCGCTACCGGCAACATGACGCTGGCGCTGAAAAGCATCTATCCGGAAATAAACCAACAACAGCCGCTGGACCTCAAACTACAGCAGGGTACGCCATTGGTGCCGGGAAAACCCGCCGTCGCCGTGTGGTTACGCCAACCGGGCAAGGAAGATACCGGTATACTGGCTACGCTGGATATTGGGCTAATGCCCCAACAAATGTTCAGCCCCACCGCCGATCGGGCGACAGGCATTGCCATTATTCTCGGCGATCGCGCCCTCACCAGTTTTAGCCCAAACCTGATGCCGGTTAACCAACTGCCCAACGAGCAGGCCGACCGTATATCCATCGCCGGCACGCCGATGACCATTCTGTTTTATAACCAAAAGCTGACGCCCAACGATATCCGGCTAACCCTTCTGGGTAGCCTGATCCTGTCGGTGATGATCGGTGTGCTGTGCTACTACATGCTGTTGTTGCGCCAAAGCCCGGAACGCGCCCTGATGCGTGGCATCAAGTACAACGAGTTCTTTATCGAGTATCAACCGGTCTTTCATACCAAAACCGGCGCCATTGGTGGCCTGGAAGCGTTGATCCGCTGGCAACACCCCATCGAAGGGCGTATACCGCCAGATTTATTTATCCCCTATGCCGAAAGCGAAGGGCTGATAGTGCCACTGACACGCCACCTGTTCCGCCTGATTGCCGAAGACGCCCCTAAACTGGCAACGGCTTTGCCGCAGGGGGCAAAACTCGGGTTGAACATCTCCCCTTCACATCTCAGTGCACCCTCTTTCCATCACGATGTGTATGAACTGCTGGCCCAATTACCGTGCAACTATTTTACGCTGGTCTTTGAAATTACCGAGCGCGGTATGGTGGAAGAAGACAGTGCGTTGACAGAGTTCGATTGGCTGCACCAGCAGGGGATTGAAATCGCTATTGATGATTTTGGTACCGGCCACAGTGCACTGATTTATCTGGAGCGATTTAGCATGGATTACCTGAAAATCGACCGCGGCTTCGTTAACTCGATCGGTCGGGATACCGTCACGGCACCCGTTCTGGACGCGGTCATTTCACTGGCCAAAAAATTGAAGATGCAAACCGTGGCGGAAGGGGTTGAAACAGCCGAACAAGTGCACTTCCTGCAGGAGCACGACGTCAACTTTATGCAGGGGTATTATTACAGCAAACCCTTGAGCATCGATAACTTCATGGCGTATTGCAATGCCCATCCCGTATTTGACTATCAGGCACTCAAGGCGTGAGTTCTCTCATGTATTTACCCTGCTGCGTGGCAAAAAATGGCCTGCCGGCCGCAGGTTTAACTGACTTTACAGCAGGAGCTTACCGTTAAGATGTCCATACGCGTTTTTGCTGCCCTGGTGCTCTCGGCACTGAGCCTTGGCCTGCAGGCTGAAACCCTCAATGAAAGCTATGCTTTCGCCCAGCTCGGTGAGCCGAAATACGCCACTGACTTCAGCCATTATGACTACGTCAACCCGGCGGCACCGAAAGGGGGCGATGTGCGGCTGGCAGCCATCGGGACCTACGATAATTTTAACCGCTATGCCCCACGCGGCGTTCCCGGCGAACGGACCGACGCGCTGTATGACACGCTGTTCACCACCTCAGACGATGAAATCGGCAGTTACTATCCGCTGATTGCCGAATCTGCTCGCTTCCCTGCGGATATGCGCTGGGTAGAGCTGGATATTAATGCCCGCGCCCGTTTCCACGACGGCAGCCCCATTACCGCCGCCGACGTGGCTTTCACGTTTAATAAGTTTATGACCGAAGGCGTACCGCAATTTCGCGTGCTGTATAAAGGCATTACGGTCAAGGCGATCTCACGTCTGACAGTGCGTATAGAATTCCCTCAGCCGGATAAAGACAAACTGCTCGGGCTGTTCAGCCTCCCCATTTTGCCGCAAAGCTTTTGGAAAGATCATAAGCTGAATGAACCGCTGAACACGCCGCCACTCAGCAGCGGCCCCTATAAGATCGCCAGCTATCGGCTTGGCCAATACATTACCTACCAACGCGTGCGCGATTACTGGGCCGCCAATCTGCCGGTCAACCGCGGCCGCTTTAATTTCGACAGCATTCGTTACGACTACTACCTCGACGACAAAGTCGCGCTGGAAGCCTTCAAGGCCGGTGCCTATGACTTCCGTATTGAAGGTTCGCCAAAAAGCTGGGCCACGCAGTATCAGGGCGGCAATTTCGCCCGTAACTACATCATCAAACAAGATGAAACCAACCAGGCGGCGCAAAATACGCGCTGGCTGGCCTTCAATATGAGACGCCCGCTGTTCGCCGATCCTCGGGTGCGGGAAGCACTCACGTTGGCTTTCGACTTTGATTGGATGAATAAGGCGCTGTATTACAACGCCTATCAACGGACTAACAGCTATTTCCAAAACACACCATACGCGGCCAGTGGTTACCCAGACGCGGCTGAACTGGCGCTGTTGGCCCCGCTGAAGGGCAAAGTACCGGCTGAAGTGTTCACCAGTATTTACCAGCCGCCGACCTCTGACGGCAGCGGCAACGATCGCCAAAACCTGCTTAAGGCCACTCAGTTGTTAAAGCTGGCCGGTTGGGAAGTGAAAAACCAACAATTGGTGAACAGCAAAACCGGCAAACCGTTCACCTTTGAGTTGATGCTGCTGAGCGGTAGCAACTTCCAGTACGTATTACCGCTTCAGCACAACCTGAAACGGTTGGGCATTGATATGCAGATCCGTGAGATCGACATATCTCAATTCACCAAACGCATGCGCGACGGCGATTTCGATATGATGCCAACGGTCTATATGGCAATGCCGTTCCCCAGTACCAGCCTCCTGACACTTTGGGACTCCAAATATATTGATTCCAGTTGGAACACTTCGGGTGTCACCGATCCGGCGGTCGACAGCCTGGTCAGGCAGATCGCCGCACATCAGGGCGATGAAAAAGCCCTGCTGCCACTTGGCCGGGCGCTGGATCGGGTACTGACCTGGAATAGATATATGTTGCCGATGTGGTATTCCAATCACGACCGTTATGCTTATTGGGACAAATTCTCTACGCCGCCAATTCGCCCTGCCTACGTGATCGGTTTCGACAACTGGTGGTTTGACGTTAACAAGGCGGCCCGTTTACCGGCCCAACAGCAATAAGGAGTCTGCGATGGCGGCTTATCTGATTCGCAGATTGTTGCTGATTATCCCCACGCTGTGGGCGATCATCACCATTAACTTTTTCATCGTGCAAATCGCCCCTGGCGGGCCGGTCGATCAGGCCATTGCTGCCATTGAAATGGGCCAAAGCAGCGGTTTCGGCGGCGGTGGCGCCGGTGAAAAACTGGGCCATGCACGCATCGGTGTCGGCAGCGCGACGGATAGCCAGTACCGCGGCTCGCGCGGCCTGGATCCGGAGGTTATCGCCGAGATCACCAAACGTTATGGCTTCGACAAACCCTTGCACGAGCGCTATTTCACCATGCTGTGGAACTACATGCGCTTTGACTTTGGTGACAGCCTGTTTCGCGGTGCGTCAGTAATGCAGCTGATTGGCCATAGCCTGCCTGTCTCTATTACGCTGGGGTTGTGGAGCACGCTGATTATCTATTTGGTGTCGATACCGCTGGGTATCCGCAAAGCCGTCAATAACGGCAGCGCCTTTGATACCTGGAGTAGCACCCTGATTATCATCGGTTATGCTATTCCTGCTTTCCTGTTCGCCATTCTGATGATCGTGCTGTTCGCCGGCGGCAGCTACCTCGATTGGTTCCCACTTCGCGGTCTGGTTTCCAGCAACTTCGATACCCTGCCGTGGTACGGCAAAATAACCGACTACCTGTGGCATATCACACTGCCGGTGCTGGCGACGGTGATTGGCGGTTTCGCCACGCTCACGATGCTCACCAAGAATTCGTTTCTCGATGAAATCCGCAAACAGTACGTGGTGACTGCACGCGCCAAAGGGCTCGACGAGAAGAAAATCCTTTACCGACACGTGTTCCGAAACGCGATGCTGCTGGTTATCGCAGGCTTCCCGGCGACCTTTGTCAGCATGTTCTTCACCGGTTCATTGTTGATCGAGGTGATGTTCTCGCTCAATGGGCTGGGGTTACTGGGTTACGACGCCACCCTGCAACGGGATTATCCCGTCATGTTCGGCACGTTGTATATCTTCACCCTGATTGGCCTGCTCTTGAATATCCTCAGCGACATCACCTATACCCTGGTCGATCCGCGCATTGATTTCGAGGCACGCCAATGAACCGTCTAAGCCCGATAAATCAGGCCCGCTGGGCGCGTTTTCGCAGTAATCGTCGTGGCTATTGGTCACTGTGGATTTTTTTGGTGCTGTTTACTCTCAGCTTAGGTGCCAACCTGCTTGCCAACGACAGACCCTTGCTCGTCCGTTACGAAGGCCATGTGTATTTGCCGTTCATCTTTGACTACAGCGAGACCACCTTCGGCGGAGAACTGCATACCACTACCGATTACCAGGATCCGTTCGTAAAGCAACAGATAGACCACCACGGATGGGCCGTTTGGCCGCCAATTCGCTTCAGTTACGACACCATCAACTTCGCTACTGACGTGCCCTTCCCCTCGGCCCCTTCACGCCATAACCTGTTGGGCACCGACAGTAACGGCAGTGACGTGCTGGCCCGCGTACTGTATGGCTTTCGTATATCAATGCTGTTTGGGCTCGCGCTAACGCTATTCTCCAGCGTGATTGGTGTCTGTGTGGGCGCGATGCAAGGCTATTACGGCGGCCGCGTTGATCTGTGGGGCCAACGCTTTATTGAGGTGTGGTCAGGCATGCCGACGCTGTTTTTGATCATCCTGCTGTCGAGCATCGTACAGCCCAATTTCTGGTGGTTGCTCGGTATTACCATTTTATTTGGCTGGATGAGCCTGGTGGGTGTGGTACGCGCCGAATTCCTGCGCACCCGCAACTACGATTATATCCGCGCCGCGCGTGGCATGGGGGTAAAAGACAGGGTCATTATGTATCGCCATATGCTGCCCAATGCGATGGTGGCCATGTTGACCTTTTTACCCTTTATCCTGTGCGGTTCAATCACCACCCTGACCTCTCTCGATTTTCTTGGTTTCGGTCTGCCAATCGGCTCACCTTCATTGGGTGAGCTGTTGCTGCAAGGAAAGAACAATCTTCAGGCACCCTGGCTCGGCATCACCGCATTCCTGGTGCTGGCAGTACTGCTGTCTCTTCTCATTTTTATCGGCGAAGCAGTTCGCGACGCCTTTGACCCCAGCAAGGCGCATTGATATGGCTAGCTCTCCTTTGCTTTCAATTCAGGATCTCAGCGTCGCTTTCCGCCAGGGAGGCCAACTGAATCCGGTGGTCAATGGCATTTCATTGCAGATAGAAAAAGCAGAAACGCTGGCACTGGTGGGTGAATCCGGCTCGGGCAAAAGCGTCACGGCTTTATCGATACTGCGCCTGCTGCCGTCGCCTCCCGTGATCTATACCGGCGGTGATATCCAGTTTAATGGCCATTCGTTACTGCATGCGCCAGAGGCCGAACTCCGCAAGGTCCGCGGTAACCAGATTTCGATGATTTTCCAGGAGCCGATGGTGTCGCTCAATCCATTGCACACGATTGAGAAACAGCTGACGGAAGTGCTGGCGCTGCATCGCGGTATGCGACGCGACGTTGCGCGTGGTGAGGTTATCCAGTGTCTGGATCGCGTTGGTATCCGCAACGCTAAAGGCCGATTAAAAGACTACCCGCATCAACTTTCCGGCGGCGAACGTCAGCGGGTGATGATTGCCATGGCGGTGTTAACCCAGCCCAAACTGCTGATTGCCGATGAGCCCACTACCGCGCTCGATGTGACCATTCAGGCACAGATCCTGTCGTTATTGAAAGAGCTAAAGCAAGAGATGGGCATGGGGCTGCTGTTTATCACCCACAACCTGAATATTGTGCGCCGCCTGGCGGACAATGTGGCCGTGATGCGCCATGGCCATTGCGTCGAACAAAACAGCCGCTCCAATCTGTTCAGCAGGCCACAACACGCGTATACCCAGCAGTTGTTGGCGGCAGAAGATGTCGGTGTGCCATTACCGCTACCGGCTGATGCCGCGCCACTGCTGAAGGTGGAAAATCTGCAAGTCAGTTTCCCGATCAAACGCGGGCTGTTACGCCGTACGATTGATCACAATTACGCGCTGAAAGGGCTGAGTTTTGAATTAAGGGCGGGTGAAAGCATCGGCCTGGTGGGCGAATCTGGCTCAGGGAAAAGCACCACCGGGCTGGCGTTACTGCGCCTGCTGAACGCTGGCGGTGCGGTGTGGTTTAACGGTCAGCCGTTACACCAGTTCAACATGAAACAAATGCTGCCGTACCGTAGCCAAATGCAGATTGTGTTTCAGGATCCTTACTCTGCACTCAATCCGCGGCTGAATGTGCTGCAAATCATAGCCGAAGGGTTAGAGGTTCATCAGACGTTAAACGCCGAGCAACGAGAGCAACGGGTGATAGCTGTATTGCAGGAGGTCGGGCTGGATCCTGCCCTGCGCCACCGTTACCCGACCGAATTTTCCGGCGGGCAGCGTCAACGCATCGCCATCGCACGCGCGCTTATTTTACAGCCGCAGTTACTGATCCTGGATGAGCCGACCTCGTCGTTGGACAAATCGGTACAGGCACAAATCCTGACGCTGTTGAAATCGCTGCAGCAACGCCACCGGCTGGCCTATCTGTTTATCAGTCATGATTTACAGGTGGTGCGTTCACTGTGCCATCAAGTGATTGTGCTGCGGCAGGGAGAGGTGGTCGAACAAGGTGACTGCCAGACGATCTTTACTTCGCCCGCCGCCGCTTACACGCAGCAACTGTTACAGTTGGCGGACTAGCGACGGGATCAGAATGGGTATTGGGCGCTCATAGGTTCAGCAATCGCAGCGCCTACATTTTTTAAGCGGCACATGGTTGCGCTTTCGTCACAGCGTTGCACGAACAGGCAAGGTTGCCCTTCCCACTCCACAACGGCGCAATCCACCTGAATCTCTTGCAAAGACAGATTAAGCTGTTGCATAACCTGCCACGCATCAGCCCCTTCATGGCTGAGTAATTTCAGGCCAATCAGATTGTTATCTTCGTCTATTCCGCTGAGCGGAATGGGTTCAACCTTGATGCCGGTAAAACCTGATAGCCAACGATAACTTTGCGGCAAGCGATGCACTACCGAAAGTTGGATACTTTCCACATGAAATCCCTAGTTTGAAAAGATGAAACACTTTTTTCCTGACAGGCTTACTAAGTTATAGCCGCTGACTACCGACTCTGCCGCGTACAAATGTTATTTAAATGTAAATTTGTCACGACTAATTAACTTAGGCCTGCGCGTGCTGATGTCATGGTGTTTTCATGCGCCGTGCGGTGTCGTTTCACGGCATTTTGCGACTCAGCTCGCATTTTTGCGTTATATGTAACCCTTTCCCGTCCCGATCACAACTCTTTTTTCTTGCAATACGGCTACTTTTTGCTCTTTATAATTTTACATTGCAGAAACATTTAACCTCGAACATCAGAAGGTCACAATGAGATAACTCATTGATTATCATTATCGTTAAATCAAATTAAGCGTAATTTCCAGACAAAACATACCGCGTTACACCCTGCGGTTCTCCGGCATAGAACGAGCCTTATTTTTAACAAAAAAAACACAGCCCTCTCAGCGCACATTTAATTAGCACGCTGATGCTTAGCAGCCAGTTTTTTTGCCATTGGATATTTGAGAAGGGAGAGGACGGAAAGTTTACCCCACTCAAGCCCACATTTGTTGAGACCTTGAGTGGGGGTATAATCACATTACGGGGTAGCAGGCGAGGCTTTATGCCGTGGTCGGCTGGCATACAAATAGAACAGCACGGCAACGATACTGCACAACGCCATGGAGGAAACCATTGGCCATGCGCTCTTGCCCGGTGCCATAGCCAACACTGCCCCCACTAGCGCACCGATACTGAAACGCAGCGTCCCGGCCAGTGAAGAGGCCGTGCCCGCCATATGCGGAAAATCATCCAGGATCACCGCCATGGCGTTTGATGAGATCATCGCGATACAGCCCAGATACACCGCAACGCCAATGACCAGCGCCCAGAAACCCAAGCCCACGGCACTCACCGCCAACAACCATAACCCCATCGCCAACTGAACAAACAGCCCCAGGCGGAACATCTTGACCGCCCCCAGTCGCCTGACATTGCGGCTGTTGACCAACGTTGTCAGGAACAAAAACACAATGTTCAACGCAAAATAGTAGCCAAAGTGTTGTGGTGAAACGTTATTCAGTTCGATATACACAAACGGCCCGGCGCTGAGAAACGAGAACATACCGGCAAAGGAGAAGGCGCTGGCAAGCATATAGCTCAACACTCGCTTGTGGCGGAACAATGAACCGAAGTTGCCTAACGTGGTACGCAGATGGAATTTCTGCCGCCGCTCTTTGGGCAGCGTCTCCTTGATGAAGAACGCAACCAACAGCGAGCCGATCAGGGCTGCCGCGCCCATCGTCCAGAAAATCGCATGCCAGCTGAACCACAACAGCAACGCACCGCCGATCATCGGGGCAAGCAGTGGAGCTATGGTCATCACCAGAATGACAAACGACATCATGCGCGAGAACTCATCCTTGGTGAACATATCGCGCATCAGGGCATTAATCACCACGCTGGCCGCCGCAGCCGACAGCCCGTGCAGGAAGCGCAGGTTGATCAGTTGATCGATCGACTGCGCCATCGCACAGGCTCCGCCGGCAATGGCGAAGATCAGCGTTCCCCACAGGATCACCGGTTTGCGGCCAATGCTGTCCGACATCGGTCCGTAGAACAGCTGCCCCAAAGCAAAACCGAGCATATAGGCGCTGAGCGTCATCTGCACGCTACCCGACTCTACGCCGAACTGTTTAGCAATCACCGGCATGCTGGGCAGGTACATGTCGATAGCCAACGGCATCAACATGGACAGCAGGCCCAGAATAAAAATCAAACCGAGGTGAGATGACCGGTTCTGTAGCACGTTCGACGACTCCTTCATCAGCCGTAGTGTAATAATGAATTAATCCTGCAGATGCGGTGCACCCACGCTGGCAATTTCTTCTTCGGTCAATGGACGGTATTCGCCCTCAGCCAAATCGTCATCCATCACGATGGCACCGATACGTTCACGATGCAGCTCGAGAACGCGGTTACCGACCGCCGCAAACATACGTTTAACCTGGTGATAACGCCCTTCGCTGATGGTCAAACGCACCAGTTTGTCTTCAATTTTTTCCAGTTGCGCAGGCCGTGTCAGATCTTTTTCGTTATGCAGCTGCACACCTTCAGCAAATTGCTGCGCAGTATCGTCCGCCAGTGGATGTTCCAGCGTCACCAAATAGGTTTTTTCACAATGGTGCTTTGGCGAGGTAATACGGTGTGACCATTGACCGTCATCGGTCATCAGCACCAAACCGGTGGTATCAATGTCCAGGCGGCCAGCAGCATGAAGCTTATAGGCAACCGGCTCATCGAGAAAATACAGCACCGTCGGGTGATCGGGATCGTCTGTAGAACAGACGTAACCCTGTGGTTTGTTCAGCATAAAGTAACGTGGGCCGTTCTGACGCTGCAGAGGATTACCGTCAAACGCCACTTCCTGCTCCGGCGTCAGCTTAAGTGCGCCGCTCTTCACCACTTCACCGTCCACGGTGACGCGTTTTGCCCGAAGTTCACGCGCTACCAGCGCGCGGCTAACACCTAACTGTTGAGATAAAAACTTGTCCAGTCGCATTGAATCTGCTTTGCCTGTCGTTGTTATGATCGCATTGATCGTATTGCTAAAATATGACACCCGCAGTTGCACCAAATGCAACAGGGCAGGATCGAAGGGGGGGAAACAGCGATTACTGTCACACGAGTATAGCGGCGGAAACGGCCCCCTGACAGAGGTAATTTCCACATGTCTCGCACCGCGAGCGCTCAGAAGGCATAATATAGAAATTATTTGGCCGTCAGGGGAGTAAAATGTCACTGTTTTTTTGGGTTCAGATGTTACAAAACCTGTTCCTGACAGCCCCAATCAATTCAAGGCGTTAATTTATGGCCTTTACTCTACGCCCCTATCAGTTGGAAGCCGTCGAAGCCACCATCAAACATTTCCGCCAGCATCCGCAACCGGCGCTGATCGTGCTGCCAACCGGCGCGGGCAAAAGCCTGGTGATTGCCGAACTGGCGAAACGCGCTCGCGGCCGCGTCTTGGTGCTGGCCCACGTAAAGGAACTCGTGGCACAAAACCACGCTAAATACTGCGCCTATGGGCTGGATGCAGATATCTTTGCTGCCGGGCTACAGCAAAAGGACAGTGCCGGTAAGGTGGTGTTCGGCAGCGTCCAGTCTGTGGCGCGTAACTTGCCGCTGTTCGACGGCGCGTTTTCCCTGCTGATTATCGACGAATGTCACCGCATCAGCGACGATGACGACAGCCAATACCAACAGATTATCCAGCATCTGCAAAAAACCAATCCGCAGTTACGCCTGCTGGGCCTGACTGCAACCCCTTACCGGCTGGGCAAAGGCTGGATTTATCAGTACCACTATCATGGTATTACTCGCGGCGATGCCAGCAGCCTGTTTCGCGACTGCATTTATGAGTTGCCGCTGCGTTATATGATCAAGAATGGCTATTTGGTCCCGCCGGAACGGCTGGATATGCCCATCGTACAGTATGATTTCAGCCGCCTGGAGGCCAGAAGCAACGGATTGTTCAGTGAAGTTGACCTGAACCGTGAGCTAAAACAACAAAATCGCATCACGCCACACATCATCAGCCAGATCGTTGAATACGCTGAAACCCGCAAGGGAGTGATGATTTTTGCCTCCACCGTTGAACACGCACGTGAAATTCACGGCTTGCTGCCAGCGGGCGAAGCCGCACTGGTCAGCGCCGAAACCCCTGCCGCCGAGCGTGATGCACTGATTGAGGCGTTCAAACAGCAACAGTTGCGCTATTTGGTCAATGTGGCGGTGTTAACCACCGGTTTTGATGCGCCGCACGTCGATCTGATCGCCATCTTGCGCCCGACGGAATCCGTCAGCCTGTATCAACAAATTGTCGGGCGTGGGCTGCGGTTATCACCCGGTAAAGAGGATTGTCTGATCCTCGATTATGCCGGTAATCCACACGATCTGTTCACGCCGGAAGTGGGCGTCAGTAAGCCACACAGTGATAGCCAACCGGTACAGGTGTTCTGTCCCGGCTGCGGTTTCGCCAACCTGTTTTGGGGCAAATGCACCGAGAATGGCGATATCATCGAACACTACGGGCGCCGCTGCCAAGGCTGGCTGGAGGACGATGAAGGCCATCGCGAGCAATGCGACTACCGTTTCCGCTTCAAAATTTGCCCACATTGTGGCGCTGAAAACGACATTGCGGCCCGCCGCTGCCACCAGTGCCAAGAGGTGTTAGTCGATCCCGATGATATGCTAAAGGCAGCGCTGAAATTAAAAGATGCTCTGGTGCTACGCTGTGGCGGCATGGAATTGCAAAGCGGTCGTGATGAAAAAGGCGAATGGTTGAAGGCCACCTATTACGACGAAGAGGGCACCAGCACCGGTGAACGTTTCCGGTTACAGACACCGGCGCAGCGTAAAGCCTTCGAGATGCTGTTCTTACGCCCCCACCAGCGCGCACCGGGGGTGCCGTTCAGTTGGCAAACGGCTGCCGACGTGCTGGCTCAACAAACATTGCTACGCCATCCGGATTTCGTGGTGGCACGCAAGCGCGGGCAATTCTGGCAGGTGCGGGAAAAAGTGTTCGATTATCAAGGCCGCTTCCGCCGTGCCAATGAACTGTATTGATGTTGGTTGCAGGTACATCGGGTAGGTTTCCATTGCCCTGTGGCCGGCTTTCCGTTAAAATGCCGCCCGCTTTGCCTGGGTTCGCCCGGCGCTAAAGCAGGTTATACCTTACGCATTACAGGCTAGCGTCTGGACGGCAACGGGTAAATCGAACTTGCTACTGGGTCGCCTGTAGCAGGGTACATTTTCTTTTAAGAGAAAAAACAATGTTCACTATCAATGTAGAAGTACGTAAAGACCAGGGTAAGGGTGCGAGCCGCCGCCTGCGTGCAGCAAATAAATTCCCAGCTATCGTTTACGGTGGCGAAGAAGCTCCAGTTTCCATCGAGCTGGACCATGATTCTGTTAAGAACATGGAAGCCAAAGCAGAATTCTACAGCGAAGCTGTAACTCTGGTTATCGACGGTAAAGAAACCAAAGTTAAAGTTCAGGCTGTACAGCGTCACCCGTTCAAGCCGAAGCTGACCCACATCGACTTCGTTCGCGCGTAATCGCAACGTATTCGAGCTTTTCGGGACGCCGAAGTAAAAAACGCCGCAATTGCGGCGTTTTTTATTGTCTGCGATCCGGCAACATCATTTGTTGCCGCTGTTCAACCGACGTTGTAACTGATCGCGCAGGTTCGGCGGTGTGCCTTTGATCGTCAATGTGTCAGTGGCCGCATCCCAGAAAACGCGCTCACCCAACAACATGGCGTCAAAGTTCATGCTGATACCGCCGCCGCTGCCGGCAAATTTAGTCAACTGGCGCAGCGTACCGCGATCGGCAGGGAAGCTGTCTTCCAACTGATAACCCTGCTCGCTGGAGAACTGCATAAAGTCTTTTTCGCCTACCGGTGCGATCTCTTTCGACAGTTCTTGCAGTTCAATCTCTTCACCCGCCTGCAACTGTTCATTGCAATAGCTGTAAACCTGCTGACGCACCGACTGACGCTCGTTTTTATCCAACTGCGCGTCGGCGCAATAGTCATCAACGGCCTGCAGTAAACCCCGGTTTTGGGCCTTGGTGTCCAACCCTTCAGACGCCGCCAGGAAGTCCATGAAGAAATCGGAGACCTTACGGCCTACGCGCCCTTTCAGGAACGTCAGATAGCGGGTCGATTCTGGATTGGTTTCCCACTCGGTCAGATCGATACGCGCCACGATATCGGCATGATTGATATCCAGATAATGGGTGGTGTTGATATCCAGCTCTTCATTTACACGCGAACTGTTACGGCTGTTCAGCACCGCGATCAGCAAGTACTCCACTGCCAGGTAACGGTACTGGCCGAACAGCACTACGCCACCTTCAGCAAACGGATACTTGGCCAGTTCATCGCGCAGACGGCCCGTCGCCGCACGGCTGAAAGCCAGAAAGTCCTTATCTTCCTTCCGGCAGGTGCGCAGCGCATCCGCCAGCTCACTGCCTTCATTGAACAGGCCATAGGCCTTGCTCTTGGCACTGTAGACACGGTGCAGCTCTTCCATCATCTCTTCCACCGCCGCATTGGTGGGAAGCAGAGAGTCGCGCAGCACTACGTCCAGCGTTTGTTCGTCGCGTTTGACCAACTGGTGCAGAGCGATCTGGTCGATATCCAGACTCATGGTAATTCCTCCTGTTCTTTAGCCGCGTATTCAAACACTGAAGTCCCCGCCCTGCAACTTTTAAGACCGGTAAAAAGGTGAAATTGAAAGGGCAATTTCCCAGGGTATTGGCGCTGCCACAAGACGGAAAAGGTGGGAGTCCTGATGAACGAAGGCCAGTTCGTTGTTGTTGGGCTAAGCCTGATAGGTGCAGATTTGAACGCTGCGTGCAGGGGGAGATCCCTCAGACGATACGAGGAATCCAAAATAGCCGGCACTGCTGATGCACCAAGTATGAAGGGGATCGATAAAAGAGCGGAAAATCACTGCCCTATACGGTAAGATATGGGACTTTGTCAGGCTACGAAGCGCAATTTTATGCCACAATCATCCCGTTACAGTGACGAACACGTTGAACAGCTGCTCTCTGAGCTGGTTAATGTTCTGGAAAAACACCATACTCCCACCGATCTCTCTCTGATGGTGCTGGGCAACATGGTAACTAATCTGATCAACACCAGTGTTGCTCCCGCCCAGCGGAAAACATTGGCAAGATCGTTTGCAGAAGCTCTGCAAGCTTCTATTCGTGAAGATAAAGCGCATTAATAAATAATTATGGTGACAAACCGTCAGCGTTATCGTGAAAAAGTCTCCCAGATGATTAGCTGGGGGCACTGGTTCGCCTTATTCAATATTCTGCTTGCCCTCGGGCTAGGCAGCCGCTACCTGTTTGTCACCGACTGGCCCTCTTCCCTGCTGGGTCGGGTTTATGCCCTGGTCAGCTTACTGGGGCATTTCAGCTTTATCGTTTTCGCTGGCTACCTGTTGGTGATATTCCCGCTCACCTTTGTGGTGATGTCGCAGCGGTTGCTGCGGTTTATTTCCGCCGCGCTGGCCACGACCGGGCTCACGTTACTGCTGGTAGACAGCGAAGTGTTTACGCACTTCCACCTTCACCTTAATCCTGTCGTATGGGAACTGGTGATCAACCCCGACCAGAGTGAGCTCGCGCGTGACTGGCAGCTGATGTTTATCTGCGTGCCCGTTATCTTCCTGGTGGAAATGTTGTTTGGTACCTGGAGCTGGCAAAAGCTGCGCAGCCTGAACCGTCAACGTTTCGGCAAGCCACTGGCCGTGCTGTTCATCAGTGCCTTTTTTGCATCGCACCTGATTTATATTTGGGCTGACGCCAATTTTTATCGCCCGATCACCATGCAGCGTGCCAATCTGCCGCTGTCATACCCAATGACCGCGCGAAAATTCCTTGAGAAACACGGGCTGCTCGATTCGCAAGAATATGAACGCCGCCTGGTACAGCAAGGGAATCCAGAGGCCGTTGCGGTTGAATACCCGCTTAGCGACCTTAGCTATAGCGACAAAGGCAGTGGTTATAACCTGCTGATGATCGTGGTGGATGGCGTACGGGAGCAGGACATGAAGCAGGATATGCCTGCCCTTACCCGTTTCGCACAGGAAAATGTCCGTTTCAGCGATCACTACAGCTCAGGTAATCATGCGGACACCGGTCTGTTTGGTCTGTTCTACGGCATTTCACCGACCTATCTGGACAGCATCCTTGCGTCACGCAAACCCTCAGCGCTGGTCAGTGCGCTCAGCGCCCAAGGGTATCAGTTTGGTTTGTTCTCATCTGATGGCTTCAATGCCAGCCTTTACCGACAGGCGCTGCTGACAGACTTCTCACTGCCTACACCGATCAAGCAAAACGATGCGGTCACCACGCAGCAGTGGCAAAACTGGCTGACTGACCAGAGCGGCAATGGTCCGTGGTTCTCTTATATCAATTTCCGCGGCGCTGAACCTGCGGCCGATGAGAAAACCCCTGCCCCCGCCGATTTTATTCAGCGTTACCGCGCAGGCGCGCAAGATGTGGACGCACAAATTGCACAGGTCATCAGCACGCTGAAAGAACGCGGCATGCTGGATAAAACCGTTGTGGTGATTACGGCAGAACACGGCGTTGAGTTTAATGATACCGGCAAAGGCAATTGGGGGGCTGGCAGCAGTTTCAACCGGCAACAGTTACAAGTGCCGTTGATCATCCACTGGCCAGGCACCCCGGCGCAGACCATTAATAAACTGACCGGTCATAACGACGTCATGCGCACCCTGATGCAACGCCTGCTGCACGTGAAAACCGCCCCTAATGACTATTCTCAAGGGGAAGACCTGTTTACCGCGCAGCGCAGGAACAACTGGATTGCCACGGGTGATAACAATCTGTTAGTTATCACCACGCCAACGCAAACCCTGGTGTTGGACAACAATGGCACCTACCGCGCATACGACAAGAATGACAACGAGATAAAAGACGAGAAGCCGCAACTTGCCCTGCTGCTACAGGTGCTGACCGACGTGAAACGTTTCATCGCCAACTAACTGCTTAAAATACAAGCAGTCAGGCGTATGTACTCTTGCTTTGGCGTTTGGAACAGGTAGTATAATTTTCCATAGTATCGGCATGTAGCGCAGCTTGGTAGCGCACCGTCATGGGGTGTCGGGGGTCGGAGGTTCGAATCCTCTCATGCCGACCAAAAATCCTTAGAGAAACCAACCCGTTGCGGTTGGTTTTTTTATTTCTGAAGTTTGCCGATGGTAAAACAATGGTAAAACGATGGTAAAACTACCGACGAAACTAGGGATCGATCTCAATACGTCTATACCGTAATGAGCCTCTTTTTGTCACACCTGCCCAATACTGCTTATGCTATGTTTTTAATGAGTTTTTTATCTTTCATGAAAAACCCACTCCCGCTCAGAAACACCCATTATTGCACTATCCATGCCCCATTTATGCCCCATTGGATCGCTGAGTATTGAAAAAAACACTCATCCGAATATACTGTATAAAATCACAGTTAAATTTAGGGGCGCATAAATGTTCGTAGAGCTCGTATTTGATAAACGCAATGTGGCAGAGCTTCCTGGTGCTGCTGAAATGATCAAGGCAGAACTGACCAAACGGGTTCACGGTATTTTTCCTGCCGCTGACGTTCGTGTGAAGCCGATGCAGGCCAACAGCCTGAACACCGACGCAAGTAAAAGCGACAAAGAAAAGCTGAACCGCATGCTGGAAGAAATGTTTGAAGAAGCCGATCAGTGGCTGGTCACTGATGTCTGATGGGCAGTCTTAAAATAAATGGTAGGCAGATTTTCCTTCTGACTGAAAACGATCGCTACCCATCACCAACGATCAACAGCCCTCCCATGTTCGCTTTGCGTGAAGATGAAGAAGGTAAGTTCTGGGTCTACTTTCTGCATAAAGGGCGCTGGCCACTCATATCAGAAACTCCATTCGAAACCCAAGGTAGTGCTGTTGAGGCTGCGATGTATTACGACTATTACAAGCTGTTTAAATAGCCGGGGTCCATCCCGGCAGTAAAGTTATAGCGAGCCTTGGTAGAAATAGTAATACAGCCACAGATCACTCAGGTTAGATGCCAGATATGGAATGTTTGTGCCTGGACGACCCTTGCCTTCTGAATCTTCAGAGGTGTTATTGCTGTAACCATAGAACCGCCCAGGATAGCCAGGGCGCGGCCCAAACTCAGCCTTGAACGTCTCTGACAGTGAAACGGCAGCATTCACCGTTGATTGTCGGTTATCTATCAGCAGTATCGCCATTACCCATGCTATGGTAGGCGGCTGGCCGCGTCGGGACTCAGACCAGCAATAGTCCAACTCACGCAGCGCACCTGAGCCGGATGTCGCCCTTAGCAACAGATTCACGTTATCAATCGGATGGTCACTGCGACCGACCAGCTTGTAAGCGAATGCCAGGAAATAACCAATCCATGACTGGTACGGTAGCCACAAATCAGTCGCA
>NZ_JBXWLA010000015.1:0-69223 GCF_058191755.1 Serratia sp. CoH_122_TC_1
TTGGTGGGTCGTGCGGGATTCGAACCTGCGACCAATTGATTAAAAGTCAACTGCTCTACCAACTGAGCTAACGACCCAATTTCCTTGCTGCTTTAACATCTTGCAAGATGTCTTGGCAACGGCGGCATATATTACTAATTTATCTTGGCAGCGCAACTTAAATTTTCGAACAAGTGGTTCAACTGCTTGTTCTTCACACGAATGAGCCCAGAAATCGGTCAAATCGACTAACTTCTGGGCTCATTTTTTTTGCTTGCTAACCGGCGACGCGACTTTTCGCCTGTTTGGCCGCAGCACTGGTTGGGTATTGTTTAATCACCTGCTGGAACACGGCTTTGGCTTTATCAGCCTGCCCTTTTTCCTGCATGATGATACCCACCTTGTACATTGCGTCCGGTGCCTTTGGTGATTTTCCGTAATTCTTCACCACGACCGCGTAATAGTAGGCCGCATCATCTTTCTTACCCTTATTGTAAAACAACTGGCCCAGCCAATAGTTGGCATTAGGCTGGTAAGTCGATTTTGGGTACTGTTTTACGAAGGTCTGAAAAGCGGAAATTGCCTGGTCATACTGCTTTTTTTCCAGCGCCAATGAAACAGCGGCATTATAGTCGCTGTTTTCATCGCCCGAGCTGGCGGGTGCTGCAGCTGTAGCGCCCGCAGACGCGCTCTCAGCGCCATCGGAAGATGCAGCCGCTGCTGCCCCACCCGCGGCACCTGCTGCGGCAGCAGAGCCCTGAGCGCCGCCCTGGCTGATGCTATCCATTTGTTGATAGATCTGCTTTTGGCGTTCAACAACCTGATTCAGTTGATATTGGTTTTCCTGGATTTGCCCGCGGAGAGAGTCAATATCACGCTGGTTGTCAGAGAGTTGTTGCTGGAGTTGGTTTAAAAGCTGGCCCTGAGCATTGCTGATGCGCTCAAGTGAGGTGACACGGTCTTCGACCGAGCCGGAGCCGACATTACTGATTGGCGCTTGGGCAGTAGCGGCCCATGGGACCGCTACGCCAACCAGTAACGACAGACTCAACAAGTGACGTCTGAAGTTACTGTTCATGCGATTCTCTTAGTAAACCAGAACTGCACGACGGTTTTTAGCATAAGCCGCTTCGTCGTGGCCCAGTACTGCTGGTTTTTCTTTACCGTAAGAAACGATAGAGATCTGGTCAGCAGAAACGCCTTTACCTTGCAGGTACATTTTCACTGAGTTAGCACGACGCTCACCCAGGGCAATGTTGTATTCCGGCGTGCCGCGCTCATCCGCATGACCTTCTACGGTCACTTTGTAAGACGGGTTGTTACGCAGGAATGCAGCGTGCGCGTCCAGCATCTGAGCGAACTCAGAGCTCACGTCATACTTGTCCAGGCCGAAGTAAACAATGTTGTTCTTCTGCAGTTCTTGCATCTGCAGACGAGCTTGTTCTTCAGAAGACAGGTTGCTGCTGCCATTTTCTGTACCAGTGCCAGCGCCCATACCAGATTGGTCGTTGTTTGCGCTTTTGTTAGAACTACAAGCCGCTACAGCCAGAACTGGCAGTGCCAGCAGAAGCCCTTTCAGCACTTTGTTCAGTTGCATTTCTTTAATCCTTTTATAGTTTGCCATACATATTTACACATGCATCACAGATACGGCGACCAGGCAGGGAATTTGACCTGTCCATCAGTTGCCGGAAGACGCGCTTTGAAACGCCCATCAGTCGATACCAGTTGCAACACGGAGCCCATACCTTGCGTGGAGCTATAGATCACCATGGTGCCATTTGGCGCAATACTAGGCGTTTCGTCCAGGAAGGTGCCGGTTAAAACTTGAACGGCGCCCGATCCGAGATCTTGTTTGGCGATATGCTGAGCACCATTGTTGGAGCTCACCATCACCAGGAATTTACCATCAGAGCTGACTTCAGAATCCTGGTTCTGAGAGCCTTCCCATGTCAGACGCTGTGACGCACCGCCACTGGCACTGACTTTATAAATCTGTGGCCGGCCGCCCTGATCGGAGGTATAAGCCAGAGACTGGCCATCCGGGAACCAGGTCGGTTCGGTATTGTTGCTGCGCCCGTCGGTGATTTGGGTGATTTGGCCAGAGCCAAGGTTCATCACGTACAGGTTCAGGCTGCCGCTTTTAGACAGCGCAAAAGCCAGTCGGCTGCCGTCCGGTGAGAACGCAGGTGCACCATTGTGACGCGGGAACGAAGCGATCTGACGGATAGCACCGTTAGCCAGCGTCTGCACAACCAACGCTGAACGACCGCTCTCAAAGGTCACGTACGCCAGCTTGCTGCCGTCCGGCGACCAGGCTGGGGACATCAGTGGTTCCGGTGAACGGTGTACCACAAACTGGTTGTAGCCGTCGTAATCCGCGACGCGCAGCTCGTACGGGAATTTCCCGCCGTTGGTCTGCACCACGTAAGCGATACGGGTACGGAATGCACCTTTAATACCGGTCAACTTCTCAAACACTTCGTCACTGGCGGTGTGAGCAGAATAACGCAACCATTGCTTGGTCACTTTATACTGGTTCTGCGCCAGAACGGTGCCAGGTGAACCCGAGGTGTCCACCAGTTGATAAGAGATCAGGTAGCCGCCGTCTGCACCAGGTTGCACCTGGCCGACCACGACCGCGTCAATGCCCAATGCAGTCCATGCCGCCGGCGTCACTTCAGACGCGGTGGTAGGTTGCTGCGGCATACGCGCCACGTCAATTGGGTTGAATTTGCCGCTGTTGCGCAGGTCTGCGCCGACAATCTTGCCAATATCTTCTGGAGGCGTGCCTGGGCCCGCCCATTTAAACGGCACCACACCAATAGGACGAGCAGAGTCGACCCCTTGGGTGATTTCAATGCGAACTTCCGCGTGAAGAACGGACGCCCACAGAATCAAAAAACCTAACGCTACTCGAAATGCCTGCTTCATCTCATCTCCCTTATCCAGGCGGGATGCCTGCGATAAATTAGCAGAATTTTAACAAACCAACGCAAACAAAACTACATAATCCCTGTTGGTTACCTTAGTACATCCCTGCGATATGACTTAGCTAAAACAACCATTATTGTGGCTTAAACGTAAGGGGAGCATTCTTAAACACCTCATAAACTGCCTGACTTGGCGGTTTCGGGATCTTCGCCTGTTTCGCAGCAGCTATTGCCGCCTGACACAGTGCTGGATCACCCCCTTCAGATTTAACATCAATCAACAGGCCGTCCGGTGCCAATTTGATCCGCAGGTCACACTTACGTCCTTTATACAAGTCTGCGTCGTAAAACTTGCTTTGAATGGCCGAAGTAATCTGCCCCAAATAGCCGTTGATTTCAGCACCACTGGCACCCGCAGTCTTGGCATTGCCCTGACCCGCCGGTTTGCCGTCACCCTTCTGCTTGCCGCCGCCTTTCGGCGCGTTTTTGCCGTCCGCCAGACCACCGAACAAATCGTCAACTTCTGATGACTGTGCAGCGGCTGCAGCAGCTTTCTTCTTGGCATCTGCGGCTTTCTTGGCTGCAGCTTTCTCAGCAGCAGCCTTTTCGGCAGCAGCGGCTTTTTTCTCAGCTTCTGCGGCCGCTTTTTTCTCAGCCTTCTCGGCTTCTGCCGCCGCTTTCTTCTCGGCGTCAGCAGCAGCCTTTTTCTCCGCGGCTTCGGCAGCTTTTTGTTCTGCAGCCTCAGCAGCAGCTTTCTTCGCCTCTTCCGCCTGTTTCTTGGCGGCTGCGGCAGCAGCGGCTTCTTTCTTGGCTTCAGACTCGGCTTTCTTCTGTGCGTCCGCCTGCGCTTTAGCGACTTTATCCGCTTCAGCCTTGGCCTTCGCAGCGGCCGCTTCCGCTACTTTCTGTTGTTCTTTGGCTTTCGCCGCGGCGTTCTCGGCCACTTTTTGCTGTTCAGCTGCCTGCTTTTGTTGCTCTGCGGCCTGTTTTTGCTGTTCAGCCTGTGCTTTGGCGTCCTGGGCCGCTTTTTCCTGCGCGCTCAAACGCTCTTTCTCCAGCTCTTTCAGGCGCTGCTGTTCCGCCGCCTGCTTCTGCTGAAGTTCTTCGGCCTGCTGTTCCGCTTTTTTCTGGCGCTGCTTTTCAGCACGCTGCGCGTCGTTACTCTGCTGTTGTTGGCGGTTGTACTGCTCCACCACTGCCCCGGGATCGACCATCACTGCACCGACGACCGAACCGTCACCGCCGCCGCCGGCACTCATTTCGACGTTTTCTTGCAGCGATCCCCAAATCAGCAGGGCAATCAATACAAAGTGCAGAACGACCGAAACAATAACGGCGCGGTTCAGCTTATCGTTTTGCTCAGTTGCCTTTACCAAAATAGATTCCCAAAAACTGGCGTTGCTTATACGGGGTTCCTGCGCCACAGCACAGGAACCGGGTTGCCACTGACCTCAGGGTCAGATCGGCTGGGTCATCAGCCCTACAGAAGTGACGCCCGCCTGATGGAGAATATTCAATGCCTTGATAATCTCATCATACGGAACTTCCTTTGCCCCACCGATCAAAAAGACCGTTTTAGGGTTAGCCGCTAAACGCGACTTGGCTTCGGCAGCAACCTGCTCCGGCGGCAATAGCTCCATGCGATCGTGATCTACCACTAACGTGTATTGACCCACACCGGAAACCTCAAGGATTACCGGCGGGTTATCGCTACTGGACACCGCTTTAGAATCGGTGGCGTCTGGCAGATCAACCTCAACACTCTGCGTGATAATCGGCGCCGTTGCCATAAAGATCAGCAACAGCACCAGCAACACGTCGAGCAACGGAACTATGTTAATTTCGGACTTCAGCTCGCGCCGATTACGTCCACGAACTCTCGCCATGCTACCTCCTACTTATTTGCTGTCGCTGGAGAAGGCCTGACGATGCAGAATAGCGGTGAACTCTTCCATAAAGTTGTCGTAATTCTGCTCAAGCTTGTTGACGCGCTGGTTGAGGCGGTTATAGGCCATAACAGCCGGAATAGCGGCGAACAAACCGATAGCCGTTGCGATCAGTGCTTCAGCGATACCCGGCGCTACCATTTGCAGCGTGGCCTGTTTAACCGCACCCAGTGCGATAAAGGCATGCATAATCCCCCACACGGTGCCGAACAGGCCGATATACGGACTGATCGAACCTACGGTGCCAAGGAAAGGAATGTGGGTTTCCAGCGTTTCCAGTTCGCGGTTCATCGAGATACGCATCGCACGCGACGCCCCTTCGATCACCGATTCCGGCGCATGGTTATTAGCACGATGTAAACGCGCGAACTCTTTGAAACCAGAGTGGAAAATTTGTTCGGAACCCGTCAGGCTATCGCGACGTGCCTGGCTTTCCTGATACAAACGGGAAAGCTCAATACCGGACCAGAATTTGTCTTCAAAGGCTTCGGCGTCACGCGTAGCCGCATTCAAAATGCGGGTGCGCTGAATGATGATCGCCCAGGAGGCCACTGAGAAGCATATCAAAATCAACATGATAAGCTTAACCAGCAGGCTTGCCTTCAAGAATAAATCTAGGATGTTCATCTCATTCACTGCTTAAACTCCGCGACAATAGACTTAGGAAGCGCTATCGGCTTCATTTGGTGTGGATCAATGCATGCAATCAACACATCGGCCTGACTCAAAAGAGTTCCGTCAGAATTGACAATACGTTGAGCAAACGTAAGAGAAGCCCCGCGCATCGAGGTGATTTCACTCTGAACTTCCAGCTGGTCATCAAGACGTGCGGGAAGCAGATAATCTACCGTCATGCGCCGGACAGCGAAGGCGACATTTTCACTGAGCAGCTGCTGTTGATGAAAGTTATGATGACGCAGCATCTCAGTGCGCGCTCTTTCAAAAAAAGCCACATAGCGGGCGTGATAGACCACACCACTGGCATCGGTATCTTCGTAGTAAACGCGAACCGGCCATCGAAACAACGTATTACTCACTCTACTTCCCAGCAATGCAATTTAACGGTGCTACTATACGCAAGACGGATCGGGTTGGGAATGGGTTACAAGATGGGAACGAAAATAATTATGGGCCGCGATGGCCCATAACTTGGGGGTATAGCGGAGATTATAAAGAAACGTAAAGTAATCCTGCGGCCAGGATCACAATTGCCGGAAGTGGCGCAAAAAAAGCACGCCACAAAGTGCGTTGCGGTCGGAACCCGACGCCATGAACCACCCCGGCGCACACTGCCCAAATAAGCAGCAGGCCTTCCCAAATCTCCAGCGAGCTGGTCTTCGCCGCAAAGCGGGTTGGATCCCAGAAAATGCAGCCCGCCAAAATCAACGCCAGCACCAGTGAAAGGGCCCTGATAGGGCCCTTATCAGTGATAGCGTACAGCTTGTCAGTCAATGACGAACTCATTACTTACCGTCTTGCTGTGCTTTTGAATCTTCGTGATGCTCAAGCGCCAGCGCCGTGATGATGCCGAAGGCACAGGCAAGAAGCGTTCCGAGAATCCAGGCAAAATACCACATGGTTTAGCTCCCTATCCTTAATACAGCGAATGCTTGTTGTTCTCGACGAAGTTTTTGTCGAGACGGCCGAACATTTTGTAGTACGACCAGCTGGTGTACCCCAGAACGATAGGCACGAAGATCGCCGCGACAACGGTCATCACTTCCAGCGTCAACAGGCTGGAGGTGGCATCCCACATCGTCAGGCTGATGTTAGGCACCGTGCTTGATGGCATCACGAACGGGAACATAGTCACCCCGGCGGTCAGGATCACACAGGCAATGGTCAATGACGACGTCACGAACGCCAGCGCGTCTTTCGACAAGCGAGAGAACAGAACCGTGAACAACGGCAGCACCACACCCAAGGCAGGCAGTGCCCACAGCAGCGGGTACTTGTTGAAGTTGATCAACCAGGCACCGGCCTGATGAGCCACTTCTTTGCGCATCGGGTTAGACTCTGCCATGGTGTCCAGCGCCGAGGTAATCACATAACCATCGATGCCTTTTACCAGCCAAATGCCACCTAACAGGAAGAATACCGCCATCACCAGCGTGGAGATCTGCGCCGCAGCGCGAGCACGCAGGTGAATCTCACCGGTTGTACGCATCTGCAGGTAAGTTGCCCCCTGCGTCACCAGCATGGTCAAACTGACCACACCCGCCAACAGGCCAAACGGATTCAGCAGTTGGAAGAAGTTACCGGTGTAGAACAGACGCATGTATTCGTCCATGTGGAAAGGTACGCCCTGCAGCAGGTTACCGAATGCCACGCCGAACACCACCGCCGGCACGAAGCTGCCGATGAAGATGCCCCAGTCCCACATGTTACGCCAGCGGCTGCTTTCCAGCTTCGAACGGTAGTCAAAACCGACCGGGCGGAAGAACAAGGCAGACAGCACCAAGATCATAGCAACATAGAAACCGGAGAACGCCGCCGCATAGACCATTGGCCAGGCAGCAAACAACGCACCACCGGCAGTGATCAGCCACACCTGGTTACCGTCCCAGTGCGGTGCGATGGAGTTGATCATCACACGGCGCTCAGTATCGGTTTTACCGATAATGCGCACCAGGATACCGACACCCATGTCGAAACCGTCGGTGACGGCGAAACCGATCAGCAGTACGCCAATCAGGACCCACCAGATAAATCGCAGTACTTCATAATCAAACATACGTGGACTCCTGTTTAGCGCGCTTCCTGCACGGCGGCAGTCGGTTGTTCAAAGTGGTAGCGGCCAGTTTTCAGGCTGCTTGGACCCAGACGTGCAAATTTGAACATCAGGTACATTTCAGCCACCAGGAACAGGGTGTACAAGCCGCAAATCAGCCCCATCGAGAACAGAATGTCGCCCGCAGTCAGTGAAGAGTTCGCAACCGCAGTCGGTAGCACCTCACCAATTGCCCAAGGCTGACGACCGTATTCAGCCACGAACCAGCCGGCTTCGATCGCAATCCAAGGTAATGGCAAGCCATACAGCGCCGCACGGTGCAGCCACTTCTTCTGGCCGATGCGGCCGCGAAGGACGCTCCAGAACGACAGACCGATGATCAACAGCATCAGCACGCCACAGGCCACCATGATACGGAAGGCGAAGTACAGTGGTGCTACGCGTGGAATGGAGTCTTTGGTTGCCTGTTGGATCTGCGTTTCCGTCGCGTCGGTGACGTTCTGGGTATAACGCTTCAGCAGTAAACCGTAACCCAAATCCTGTTTGGCCTTATTGAACTCAGCACGTACTGCCGGGTCGGTATTGCCGCTGCGCAGCTCTTCCAGCAGCTGGTAGGCTTTCATACCGTTGCGGATACGGACTTCATGCTGCGCCATCAGATCTTTCAGGCCGGTGACCTGGGTATCTGTTGAGCGGGTGGCAATCAGGCCAAGCGCATAAGGAATTTGGATAGAGTAGGAGTTTTCCATTTTATCCTGATTCGGAATACCGAACAGGGTAAAGGAAGCCGGAGCCGGTTGAGTGTCCCACTCGGCTTCAATGGCAGCCAGTTTGGTTTTCTGCACGTCGCCCATTTCGTAACCGGATTCATCACCCAGTACGATAACAGACAGCACGGCAGCCATGCCGAAGCTGGCAGCAATAGCGAAAGAGCGCTTGGCAAAGGCAATATCACGGCCTTTCAACAGGTAGTAAGAACTGATACCCAGAACGAACATCGCGCCACAGGTATAGCCGGCAGCCACGGTGTGTACAAACTTCACTTGCGCAACGGGGTTGAGTACCAGTTCGGAGAAGCTGAGCATCTCCATACGCATGGTTTCGAAGTTGAAATCCGAGGCAATTGGGTTCTGCATCCAACCGTTGGCGACCAGGATCCACAGCGCAGAGAAGTTTGAGCCTAATGCAACGAGCCAGGTAACGGCCATGTGCTGCACCTTGCCCAGACGATCCCAGCCGAAGAAGAACAGGCCGACCAGCGTCGATTCAAGGAAGAACGCCATCAGACCTTCGATGGCCAGAGGGGCCCCGAAAATATCACCGACGTAATGTGAGAAATATGACCAGTTAGTCCCGAACTGGAACTCCATGGTCAAACCGGTGGCCACACCCAGAGCAAAGTTAATTGCAAATAACTTGCCCCAGAATTTGGTCATATCTTTATAGATTTGCTTGCCTGACAGTACATATACCGTTTCCATAATTGCCAGCAAAAACGCCATACCTAGCGTTAATGGGACAAATAAGAAATGGTACATCGCCGTTAAAGCAAACTGTAAGCGCGACAGTTCGACAATATCAAACATCTTGACTCCTTGCTCCTCGCAGGAAGACTCCGACATGCGGTTATCGATATGACTTCGGGTGAAGCTACCGGTAACGCCCCGCAGTGAATGCCCTTAAACACAACAAAAATTTGATCCAGCTTCTCCGCTTTCAACCATGCATTCGACGCAGGCCACACCGGCCAATGTACTAAACACACCACTGAAAACCGACAACGGGTAACAAATGCAACAAGATCAACCATCCATTTTCATCATGGATGATACTCGCCCAATCCCACACAATAAATAGGTTTTTACGTGATATGGGTTAGACTTTTGGTTACAGGTCAAATTCTGGCCTAAAGAGGTATTCAGACGTAATTTGATCTGAAACAATTTAAGCCTATCTGCATTTTATTTCCAGATTCAGCTCACAATTTCTCATAATTATCTTGTGGTTATGTTACACAATGGTTTCGTAGTCTATCTACGTGCCTTTTGTGTTAAATAGATGTGATATTTAATGGTTATTTGTATTTAAATCGAAGTTGGCCTGTGACTAATGTTAGCTTTTATTAACCTACTCTCAGGACAAGCTTAGCTTATTTTTTTGCTCTGATAATTTCTGGCAATAAAAAAGAAAACTTATTGATTGAAACAGTCAGCATATACACCCGCCGCCTATCCTCTTTTCGCCACGAAATGGCTCTCCAAAGGTGCCTGACGCCCGATACACGGGATATAGGTTAACGCTCCCGCCTAGGGCAGGCAAAAAAAACAGGGCCAGACAAAAAGTCTGGCCCTGTTTAAATATGGGCTACTGCAGGCGGTTAATTAGCGATTCAGAACCGCTTTTACTGCCTCACCGATATCAGCCAGGCTGCGTACGGTTTTAACCCCTGCCGCTTCCAGCGCCGCAAATTTCTCGTCTGCAGTGCCTTTACCGCCGGCAATGATGGCACCAGCATGGCCCATACGTTTGCCTTTAGGCGCGGTAACACCCGCGATATAGCCAACCACTGGCTTGGTCACGTGGTCTTTGATGTAAGCGGCGGCTTCTTCTTCCGCGCTGCCACCGATCTCACCGATCATCACGATCGCTTCGGTCTGCGGATCTTCCTGGAACAACTTGAGGATATCGATGAAGTTGGAGCCCGGGATCGGGTCACCACCGATGCCCACACAGGTAGACTGACCCAGACCGGTATCCGTGGTTTGTTTCACCGCTTCATAGGTCAGGGTACCAGAGCGGGAAACGATACCCACTTTACCCGGCAGGTGGATGTGGCCAGGCATGATGCCGATTTTGCACTCGCCTGGGGTGATAACACCTGGGCAGTTAGGGCCGATCATGCGCACGCCGGCTTCGTCCAGCTTCACTTTCACAGTCAGCATATCCAGCGTTGGGATACCTTCGGTGATGGTGATGATCAGTTTGATGCCTGCATCGATAGCTTCCAGAATGGAATCTTTGCAGAATGGCGCCGGTACGTAGATCACGGACGCTGTTGCGCCAGTCGCTTCTACGGCTTCACGCACAGTGTTAAACACGGGCAGGCCCAGATGCTGAGTGCCACCTTTGCCCGGCGTAACGCCGCCGACCATTTTGGTGCCGTAAGCGATAGCTTGCTCAGAGTGGAAAGTCCCCTGGCTACCGGTGAAGCCCTGGCAAATTACTTTGGTGTTCTTATCGATTAAAATGGACATTATTTGCTCCCCACTGCCGCAACAACTTGCTGAGCCGCATCAGTCAGGCTGGTCGCAGCAATGATATTCAGACCGCTGTCCGCCAGTTTCTTGGCGCCCAGCTCGGCGTTATTCCCTTCCAGACGCACAACCACCGGGACGTTAACGCCCACTTCGGCAACTGCGCCAATGATACCGTCGGCGATCAGGTCGCAACGCACGATACCACCGAAAATGTTAACCAGAACGGCTTTCACCTTGTCGTCAGACAGGATGATTTTGAATGCTTCAGTCACGCGCTCTTTGGTTGCACCGCCGCCCACATCGAGGAAGTTAGCAGGTTCGCCGCCGTGCAGTTTAACGATGTCCATGGTACCCATCGCCAGGCCTGCGCCGTTAACCATGCAACCGATGTTGCCGTCGAGAGCAACGTAGTTCAGCTCCCACTGAGCCGCACGGGATTCACGCTCATCTTCCTGAGAAAGGTCACGCATTTCACGCAGCTCTGGCTGACGGAACAATGCGTTGCCGTCGGCGCCCAGTTTACCGTCCAGGCAGATCAGATCGCCCTGCTTGGTGACGACTAACGGGTTGATCTCAACCATGGCCAGATCACGCTCCAGGAACAAGGTCGCCAGACCCATGAAGATCTTGGCGAACTGGCCAACTTGCTTGCCAGTCAGACCCAGTTTGAAGGCCAACTCACGACCCTGGTAAGGCTGCGGGCCTGCCAGTGGATCGATGGTCATTTTGTGGATCAGTTCCGGCGTTTCTTCCGCAACTTTCTCGATCTCAACGCCACCTTCGGTGGATGCCATAAACACCACGCGACGGCTTGCACGGTCTACTACCGCACCCAGGTACAGCTCTTTATCGATATCGGTCGCGGCTTCTACCAGGATCTGGTGAACCGGCTGACCCAGCGCGTCAGTCTGGTAAGTCACCAGACGTTTGCCCAGCCAGGCTTCAGCAAAAGCACGGATATCTTCTTTGCTGTTTACGACTTTAACGCCGCCAGCTTTACCGCGGCCGCCAGCATGAACCTGACATTTAACCACCCACGGGCCGGAGCCGATTTTGGATGCGGCTTCTTCCGCTTCACGCGGTGTGGTACAGGCATAACCGGTTGGTGCCGGCATACCATACCGAGCAAACAGCTGTTTTGCCTGATATTCGTGTAAATTCATGATGTTCTATCCATTCAGTTCTGAAGGTTTTAGCCGAGCCATTTTGGCGGAAAACCGCATGACTTTAATCGGCCACATAGCACAGAGTGTGGACGCGGCGTACCCGTCATACTTGAAGCTACAACTTTGTTGGCTGCCTTCTCTCACCCCAGTCACATAGTTCGCTATGTTCCTGGGGATTCGTTCCGTTGCCGCCGCGATGTAACTTCAATTATTTAAGGGTCGCGCGCCCATCAGGGTTACTAAACGTCCAGCAGCAGACGAGCCGGATCTTCCAGCATCTCTTTGACCGTCACCAGGTAACCCACGGATTCTTTACCGTCGATCAGGCGGTGGTCATAGGACAGTGCCAGATACATCATTGGCTGAATCACAACCTGGCCTTTAACCGCCATTGGGCGATCTTTAATGGCGTGCATGCCCAAGATGGCGCTTTGCGGTGGGTTGATGATCGGGGTAGACATCAGTGAACCGAATACGCCGCCGTTGGTAATGGTGAAGTTACCGCCCGTCAGCTCTTCCACGGTCAATTTGCCATCACGGCCTTTGACTGCCAGTTCTTTGATTTTCTTCTCGATGTCCGCCATGCTCATGCTGTCTACATCGCGCAGCACTGGGGTCACCAGGCCACGTGGGGTAGATACTGCAATGCTGATATCGAAATAGTTGTGGTACACCACGTCGGTGCCGTCGATAGACGCATTCACTTCAGGGAAGCGTTTCAACGCTTCAACCACGGCCTTGATGTAGAAGGACATGAAGCCCAGACGTACACCGTGACGTTTTTCGAAGGCTTCGCCGTACTGCTTGCGCATGTCCATGATCGGCTGCATGTTGATTTCGTTGAAGGTCGTCAGCATCGCAGTGCTGTTCTTCGCTTCCAACAGGCGCTCGGCTACGCGCTTGCGCAGACGGGTCATAGGTACACGCTTCTCGCTGCGACCGCTCAGAGCAGGCTGCGGAGCGGCCTCAACGGCAGCTGGCTTATCGCCTTTCTTGCCGTTAGCCAGGTGTGCTTCCACATCTTCGCGGGTGATACGGCCACCCACACCGCTACCTTTGATGGCAGCAGCATCAAGATCGTGCTCGGCAATCAGGCGGCGGATCGCCGGGCTGAGTGCGTCGTTGCTTTCTTCTTCCAGGCTGGCGGTTGCGCGCTGAGCTGGAGTGGCTTCTTTAGCCTGGCTCTTCTCTTCGGTCGGCTTGCCTGAACTGTTGCCCGGGCGAATACGGCCGAGGATCTGGCGAGAAAGCACGGTTGCGCCCTCTTCTTCCACGATCGCATCGAGGATCCCTGCTTCGCTGGCCGGTACTTCCAGCACAACTTTATCAGTTTCGATTTCAACCAGAACTTCGTCACGCTGGACGCTGTCACCTGGTTTCTTGTGCCAGGTGGCTACGGTCGCATCTGCAACCGATTCAGGAAGGTCAGGAACCAGAATATCTACGCTACTCATTTGCTTTCCCTTAATCTTTAATCAATATTCAGCGCGTCATTAACCAGAGCCTGCTGCTGCTTCTGGTGTACGGACATATAACCGACTGCCGGAGAGGCAGAGGCTGGACGTCCGGCGTAACGTAAAGAAGCCCCGAACGGCACGACTTCACGGAAATTATGTTGGCTACAGTACCAGGCACCCTGGTTCAGCGGCTCTTCTTGACACCAGACGAAATCATGCACGTGAGCATATTTCTCCAGCACCGCCTGAAGGGCCTGATGCGGGAACGGGTACAGTTGCTCAATACGTACGATGGCCACGTCTTTCTGGTCGTTTTTGCGACGCTGTTCCAGCAGATCGTAATAGACCTTACCGGAGCAGAGCACCACGCGTTTGACCGCTTTCGGATCCAGATCGTCGATCTCACCAATCGCCGGCATGAAGGTGCCGTTAGCCAGCTCATCCAGAGAAGAAGTCGCCAGCGGGTGACGCAGCAGAGATTTCGGTGACATCACCACCAGCGGACGGCGCATACCGCGCAGCGCCTGACGACGCAGCATGTGGTAAACCTGGGCCGGGGTGGATGGGATACACACCTGCATATTCTGCTCAGCACACAGCTGCAGGTAACGTTCCAGACGCGCAGATGAGTGCTCTGGGCCCTGGCCTTCGTAACCGTGCGGCAGCAGCATCACCAGACCACACATACGGCCCCATTTCTGCTCGCCGGAACTGATGAACTGGTCGATGACCACCTGAGCGCCGTTAGCGAAGTCACCGAACTGCGCTTCCCAAATCGTCAAGGTGCGTGGTTCTGCGGTGGCATAGCCATATTCGAACGCCAGTACGGCTTCTTCAGACAGTACGGAGTCCCAAACTTTGAACTCGCCCTGCCCGCTGTGGACATTGGCCAGCGGCACGTAGACCGAACCGTTTTTCTGGTTATGCACCACCGCATGACGGTGGAAGAAGGTACCGCGACCGGCATCTTCACCGGAAAGGCGGATTGGAATGCCTTCGTCAACCAAAGTCGCGTAAGCCAGCGTTTCCGCTGCGCCCCAGTCGAACGCTTTACTACCTGCTGCCATCTCTGCGCGGTCACCGTAGATTTTCGCTACGCGTGATTGCATTTCGATCGCTTCCGGCGCGGTACTGATGCGACGGGCCAGTTCCTGCAGGCGCTTCATTTCAACTTTGCTTGGGTACTCTTCGTCCCATTCGTGGTTGAGGTACGGCGACCAGGTAAAGGAGTGCAGGTTCATCGGACGCCATTCTTCAACCACGCAGTCACCGCGGTCGAGCGCATCACGATACAGGTTGACCATTTCCGTGGCATCTTCCAGCGTGGCGACTTTTTGTTCAGTCAGCACGTCAGCATAAAGCTTGCGCGGCGTAGGGTGTTTTTTGATCTTCTGGTACATCACCGGCTGGGTTGCACTTGGCTCATCGGCCTCGTTATGCCCGTGGCGACGGTAGCAAACCAGATCGATCATCACGTCACGTTTGAAGGTGTTACGGAAATCCAACGCCAGACGGGTAACAAAGGCCACCGCTTCAGGATCGTCAGCATTCACGTGGAAGATCGGCGCCTGCACCATCTTGGCAATGTCGGTACAATATTCGGTTGAACGCGCATCCAACGGGTTGGAGGTGGTGAAACCAACCTGGTTGTTAATCACGATACGAACCGTACCACCCACTTCATAGCCGCGAGCCTGAGACATGTTCAGCGTTTCCTGAACTACACCCTGGCCAGTAATGGCGGCATCACCGTGGATAGTGATTGGCAGTACCATATTGCTGCGCGCTTCATCCAGACGGTCACGACGAGCACGTACAGAACCCATAACCACTGGGCTGACGATCTCCAGGTGCGACGGGTTAAACGCCAGCGCCAGGTGAACCATGCCGCCTTCGGTTTCTACGTCGGAGGAGAAGCCTTGGTGATATTTCACGTCACCGGTACCGAGGTGTTCTTTATGCTTGCCAGCAAACTCGTCGAACAGGTCGGCAGGTTTTTTACCCAGTACGTTGATCAGCACGTTCAGACGGCCGCGGTGGGCCATGCCCAATACCACTTCGCGCGTGCCATTCTTACCGGCGTGACGCACCATCTCTTTCAGCATCGGCACCAGCGCATCGCCGCCTTCCAGCGAGAAGCGCTTCGCCCCCGGGAACTTGGCACCCAGGTAGCGTTCCAGGCCTTCCGCAGCGGTCAGCTCGTTCAGGAAACGGCGTTTCTCGTCGTTGGTAAAGCTGGCGTGACCCACGACCGATTCGATACGCTGCTGGATCCAGCGTTTCTCTTCGGTATTGGTGATGTGCATGTATTCAGCACCGATCGAACCGCAGTAGGTCTGCTTCAGCGCAGCATACAGGTCGCCCAGTTTCATGGTTTCTTTGCCGATGGCGAAAGAACCCACGTTGAAGGTTTCCTGGAAGTCGGCTTCGGTCAGGTTATGGTAGCCAGGTTCAAGGTCAGGAACTTGCTCCCGCTGCCATAGACCGAGCGGATCGAGGTTGGCATGCTGATGTCCGCGGAAACGGAAGGCGTTAATCAGCTGCAGTACCTTGACCTGTTTGGCGTCGGTGTCTGGATCGTTGATGGTGGTGTTATAACGCGCAGAGTCTTTCGCCAGGCGGCGGAAGTAGTCACGCGTTTGAGAGTGAAGCTGATCGGGTTTTACACCCGCGGTTGGTAGCTGTTGAAAAATGGAACGCCAGCTATCTTCAACGGAGCCCGGATCGGTTAAGAAGTCTTCATAGAGCTGTTCTATGTAAGACTGGTTCGCGCCCGCCAGATAGGAGGAATCCAGCCAGGCCTTCATTGCGCCGTTCTGCATCATGATCCCTTAAGCTTTGAAGCTTTAGTTTTCGCCGTGGTTAACATAATTACCGTGATGGATACGGTTTGCCGTAGAAACGGTTCACTCGACGTACTTTTACGGTACGTTCTGCTATGGACCTCGCGGTCCCTTACAAGGAACCTCTAAAAACCGGCGGGCGAACCAGGCTGCATGCTGCCACAGCCACTGGTCAGTTTTTAGAGGCTCCCTCCTTTGCGACGTGCGCCGGAAACTGCCCGGCGCAGCATCTCATTCCACTTATGCGCCGCGTTGCAGCAACATGGACTTGATATGACCGATAGCACGCGTCGGATTCAAGCCTTTAGGGCATACACTGACACAATTCATAATGCTATGGCAGCGGAAAACACTGAAAGCGTCGTCCAGATCGTCTAAACGTTCTTCCGTTTCCGTATCACGGCTGTCGATCAGGAAGCGGTACGCCGCCAACAGGCCAGCCGGGCCAACGAATTTGTCAGGGTTCCACCAGAACGATGGGCAAGACGTCGAGCAACATGCACACAGAATGCACTCGTACAGACCATCCAGCTTGGCGCGTTGCTCCGGCGATTGCAGGTGCTCACGCGCCGGTGGGTTCTTGCCGTCGTTCTGCAGGTAAGGCTTGATCTTCTCATACTGGGTGTAGAACTGACCCATATCAACGACCAGATCGCGCACGACCGGCAAACCTGGCAACGGACGAATCACAATCTTGTTATTGCCTTTACGCAACGACGAGACCGGTGTGATACATGCCAGACCGTTTTTACCGTTCATGTTGAGGCCATCGGAACCACAGACCCCTTCACGACAAGAGCGGCGGAACGACAGGGTCGGATCTTTCTCTTTCAGCTGGATCAAGGCATCCAGCAACATCATGTCGCGACCTTCTTCCGCTTCCAGGCTGTAGTCCTGCATATGCGGAGCGTCGTCAACATCCGGATTGTAGCGATAAATTGAAAATTCGAGTTTCATCAATCGATCTCCGCAATTAGTAAGAACGCACTTTCGGCGGGAATGCCGGGCGCAGCTTCGGTTGCATGTTCACTTCACGACGCGTCATGCTTTCCGATTGCGGCTGATACAGCGAATGACACAGCCAGTTGGCATCGTCACGTTCTGGGAAGTCGAAGCGGCTATGTGCACCACGGCTCTCAGTACGGAAGTTGGCCGACACGGCGGTGGAATACGCGGTCTCCATCAGGTTATCCAACTCCAGGCATTCAATGCGTTGGGTGTTGAACTCGCTGGAGGTATCATCCAGACGTGCATTCTTCAGACGTTCACGGATCTCTTTCAGCTCTTCCAGGCCTTTCGCCATCGCATCACCTTCACGGAATACCGAGAAGTTGTGCTGCATACAGGCTTGCAGTGCCTTACGGATTTCAACCGGATCTTCACCTGAACGGGTATTGTTCCAGCGGTTCAGACGGTCGAGTGACGCTTCCACATCAGATTCACTGGCATCACGGCTTGCGCCCTGCTCTGCCATCGACTCCTGCAGATGCATACCGGCAGCACGACCGAACACCACCAGGTCCAGCAACGAGTTGCCACCCAAACGGTTGGCGCCATGCACGGATACACAGGCAATTTCGCCAACGGCGAACAGGCCCGGGATCACAACATCTTCGCCTTTTTCGTTCACAGTCAGCGCCTGGCCAGTCACTTTGGTCGGAATACCGCCCATCATGTAGTGACAGGTTGGAATAACGGGAATAGGTTCTTTCACTGGATCGACGTGAGCGAAAGTACGCGACAGTTCCAGAATACCCGGCAGGCGGGATTCCAGGACTTCTTTGCCCAGGTGATCCAACTTCAGTTTGACGTGCGGGCCCCACGGACCGTCACAACCACGGCCTTCGCGGATTTCAATCATGATCGAACGAGCAACCACGTCGCGACCAGCCAGGTCTTTAGCGTTCGGCGCATAGCGCTCCATGAAACGCTCGCCGTGTTTATTCAGCAGATAACCGCCTTCGCCACGGCAACCTTCGGTCACCAAGACACCCGCGCCAGCGATGCCGGTCGGGTGGAACTGCCACATTTCCATGTCCTGCACGGGCACGCCGGCACGAATTGCCATGCCAACACCGTCACCGGTATTGATATGTGCGTTAGTGGTGGACTGGTAAATACGGCCTGCGCCGCCGGTTGCCAACACGGTAGCTTTGGCTTTGAAGTACACCACTTCACCGGTTTCAATGCAGATAGCCGTGGTACCGACGACCGCACCATCCTGGTTTTTCACCAGATCCAGCGCGTACCACTCGGAGAAGATAGTGGTGTGGTTTTTCAGGTTCTGTTGATACAGGGTATGCAGCAACGCGTGACCGGTACGGTCAGCTGCCGCCGCAGTGCGGGCCGCCTGCTCGCCACCGAAGTTCAGTGACTGGCCGCCGAATGGACGCTGATAGATGCGGCCATCATCCGTACGAGAAAACGGCAGCCCCATATGTTCCAGTTCCAGAACGGCTTCAGGGCCGGTTTTACACATATATTCAATGGCGTCTTGGTCACCGATATAATCAGAGCCTTTCACCGTGTCATACATATGCCATTCCCAGTTATCTTCGTGGTTGTTACCCAGGGCTACGGTAATACCCCCCTGAGCAGACACGGTATGGGAACGGGTCGGGAAGACTTTTGACAGCAAGGCGCAAGTAGAGCCCGCTTGAGAAATTTGCAGTGCCGCGCGCATACCTGCGCCGCCTGCACCGATAACGACAGCATCAAACTCTCTGACCGGCAGTTTCATTTTACGCACCCCACACTACGATTGTTCCGTACAGTAAATAGACCAGCAACACGACAATAACCGCCAGTTGCAACACCAGACGCACCGCGACGGGTTTGACATAGTCTGTCAGTACCTGCCACAAACCAACCCAGGCGTGAACCAGAATCGACAGCAGCGTCAGTACAGTGAACACTTTCGTAATAGAGGTGGCGAAGAAACCGCGCCAGATTTCGTAGGTGAGATCCGGAGCCGTGACGAAGAAGCCCAGGATATACAGTACATACAGGGTGATGACGATAGCGGAAGCACGCAGTAACAACCAGTCGTGTACGCCGTTGCGTCCTAATGCAGAAACATTGTTTACCATACGAGGACTCCAGCCAGAACTGACAGCACGACGGTCAGACCGATCGCCACCTGGGCAGAACGGGTACCGGCGGCTAAACTCTCTTCGATATAGCCAAAATCCATTAACAAATGGCGAATGCCACCGCAAATGTGATAGGCCAGTGCAGTGAGGATGCCCCAGAATATGAATTTGACAACGAAGCTATTCATGATGGCAGCAGCCTGCATGAAACCCTCTTGGGAAGAGAGAGACAGGCCCAGCAGCCAGAGGAGGATACCCACGGCAACGAAGGTAATTACGCCAGAGACTCGATGTAAGATGGACGCTATCGCAGTTACGGGAAACCGGATCGTTTGCAGATCCAGGTTGACAGGTCTTTGTTTTTTCACGTTTTTGCCCACACAGCTCTTATTATTTTCCTTCCTCCGGCCTGGGCGGGGATCAGACAGCGTTAAGAGCCAAAACCCTCACACGTCACGCGCTCAAACAACAACATCCTGTGTGCTTAAACGGCGCGTAGTTATAACGCTGGGTGCTCCTACTTCAGGGTATCCCGGAGACCTGGCGGCAGTATAGGAGGATCACATTCTGATTACAATTCCCATACAATCCCTTTGGTAACATTTCCCCCGAACAGTGATTTAGATCACGGATTTCACAATTGGCACAAAATTAATTATCTGATTTGACAAGAGATCAACAATTCCATTACATATAGGGGCACAAACGGCCCTATGACGCGCTATAGGTCAGCAGATACACTTCCCCCAGTGTTCAAGATATGCAACAGTGTATTTGGCGGAACCTATCCCAATGGCGGTTTTTGCCGTTCATATTTGCAGCACATTGCCGCAGACATAATTAAATAAGGCATAGAAAACAGTTTATTGGGATAGGTTCAACAACCCCCGAACACGTCGTAGGTAAGATTAACAGAACATAACGAATTCCGATGAATCGTTAACAACTGGTCACCCGCCTCGTTCGCCTGGTTAGCACTCTGTACCCTACCCGCGCAATTGCGCAGTCGCTCACAGAGTTAGCGTCCGCACCATTTTTTGCGGGCAACCTGAGGAGAATTAAGGTATTTCAGTTGTTAGAGGTTTTTAAAATAAGGCGCAAAGGAGACTGTAAATGACTGATAAGAAAGCGACGCTAACCATTAACGATGGTGAAGCTCCAATCGAACTGGGCGTATTATCCCCGACACTGGGCCCCGATGTCCTTGATGTCCGCGCCCTGGGCTCCAAAGGTTATTTCACGTTTGATCCCGGCTTTACCTCTACCGCTTCCTGCGAATCCAAAATCACCTTTATCGACGGTGACAAAGGCATACTGCTGCATCGTGGCTTCCCAATCGAACAGTTGGCGAAAGAATCTTCCTATCTGGAAGTATGCTACATCCTGCTGTACGGCGAGACCCCGACTGCCGAAGAGTTTGAGACCTTCAAAACGACCGTCACCCGCCACACCATGATCCACGACCAGATCACCCATCTGTTCCGTGGTTTCCGTCGTGACTCACACCCAATGGCCGTGCTGTGCGGTGTAACAGGTGCCCTGGCGGCGTTCTACCACGATGCACTGGACGTTAACAACGAGCGCCACCGCGAAATCACCGCGTTCCGCCTGCTGTCCAAAATGCCTACCGTGGCAGCCATGTGTTACAAATATTCTCTGGGCCAGCCGTTCGTTTACCCTCGCAACGATCTGTCCTACGCCGGCAACTTCCTGCATATGATGTTCGCGACTCCGTGTGAAGAATACGTGGTGAACCCGGTGCTGGAACGCGCTATGGATCGCATCCTGATCCTGCACGCAGACCACGAGCAAAATGCGTCCACCTCAACCGTACGTACCGCAGGCTCTTCAGGCGCTAACCCGTTTGCCTGTATTGCTGCCGGTATTGCTTCACTGTGGGGACCAGCACATGGCGGTGCCAACGAAGCCGCACTGAAAATGCTGGAAGAGATCAAAACCGTTGAGCACATCCCTGAGTTCATCAAGCGTGCCAAAGACAAAAACGACTCATTCCGTCTGATGGGCTTTGGCCACCGCGTGTACAAGAATTACGACCCACGTGCCACCGTGATGCGTGAAACCTGTCACGAAGTGCTGAAAGAGCTGAACAAGAAGGACGATAACCTGTTGGAAGTGGCGATGGAGCTGGAACACATCGCGCTGAACGACCCGTACTTCATCGAGAAGAAACTGTACCCGAACGTCGACTTCTATTCAGGTATCATCCTGAAGGCGATGGGTATTCCTTCTTCCATGTTTACCGTTATCTTCGCTATCGCCCGAACTATCGGCTGGATCGCACACTGGAACGAAATGCACGACGAAGGCATCAAGATTGCCCGTCCACGTCAGTTGTACACCGGTTATGCCGAACGCGACTTCACGTCCCAGCTGAAAAACAAGTAACGCCGCTTTACCCTACGTATTGCCACTAAAATGCCGCCCCAATGGGCGGCATTTTTTTGCTATTTCTGACATCCCGGACACCAATAGAAAGGTCGGGACGACAATGAAGTACGCACGATCATCGCACCGCAACGCTCACAAGGTTCGCCATTGCGGTGGAATACTTTAAAACTGAACAGCGCACCATGGTGGCGGTTTTCATCCACCTGCCCGCGCGTTTGGTAAGACAATCGCGGCACCGCCAGTAAAGCTTCCGCCAGCCGCTGTAAAACGTCAGGCGGCAGATCTTGCGGCTTATGGTGAGGTGCCAATTCTGCCTGCCAAAGAATTTCAGCGCGCAGATAGTTACCTAACCCCGCGAGAAAAGCTTGATCGAGCAACATGCCGCCCAGTTGTCTGCGGCGAAATGCAGGCGACAAGAGTCTCAGCTCCACTGCCGCCACTGTCAGCGTCATGTCCAACACGTCAGGGCCAATGCGCTTTAAAAACGGGTGCTGTTCTATCTCTTCACGCGGTCCAACGGTAATATCCGAAGCGCTGTACAACAGAATTGCCCGCTCCGCCGTTTCAAGCCTTACACGCAGATCCCGTTTGGTTTCAGGCATCTCCCCCGCGTTCACCACCTTCCATACGCCATACAATTGGTTATGGCTATACAGCGTCAATCCGTTTGAAAAATGGGTTAACAGCGCCTTGCCACGCGGTTCAATAGCGACTATGCGTTCGCCAATTAGCTGATTGCGATAATGTTTAAGTTGCGGGAAAGCAAAACCGACCTCGGTCAGCGGTTGGTCTAGCACCGCCGCCGCCAGCGCATCTGCCGCCCGGCGAATTTCCGGTCCTTCCGGCATATGAAAACTCCTGAATAAGCCCCGGCGCAGCAAGCCGCACCGGGGTATGACGGGTGTTAGTGTGTCGCACCGCCAATCACTTTCAAATCATGTTCCACCTGCAATGCAATGGAAATCGCCAGCTCGAGGGCAAACAACACCGTGTTCGCGGCCATGCTCGGCGCACCAGGGTGCGCCGCCGCCTGTTCCGGCAGATAAGGGATATGAATAAACCCACCCTTGATTGCCTGTTGGTCACTCAAGCGGTGCAACAAGCCGTACATCACGTGGTTGCAGACATAGGTCCCGGCCGTTTGTGACACTGAGGCCGGAATACCGGCTTCACGCATCGAGTTCACCATTGCCTTGATCGGCAACGTGCTGAAATAGGCTGCCGGCCCGCTTGCAACGATAGCTTCGTCTATTGGCTGTTGCCCCTGATTATCGGGGATACGCGCATCATCGATGTTGATCGCCACCCGTTCGAGGGTTATATCGGTGCGCCCACCCGCCTGCCCGATAGCCAGCACCATCACGGGTTGTACCTCATCGATCGCGGCATTCAGCGTGTCCAACGCCGCGCCGAACACGCAGGGCAGTTGGCGCGCAATAATGCGCGCACCAGCCAATTCCATATCATTGAGTTGCTTGACCACTTCCCACGAAGGATTAACGCGTTCGCCGCCAAAGGGTTCAAAACCCGTGATCAATACCTTTTGCATGCGTTCTCCTTACAGGAACATCAGGAAATAAAGCAGGAATACGTTAACCAGCAGCAGCAGCACCCCAGTCGGTACCTGCGCTTTGATCACCGCATTCTTGTCCGGCAATTCCAATAACGCCGCCGGTACAATATTAAAGTTAGCAGCCATTGGCGTCATCAGCGTGCCGCAATAGCCGGAAAACATACCGATAGCCGCCATGACTGCCGGATTACCCCCATGCTGTAACACCAGAATCGGAATACCGATACCTGCGGTAACAATGGGGAAAGCCGCAAAGGCATTGCCCATCACCATCGTCAGCAACGCCATACCGATAGCGTAAACCGCAACGGCAATAAAGCGATTGTCGACCGCCAGATACTCCTGGGTCAGATGAGAAATGGCCGTGCCGACACCGGCTGCGGTAAACAACAGGCCCAGCGTGGCGAGGATTTGCGGCAAAATAAACGCCCAACCGATGGAGTCCAACAGGCGACGCGCTTCCTGGATCGGTTGCAGCACTTTTTCATGCGTCATTTTCACGGCGATAACCAGGCCAAGCAAACAACCGGCGGTCATCGAGAACAGCGTAATCAAGGTTGCGTGATTGCCGCTGCCGAATACCGCGGTTTGCAGCGCAGGAATATTGTTAAACAGCAGCACACCCACGACCGTCACTACCGGGATGGCCAATGCGGGAATAAACAGCCGGTTCCCCAGGCGCTTGGCACTTTCTTCGCGCTGTTGTGGAGTACGCTGATGATAGCTACCCAGGCGTACACCGCCAAAACCGGCGATCAACGCCATGATCACGACCACCACACCGACAATGATGTGCAGCATGCGTTTCTCGTTGCTGCCTTCACCCAGCACGTCACCTAACAGACGATAAGTCCAGTCGCCAACCAGGAACACCAGGCCATACAGCGCCCAGAACAAACCTGTGGTAATGCGGCGTGGATTGGCACGATCGCGGAAAGACATCACCGCCACGATCAACAGCACGACACCGGCCAGCCAATAGAGATATTGTTGTTGGAAAGTCATTGAGCATCCCCTTTAGCCTGCAGCGCCGCCTGATTGAGTTGCGCCAATTCGGCGCTGAGCTGTTTATCCATCCGATAAAGCCGGAATGAATGGATCAGGAAAGCAAAGATGGCCGTCGGGATACCCCAAAGTGCGATATGCAATGGCTCGGTCTGAATACCACCGGACTCCAGCATAAAGTTGTGCATGAAGATAATGGCACCGAAAGCCACAAAAATATCCTCACCAAAGAACAACCCGACGTTATCCGTAGCAGCAGACATGGCACGCAGACGGTGGCGCGTACGTTCCGGCAATTCGCCGTAGCGGTTTTCTGCTGCCCCTTCAGCCATCGGCGCCAACAATGGACGCACCATTTGCGGATGCCCGCCCAGGCTGGTCAGCCCCATGGCTGCGGTGATTTCACGAACAAACAGATAGACGATCAACAACCGTCCTGCGGTGGCACTCTTGATCTTGGCGATCCACGCCTGCGCGCGCTCTTTCAACCCGTGGCGCTCCAGCAAACCAATTACCGCCAATGGCAGTAACAAGATCAGCGGCAGGTTACGGGTATTGAGGAAGCCTTCACCCAGTTTTTCCAGGATCACGTCTAGCGGCATCAGTGCCGCCAGCCCGGTGATGATGCCGGCGACAATCACCACCAGCACGGGGTTAAAGCGTAAAACAAATCCAACCACGATGGCGGCAATGCCAATCAATGGCCAGAGGTTAACGGCCTGTTCCATAGTATTCCCTCGATAATTTCTAATAGTTTTTTTGTTTGTGATGTTGTGTGTACTGCTTAACTACTCGGCGCTAACGTTGATACCTTCAACGGCAAAACGCTCGCGCAGCGTGCGCGCGTATTCCAGCGCATGTTCACCGTCGCCATGCAGGCAGACAGTTTCGGCCTGAACGGCGGCCCAGGTGCCGTCCAGCGTACGAACCCGATGATGACGAACCATTTCCAGTGTTTGTGCCAACGCCAGTTCGTCGCTGGTAATCAGCGCCCCAGCCTGGCCACGCGGCACCAGCGTGCCATCGGCCTGATAACCACGATCCGCAAAAACTTCCTGCCGAGTCTTCAGCCCCTGTTTTTGACCGGCGCGGATAAGCTCACTGCCCGCCAACCCCACTAATCGCAACGTCGGATCTACCGCTTTAACCGCCCGGGCGATAGCCTCTGCCAGCTCCGGTTCTACCGCGGCCTGGTTGTACAACATGCCATGGGGTTTCACATGCACCATTACTCCGCCTTCAGCACGGGCAATTGCGGCAAGCGCACCAAGCTGATACACCACTTGCGCATACACCGTTTCTGGCGGCAATTGCATGCGAGTACGGCCAAAATTCTCACGATCGGGGAAGCTTGGATGCGCGCCAATGGCAACGCCGTATTGCAGTGCCCAACGCACCGACTGCCGCATGGTCTGTGCATCCCCAGCATGAAAACCGCAGGCGATATTGGCCGAGCTCACCCGTTGCAACAGCGCCTCATCGTTGGCGCAGCCTTCTCCAAGATCGGCATTCAAATCAACGATCATTTAACCCCCAGGCAATCTGTTGGATGAAGTGTTCCTGTTCCGCCTTGGCTCGTTGCGCCTCTGCCAGAGTACAGGGTACAAAGTGGATGGCTTCGCCCAGGCGAATTTGCGCCAAATGGTAAAGATCGGCTTCGATCACGCAGGCAATACGCGGATATCCCCCGGTAGTCTGCGCGTCGGCCATCAGTACGATTGGCTGGCCGTTATGCGGTACCTGTACAACACCCGGTAACAGGCCATGCGACAACATTTCGCGATCGGTGGTGCGGCTCAGCACACTGCTACCATGCAGGCGATAGCCCATACGATTACTCTGCGGGCTCAGCTGCCAGGCCGTACGCCAAAATGCTTCCCGCGCCTCTTCACTGAATTCGTCATATTCCGGCCCCGGCAACGCACGGACGCGGTTGTTAAACAGCAATTGCTTTACGCCAGTGCTCTGCGGCGGCAACGAACGCCCTTGCCCCAATGGCAGGCTGTCACCATCCCGCAGGTTGCGCCCTTCCAGCCCGCCGAAAGCCGCTTTGCTATCTGTACTATGGGAGCCGAGCATTTCAGGAACCGCGATACCCCCGGCTATCGCCAGATAAGTGCGCATTCCGCGTTTCGGCATTTTCAGAACAAGCTGCTGACCCGCACTGACCGCATAGCGCCAGCCGGTCCATAAAGGCTTTCCATCCAATTGCGCATCGCAACCAGCACCGGTCAGAGCGATCCAACCTGGCAGGGTAAATTCGGCGCTAAATTGCCCAAGGGTGATTTCCAGTCCGGCGGCCTTGATGTCATTGCCCACCAGCAAGTTAGCGATCCTCAACGCGGGTTCATCGAGTGCACCGCCCTGGCTGATCCCCAGACGGCGGAAACCGTTACGGCCCAGATCCTGCACCGTGGTGTAAATACCCGCACGCAGAATCTTCAGCATACGCCCTCCTTCTGTGGCACAAACCTTACGCTATCGCCAGGACGCAGTAGGGTTGGTGGCATTTCATACGGATTAAACAACGCCAGGGGGGTTCGCCCAATCAACTGCCATCCGCCCGGGGTCACCAACGGATAAATCCCGGTCTGGCTACCGCCAATGCCTACGGAACCGGCCGCCACTGACAGCCGTGGTTCGGCACGTCGCGGCGTCGCCAATTTTTCAGGCATACCGCCCATGTAGGAAAAACCGGGCTGGAAACCGAGGAAATAGACCACGTAAGCTGCTGATGAATGACATTCCACCACCTGCTGTGGCGTCATACCGGTATGGCGCGCGACGTCATCCAGATCGGGCCCATCCTGGCCACCATAAATGACCGGAATATCCACCTGACGCGATTCAGGAACCAGGCTTTCCTTGCTGTCCCAGCCCTCTTGCAACAACCCCAGCATCGCTTCGGCGTCAGCCTTGGGCGTATTCAGCAACAGCGTAAGATTATTCATGCCCGGCACCACTTCACGTACATCAGGATGATGATTCAGTTTTTCGGCCAACGCCCAGATCCGCTGCTGGCTCGACAGCGTCACCGGCGGCGACAGTTCAAGCACCACCGCTCTTTCACCTAACAGGTAACATCGTGCTCGTTGCACCCTTTTCTCCTTATTATTATCGCGATGAAAACCCATCAGTTATGCGTGACAGCGCCCCGGCTGTCAATAGAACAACCTTTGCGAAAATAAGGGATTAGGCTATTAAAAGGATTCAGCCAGTGTATAAACCGGCTGAATCCTGAAGAGAAAAATCAGGCAGGATTCGGGATATCAATAAAGGTCACATCAAAACCATGTTGTTGAGCCAGCCATTCCCCCAGCGCCTTGATACCACCGCGCTCAGTGGCATGGTGACCAGCCGCAAAGAAATGAATGCCCATTTCCCGCGCGCTGTGAATAGTTTGCTCAGAAACTTCGCCGGTAATGAAGGCATCCACGCCAAATCGTGCCGCGCTGTCGATAAAGCCCTGACCGCCGCCGGTACACCAGGCAACGCGGCGGATATGTGCTGGCGCATTATCGCCACAGTGCAGCACGGAACGCCCCAGACGGCTCTCGATACGTTGTTGCAGTTCAGCCCCGGTCAGCGGTTGTTCGAATTCGCCGTGTGGTACCAGGGGCTCCACCTCACCAATCACGCGAATACCCAGCAAATGTGCCAACTGCGCGTTATTGCCCAATACCGGGTGTGCGTCCAGCGGCAGGTGATAGCCATACAGGTTGATATCATTGCTCAGCAGCGTTTTCAGCCGGTTGCGCTTCATGCCGCGTATTGATGGCGCTTCGTTTTTCCAGAAATAGCCATGATGCACCACAATAGCGTCCGCCTGGTGTACCACCGCGGCATCCAGCAAGGCCTGGCACGCAGTAACGCCAGTGACAATGCGCTGCACATGCGGTCGCCCTTCCACCTGCAGGCCATTTGGCCCGTAATCCTGAAACGCGGCGGTGTTCAGTTCGCTATTAATCAACTGTTCCAGATCGAGGTTACGCATAAAGTTCTCTCTTCAATTCAAAATGTCTGCCGGTCGCCCTGTTCCATCAGGATAAATTTTACGCCCAGATCGTTGCCCTGATCCAACTGTTGCTTAATGGTCGCGCGCACGTTTTCACCTTGCTTCAGACTGGGCTTGATATGGCTGATCACCACCGGTAAATCTTTCAGTGAACCTTCGCCGCCGCTGTACTGCGCCAGATTTTTCAGCTCTTTAAGCAACCACGCAGGCGTCAAATGCCCATACAGATTTTTATCCTCCACCTCATTGGGGTAGGACGCTTCGATGATCATCCCTTTCAGTTTTTTCTGTTCGATAAGCGGCCCCAGCACGCGCCAGGCGCTATCCAGATTGCGTGATTGCTCAAGTGCATCCGGCCCGGTATCGCCGAAAAAGGCAAAGGATCCGCTACGGTCGGACACCAGCAACATCGATGAAGGGTAACGATCATGGCTGAGCGGATACATCACGCCCGTCAATCCGGTGACCCCCAGCGTCACGCGCTGCTGCGGCCTTACCGTTTGCAAGCGGTAGGTACCCAACCGCGATCCATTGCCGGAGTCGGTAAAGTTGGGCCAGGCTTTCCAGTTAAAGTAATGGTTGCGCAGGGTCAGAATGGTATCTGCCTGGGCATAGATATTTTTCTTGCTGTCTTCCGGCGAGCCGATAATCAGCCCCGCCACATGGTCCAAATGGCCGTGACTGATAAAATAAGCGCCAATCAGCTGGCGGAATACATAGCCTTGCGGGGTATAGGGCGCGGCCAATTCAGGGGTGACTTGAGGGAAACTGCCCTTTTCCAGCCCTTTGGCAATGCCTGGCAGCAGCGAGCCAGCATCCAGCGCCAGATACTGCGACTGATTGTCGCTGCGGATCAGGTAGGAGGTCAGATTGCCGTCGCTAACCCCCCCGTCCACGCCTAATGCCACTACATCAAAGCCCGCCATCGCCAGGGCTGAATAACCGCTCAGGCACAGGGCCAGCACCTTTTTCATCATTATGTCGCTCCTTGCTGTTGCCTTAATATTCCCCGCGCTTCGCCGCTTCAAAGGCTGCCAGCGTATCCAACCGCGCCTGCTTGTGGTCGACAATCGGCAGCGGGTAATCCAGCACACGCTGCTGCTGTTCCGCCCAGCGATGGGGTTGATGGATAGCATTGTCCGGTACATCCGCCAGCTCGGGCAACCATTTACGGATAAAAGTGCCTTGCGGATCAAAACGTTCGCCCTGAGTGGTCGGGTTAAAAATACGGAAATAGGGCGCAGCATCGGTACCGGTTGACGCCGCCCACTGCCAGCCACCGTTATTGGCCGCCAGGTCGCCGTCCACCAGTTTTGACATGAAGTAACGTTCGCCAGCGCGCCAATCAACCAACAAGTCTTTCACCAGAAAGCTGGCGCTGATCATACGTAAGCGATTGTGCATCCAACCGGTTTCATTCAACTGGCGCATGGCGGCATCGACAATCGGATAGCCCGTTGCCCCCTGCTGCCACGCCTGCAAAAACTCAGGATTATTCTGCCAGCGTACCTTATCCGTCCAATCGATAAAGGGACGGTGCCTGCATAACGCAGGATAGGCCACCATCAGATGCCGATAAAACTCGCGCCAGATCAGCTCATTTAGCCAACCAAAGGCGCCGCTATCGCTGTTTTCCAATACCTGCGGGCATTCAGCACGCAGACGATTAAAGCACTGGCGCGGTGATAAGGCGCCGATGGCCAGATAAGGCGACAAACTGCTAGTGCCGGCAATGGCGGGCAGATCTCGCTGTTCAAGGTAATCTTGCACCTGTTCACGGCAAAAGGTTCGTAACCGCTGCAGCGCCTCCTCTTCCCCTGCAGGGAAATCCCCCATTGCCTCTGCCGGCGGATAATTGAATGCTTCAGGTACGGCGGTTATTGGCAGCGCGCCACCACACCGTGTTTTGGGGGCTGGCAGGGAACGAACGTCCGATTCTGTCAGGCGTTGGATAAAAGCTTTACGAAATGGCGTATAGATTTTGTACATTTCACCGCCACCGGTTCTTACGCTACCCGGCGGCAATAACAGGCTGTCATCAAAACTCTGGCAAATCACCTTCCCGGATAAACACTGCTCTAATCCTTGGTCACGGACGCGTTCGTTGATTTCGTACTGGCGATTGTAAAACAGCCTATCTACCTGTTCCTGCTCGCAGTAAGCAACCAACCAATCAACCGAGGTGGCGAAATCATCACATTGATGGTAGCCGAGCGGAATACCACGTTCGGCAAGCGCCTGCTGCACCAGCAGCAAATTGGCATGGATAAATGCCGCCTGGCGCGGTGCCATTTCGTGCTGTAACCATTGTTGCGGGGTGGCGATAAACACGGCCAACACGCGGGCGTCAGGATCGCTACAGGCGGCGTGCAGCGCTTTGTTGTCGGTAATACGCAGATCGTTACGCAACCAGACCAGATGCGTGGTCATAAAACTCCTAGTTGGTTAGTGGCCATAACGCAGGCGCAGCGCTTCGGGATAGGGTTCGAAATAACGTTGATCGGCCAGATAGCGATCGGGGTACTCAGCCATGTAATGCTTGAGTAAGGTGATCGGTGCCAGCAGCGGTTGTACACCCTGTCGATAACGATCAATCAGCTGTGCCAACTCCTGGCGCTGCGCAGAACTCAGATGGCTGCGGAAATAACCCTGCACATGCATCAGCACGTTGGTGTGGTTACGGCGCGTCGCCTTGTGCGCCAGCAGTTTCATCAAGCGACTACGGTATTCAATGGCAAACGCCTCCAGCGATTCCCATTTGTCCACGCCTGCCACAAAACGGCCCAACTCACGGTATTCTGGCTGCGAGTGCGCCAACAACAACAGCTTGTAACGGCTATGAAAGGCAATCAACCCGCCACGGGTTAGCCCTTTGCGCCACAGCATGTTCAATTCATACAGCGCATAAACGCGTTCTACAAAATTTTCCCGCAGCGTTGCATCGTTCAACCGCCCGTCTTCTTCCACCGGTAACCAGGGCATTTGCCGCAGCAGTTCGGCAGTGTACAACCCGACACCGCTTTTACGCGCGCCTTCGCCGCTATCGTCATACAGTCGAACCCGCTCCATCCCACAGCTTGGCGAGTTGGCGCAAACAATGTATCCGCACAGGTGCTGCAAAGCGGCAATGCGCTGTGAGGAAAATTGCTGCATCTGGTCGGTCACGTCGATGCTGTCGTCATTGCTGTAGCGTAATGCCACATGATGTTGTTTTTTGATCAACCGCAGTGCCGGGCGCGGGGTCGACAAACCGATCGCCATTTCCGGGCAAATCGCCTCAAAACGCACGAAGGGGGCCAGTTGTTCCACCGCAAAGGCCAGCCGTTTATGGCCACCGTCAAAGCGCACCTTCTCACCCAGCAGGCAGGCGCTGATCCCAATAGGAATTTTGTCACTCATCAATAGGCTCTCCCAGCGTTGGATGATGTTAAAAGTGTAGAGGAATTTCCCTCAGGGGACGAACCTTACCGACACAATGACTGAACGGCGCCCATAAAAAAACCCCCGCTGTGAAGCGAGGGTTTTAGGGGACGACGGCAACGATCAGTAAAAATCGCAGGACGCCAGTTCCGCCTGTTGCAGCCAGACCGGTTTATCGCTGGTTTTTGACCAAACGCGGTGCAAATAGCTGTAAAAACGTGCACGGTCGCTGCGGAACAGCATTACCGGTAAAGCCAATAAACCTGCCAGGATCACTGCGCTGCGGCGCAGGAGAATCCGATGCAATGAATAAGCGTGATAGATAGACATGCGAACCTCCTCAAAAAACGCCTGGCCGTTGATCTGTCTTGGAAACAGCACTGGCGTAAACAATTAAAACAGGACCATTTGGTAACTGGACAAAATTTTAGCGCAATTGATGAAAGTTTACTACTCATCCGACCACCTTATCGCACAAAAAATCGCAAATAATTCGTACAATCCGTAATTTTGTTACATCAAGGTTAATAATTAACTAACCATTGGTTACATTGTGGTTATTTACAGCCTGTTTACACAAACCTTCATCTTCACGCCCCCAAACAGGCGTCCAATCGCACTACGCCCCCAAAAATCGAGGCTAAAAAGCCATTTTCTGCTGTAATTTCAGCCATTTTTATACTTTTTTTACACCGGCCAACGCTATTTTTTCATCTTCTTTCTACCGCCCTCCCTACACTCGCTGTATCAAAAACTACACCTCTGGAGGTGTCCCGTGAGTATCAGCGTTATTGGTGGTGCGCTGTTGGTTCTGCTGCTGTTGGGCTATCTGGTCTATGCCCTGTTTAATGCGGAGGATTTCTGATGGCGGCTTCAGCCTTTTTATTGATTGCCAGCTTCCTGCTGGTGCTTCTGCTGCTAGCCCGTCCATTGGGCGGCTTTCTGGCGCGGTTGATCGAAGGTGAGCCACTGCCGGCACTGCGTCAGTTGGAAACGGCCGTTTGGCGCTGCTGTGGCAATACTACCGCTGAGATGAAATGGTGGCAGTACGCGCTGGCAATCATGTGGTTTAACCTGCTCGGTCTGGCTTTACTGTTCGTGCTGCTGATGACACAAGGTTCGCTGCCACTCAACCCACAGGGCTTCCCCGGCCTGTCTTGGGATCTGGCGTTCAATACCGCCGTTAGCTTTGTCACCAACACCAACTGGCAGGCCTACAGTGGTGAAAGCACACTCAGCTATTTCAGCCAGATGGCGGGATTGGCAGTGCAGAACTTCCTGTCAGCGGCGACCGGTATCGCGGTGGCGTTCGCCTTGATCCGTGCCTTCACCCGCCGTTCCAGTGCCACCATCGGTAACGCCTGGATCGACATATTCCGCGTGACGCTCTATGTCTTGCTGCCAATTTCACTGCTGATTGCGCTGTTCTTCGTCAGCCAGGGCACGCTGCAAAACTTCCTGCCTTACGTGCATATCAGCACGCTGGAAGGCGCGCAGCAAACGCTGCCTATGGGGCCGGTAGCCTCACAGGAAGCGATCAAGATGCTCGGTACTAACGGCGGCGGCTTCTTTGGCGTTAACTCCGCGCACCCGTTTGAGAACCCAACGGTTCTGACCAACTTTGTGCAGATGCTGGCGATCTTCTTGATCCCCTGCGCGTTGTGTTTCGCTTTCGGCCGCGTGGCCGGAGAGAACCGCCAGGGCCACGCGTTGATCTGGGCTATGGCGCTGATCTTTGTCGTCGCTGTGGTCGTGGTGATGTTTGCCGAATTGGCGGGTAACCCGCATTTGAGCGCATTGGGCAGCGATAGCAACATCAACATGGAAGGCAAAGAATCACGCTTTGGCATTCTCGCCACCAGCCTGTTCTCGGTGGTGACGACTGCGGCCTCCTGCGGTGCAGTCAACGCCATGCATGACTCCTTCACTGCGCTGGGTGGCATGGTGCCCATGTGGCTGATGCAAATTGGTGAAGTGGTGTTTGGCGGCGTCGGCTCTGGCCTGTACGGCATGCTGCTGTTCGTCCTGCTGACCGTCTTTATTGCCGGCTTGATGATTGGCCGTACCCCCGAATACCTGGGCAAAAAGATTGATGTCTATGACATGAAAATGACCGCGCTGGCGATTTTGGTGACACCGACGCTGGTGCTGTTGGGCACGGCGTTAGCTATCGCCACCGACGCAGGACGCGCCGGTATCCTGAATCCAGGTGCACACGGTTTTAGCGAAGTGCTGTACGCCGTGTCGTCCGCAGCCAACAACAACGGCAGCGCCTTTGCCGGGCTGAGCGTCAACACCCCGTTCTACAACCTGCTGCTGGCCTTTGCCATGTTCGTCGGCCGTTTTGGGGTGATCCTCCCTGTCCTGGCGATTGCCGGTTCGCTGTGCGCGAAGAAACGTCAGCCGGCGGGTAACGGTACTCTGCCAACCTACGGGCCACTGTTTATTGGCCTGCTGATCGGCACCGTATTGCTGGTGGGCGCTTTAACCTTCGTACCGGCGTTGGCGCTGGGACCGGTGGCAGAGCATTTGCAGCTTTGGCTGGCTAAATAACAGAGCTCATAGAGAGAGAAGAAGAGATGACTCGCAAACAACGCGCGCTGTTTGAACCGGCATTGGTCCGTACCGCGCTGATCGATGCGCTGAAAAAACTGGATCCGCGCACTCAATGGCGTAATCCGGTGATGTTCGTGGTGTATATAGGCAGCATCCTGACCACGGTTATCTGGTTAGCGATCCTCACCAAACAGACCGAGGGTAGCGCAGCCTTTACCGGCAGCATTGCCCTGTGGCTGTGGTTCACCGTGCTGTTCGCCAACTTTGCCGAGGCGCTGGCCGAAGGGCGCAGCAAGGCCCAGGCCGAGAGCCTGAGAGGCACCAAGAAAACCAGCTGGGCGAAGAAACTGGCCGCGCCGCGCCGTGATGGCGCGACCGAGAAAGTTTCCGCCGAGAGTCTGCGAAAAGGCGACATCGTCCTGGTTGAGGCCGGTGACACTATTCCGTGTGACGGTGAAGTGCTGGAAGGCGGTGCCTCGGTCGATGAAAGCGCCATTACCGGTGAGTCTGCCCCGGTGATCCGTGAATCCGGCGGTGACTTCTCCTCGGTGACCGGCGGTACCCGCGTGCTGTCCGACTGGCTGGTGATACAGTGCAGCGTCAACCCAGGCGAAACCTTCCTCGACAGGATGATCGCCATGGTGGAGGGCGCCAAACGCCGCAAAACCCCGAACGAAGTGGCACTGACTATTTTGTTGGTCGCGCTGACCATTGTGTTCGTACTGGCGACGGCCACGCTGTTCCCGTTTTCGCAATACAGCGTGGAAGCCGCCAACGGAGGGTCTGTCGTCACCATCACCGTACTGGTGGCACTGCTGGTCTGTCTGATCCCTACAACCATTGGCGGCCTGCTGTCTGCCATCGGCGTGGCGGGGATGAGCCGGATGCTGGGTGCTAACGTCATCGCTACCAGCGGGCGGGCGGTAGAAGCCGCCGGTGACGTGGACGTGTTGCTGCTGGATAAAACCGGCACCATTACGCTGGGTAACCGCCAGGCTTCCGAGTTCCTGCCGGCTCCCGGGGTTAAAGAACAGGAACTGGCCGATGCCGCACAGCTGTCTTCACTGGCCGATGAAACGCCGGAAGGCCGCAGCATTGTGGTGCTGGCCAAACAGCGCTTTAACCTGCGTGAACGCGACCTGCAGGCGCTGAATGCTTCCTTTGTGCCTTTCTCCGCCCAGACGCGTATGAGCGGCGTGAACGTGCAGGACCGCATGATCCGTAAAGGGGCTGTGGATGCCATCCGTCGCCACGTGGAATCCAATCAGGGCCACTTCCCACAGGCGGTGGACGATTTGGTCGCCAGCGTCGCACGTACCGGCGGTACACCGCTGGTCGTAGCCGAAGGCCCACGCGTGCTGGGGGTGGTCGCACTGAAAGATATCGTCAAGGGCGGTATCAAAGAGCGTTTCGCCGAACTGCGCAAAATGGGCATCAAAACGGTAATGATCACCGGTGATAACCCGCTCACCGCAGCAGCCATCGCCGCCGAGGCCGGGGTGGATGACTTTCTGTCAGAAGCAACACCGGAAGCCAAGCTGGCGTTGATTCGCCAATATCAGGCAGAAGGACGCCTGGTCGCGATGACCGGCGACGGTACCAACGACGCTCCTGCGCTGGCACAGGCCGATGTCGCGGTGGCGATGAACTCCGGTACCCAAGCCGCCAAGGAAGCGGGCAACATGGTGGATCTGGACTCCAATCCGACCAAGCTGATTGAAGTCGTGCACATCGGTAAACAAATGCTGATGACGCGTGGTTCACTGACGACGTTCAGCATCGCCAACGACGTAGCGAAGTATTTTGCCATTATTCCGGCGGCGTTCGCGGCAACCTATCCGCAGTTGAACGCGCTAAACGTGATGCACCTGCACTCCCCTGCGTCCGCCATTATGTCGGCGGTTATTTTCAACGCCTTGGTAATTGTGTTCCTGATCCCACTGGCGTTGAAAGGGGTGAGCTACAAGCCGATGAGTGCAGCCGCACTGCTGCGTCGCAACTTGTGGATCTACGGTGTCGGTGGTCTGTTAGTGCCCTTTGTCGGCATCAAGTTGATCGACCTGATCCTGGTTGCTTTGCACATTGCCGGTTAATCATTGAGAGGAAATAACCATGTCTTACTTACGTCCGTCGCTGGTGATGTTGGTCCTGCTGACGTTGATTACCGGTATCGCTTATCCGCTGTTGACGACCGGGCTGTCACAGTTACTGTTTTCTCATGCAGCCAACGGCTCTTTGCTGCATCAGGGCGATAAAGTGATAGGTTCGGCGCTGATCGGCCAAAACTTCACTAAACCGGCGTATTTTTGGGGACGCCCTTCTGCTACCGGTGATTCGGCCTATAATGCCATGGCGTCTGCCGGCAGCAACCTGGCGGCCACCAACCCGGCACTGGATAAAGCCATCGCCGAACGCGCGGCCCAATTGCGCCAGGCCAACCCAGCGATGAAAGGCCCGATCCCTGTCGACCTGCTGACCGCGTCGGGCAGCGGGTTGGATCCGCAGATTTCACTTGCGGCGGCACAATACCAACTGGCCCGTGTTGCTGCGGCACGCCAATTGGCACCGGAGCAAATCGCCAAACTGATTGATGAAAGCACCGATCAGGCGACCCCCAATTTTATGGGCGAGTCGGTGGTAAACGTGCTGAAATTGAACCTGTCACTCGACGCATTGAAATAATGCTTCACGTGCGAGTGACAGGATAAGTATCGGGTTCGGCGTGCCGAACCCGCTTTACGTTGCTGCAAAAGGAACTCCGATAGTGGATGAGGAACAACAGCGTCCAGACCCAGACAGCCTGCTGGCACTGGCCAATGAGAAACCACGCGGTCGGCTGAAGGTATTTTTCGGTGCCTGTGCCGGCGTAGGCAAAACTTACTCCATGCTGCAAGAGGCGCAGCGGCTGCGTGGCCAAGGGTTAAACGTGCTGGTGGGCGTGGTCGAAACTCACGGTCGCAGCGAAACCGCTGCGCTACTGAATGGGTTAGATGTGTTAGCGCAAAAGCGCATCCAGTATCGCGGCAGGTTAGTGCAGGAGTTTGATCTCGACGCCGCGCTCGCACGTCACCCTGCTCTGATCCTGATGGATGAACTGGCGCACAGCAACGCCCAGGGGTCACGCCACCCGAAACGCTGGCAGGACGTGGAAGAGCTGCTGGATTCGGGCATCGACGTGCTCACCACCGTCAACGTACAACACCTGGAAAGCCTAAACGACGTGGTTGGCGGCGTGACCGGGGTGCGAGTACGCGAAACGGTGCCCGATCATGTCTTCGACGAAGCCACCGAAGTGGTACTGGTTGACTTGCCCCCCGACGATCTGCGCCAGCGCCTGAACGAAGGCAAAGTGTATATCCCCGGTCAGGCCGAACGTGCCATCGAGCACTTTTTCCGTAAGGGCAATTTGATTGCCCTGCGTGAACTGGCGCTGCGCCGCACTGCCGATCGGGTCGATGACCAAATGCGCGCCTTCCGCGATACTCAAGGCCGTGAACGCGTGTGGCATACCCGTGACAGCATATTGCTGTGCGTCGGTCATAACAGCGGTAACGAAAAACTGGTGCGCATCGCCGCTCGCCTGGCAGCCAGACTGGGTTGTCACTGGCACGCAGTTTACGTGGAAACGCCAAAGTTGCACCGTCTGCCGGAGAATCACCGCCGGGCAATACTGCGGGCGCTGCGGCTGGCACAGGAACTGGGTGCCGAGACCGCCACGCTGTCCGAACCCTATGAAGAACGTGCGGTGCTGCGCTATGCCCGTGAGCACAATCTGGGCAAAATCATTATTGGCCGTCGCAGCGAGCAACGCTGGAAACTGCGCGGCAGCTTTGCCGACCGTCTCGGCCGGCTGGGGCCGGATCTGGATCTGGTGATCGTCGCGTTGGAAAACGATCCCCCCGTAGCGCCGGGGAAAGAGCATGATAACCGTAACTTTACCGAAAAGTGGCGCATGCAATTGCGCGGCTGCGCCGTGGCGGTCGCACTCTGTGCCCTGATCACCCTGCTCTCTCAATGGTTGCTGCCTGGCTTTGACCAGGCCAACCTGGTGATGGTGTATCTGCTCGGGGTCGCAATCGTCGCGTTGTTCTTCGGCCGCTGGCCCTCGGTTCTGGCCGCTGTGATTAACGTCGCCAGCTTCGATCTGTTCTTCGTCCAGCCGGAATGGTCGTTTGCCGTCAGTGACATGCAGTATCTGCTGACCTTCGGCGTGATGCTGATCGTTGGCATCACCATCGGTAACCTGACCGCAGGCGTGCGCTATCAGGCGCGTGTCGCGCGTTATCGCGAACAGCGTGCTCGACACCTGTATGAGATTTCTCGAGGGCTGAGCCAGGCGCTGACCGCCGAAGACATCGCCAAAACCAGTCGCCATTTCCTCTCCAGTAGCTTCCAGGCCAAAACCGTGTTGTTGCTCCCGCAGGAGGACGGCAAGTTACAGCAAATGGTCGGGGAAACCGGCGGATTATTATCGGTGGATGAAGCTATCGCACGCTGGAGTTTTGACAAGGGCATGCCTGCCGGCGCCGGTACCGACACTCTGCCCGGCGTCCCCTATCAGCTGCTGCCGTTAGCCACGTCGAAACAAACCTTTGGCTTATTGGCCATCGAACCCAGCAACCTGCGCCAACTGATGGTGCCGGAACAACAGCGGCTGCTGCAGACCTTTGCCGTATTAATCGCCAGTGCGCTGGAACGCTTGCATTTGGCACGCAGTGCCGAGGAAGCCAAACTGGATGCCGAGCGCGAGCAACTGCGTAACTCGCTCTTGGCGGCCCTGTCCCATGATTTACGCACCCCGCTGACGGTACTGTTTGGCCAGGCGGAAATTCTGACGCTCGATTTAGCGGCAGAAGGTTCCAATCATGCCCCCCAGGCCAGTCAAATCCGCCAACAGGTGCTGAGCACGACACGGCTGGTGAACAACCTACTGGACATGGCTCGCATTCAATCGGGTGGCTTCAACCTGCGTAAAGAGTGGCAGTCACTGGAAGAGATCGTCGGCGCATCGCTGCATATGCTGGAACCCTTGATGACCCAGCATCAAATCAAGGTTGAGCTACCGCCAGAGCAGATATTGGTCAACTGCGATGGCAGCCTGTTGGAACGGGTGTTCACTAACCTGTTGGAAAATGCCAATAAATATGCTGGCTACGATGCTACTATCGGCATTCGTGCCCATACTCTGCCTGAATGGCTGGAAGTCGAAGTCTGGGACAATGGCCCGGGAATTCCCGAAGGGAAAAAGCAGCTTATTTTCGATAAGTTTTCCCGCGGCAATAAAGAGTCTGCAATCCCCGGTGTGGGTTTGGGGTTAGCGATTTGCCGTGCCATTATTGAAGTACACGGTGGCCGCATCTGGGCAGAAAACGGGGCCAACGGCGGTGCCAGTTTCCGCTTTGTGCTACCGCTGGAAAAACCACCGGAAATAGACAATGAAGCCTTTGATCTTTAATCAAGCCCCGGGAGTCTTGTGAGCAGCACGCCAACCAATATTCTGATTGTCGAAGATGAGAAAGAGATCCGGCGTTTCGTCCGCACCGCGCTCGAAAGTGAAGGTCTGAGGGTGTTTGAAAGCGAAACGTTGCAACGTGGGTTAATAGAAGCCGGCACGCGCAAACCGGATCTGATTATTCTTGATTTAGGGTTGCCGGACGGCGACGGGCTTAACTATATCCGTGATTTACGGCAATGGAGCGCTATTCCGGTGATTGTGCTGTCGGCGCGCAACGCCGAAGAAGACAAGATTGCCGCGCTGGACGCTGGAGCGGACGACTATCTCAGCAAACCCTTTGGTATCGGTGAACTGCTTGCTCGGGTGCGGGTCGCTTTACGGCGTCATTCCGGCAGCCTGCAGGAAAGCCCATTGGTTAACTTCTCGGAAATTACCGTCGATCTGATTAATCGCCGGGTACTGCGTAAGGGTGAAGATCTGCATCTGACGCCGATTGAGTTTCGTCTGCTGGCCGAACTGCTGGCAAATTCCGGCAAAGTCATCACCCAGCGTCAGCTACTGAGCCACGTCTGGGGACCGAATTACGTCGAGCATAGCCATTATCTGCGGATTTATATGGGTCATCTACGGCAAAAGCTGGAGGCCGATCCGGCCCGGCCAAAACATTTACTGACCGAAACCGGCGTCGGTTACCGCTTTATGCCTTAAGAGTCAGGGGCGCGACAAACCGCGCCCCTACGCGTTTGGCCCTTTCTTCAACCCCATCATAAATTCTTTGAACGCCTCACGTAACGGTGCAAATACCGGGTGCTTGCGGTTTTCGATCATCACTTCAGAAAACAACTTGAGGCCAACGGCAAAAGCCGCGCTGTTATTGTCACCGAAATTCAGATCTTCACGCGCTTTGATACGCTCAACGATGCCCAGAATGTCATCGTGGTTCTCCACCTCAAAGCTCAGTGGTGCTTTGTCGACGGGCTCCCCCTTACGGTCATTCAACGCTTCGACGGTAATACGGAAACGGTGTCCTGGCATCAGTCATTCTCCGTCGCTGTTGGGGTAATGTTCATTTCGCTTTCAATCGCCGCTACTGCGGTGAGCAATGCGGCATTAATGCGTTCAACTTGCTGCGGTGAAAGATCGGCACGCATCACATTACCGCGTAGCAAACTGCGCAGACGGTTCATGGCGTCAGAGATGCCTTCGGCAAGATTGCCGTGATGATGATGACCCCGACCGGCTCCTGCCAGGCGGGCCAGGATCACGTCGACAGCGGCCTGGTGCTTTTGCAGCTCACTCTGGCCCAGTGCGGTAATCTGGTAGCTTTTACGGCCGTTGCCGCTGGTGATTGGCTCAAGAAAATCTTGCTCTTCCAGCAGTGTCAGCGTGGGGTAAATCACACCTGGGCTTGGCACATACAGGCCGGAGGAGGCCTCATCAATCGCCTTGATGAGTTCGTAACCATGGCTTGGCTTACGCGCCACCAGCGCCAACAGCACCAATCGTAGATCGCCATGTTCAAACATGCGGTGACGCCCGCCACGTCCGCCTCGCCCACCACGGCCAAGTTCTTCGCCGTGATCGCCACCAAAGTGATGACGTCCGCCGCGACGGCGATGATGGTCGTGCCCTTCTTCGCTGTCATGGTGACAACCATGACGACGGTGTAAATCTAAACGGTGAAACATAGGTATACCTCTCAATGAATAGTACGCTGACGAGGTCATTTAGATATATCTAAACAACTTCGATATATCTAATCTAGATCGATATATCGAAATGCGCAAGCGGTGTTCATGAAAAAGATATATCTAAACTCCGGGCATAAAAAAAGCGCTGTAAAAACAGCGCTTTTTATCAGACAAAGAAAGATTACTTGGCGGATGCCAGTACTGCACTCACGATATCGACGGCTTCATGCTCGATCTTTTCGCGGTGTTCGGCACCCAGGAAGCTCTCACAGTAAATCTTGTAGGCATCTTCAGTACCAGAAGGACGTGCTGCGAACCAGCCGTTGTCTGTCATCACTTTCAAACCACCAATCGGTGCACCATTACCCGGCGCTGCCGTCAGGCGTGCAGTGATAGGGTCACCCGCCAGAGTATCGGCCTTGACCATGTCTGGCGACAGCTTGGACAACGCGGCTTTTTGCGCTGAGGTTGCCGGTGCCTGGATGCGGTTGTAGCTCGGTGCACCAAAGCGCTTGGCCAAATCATCGTAGTGATGCTGAGGGTTTTCGCCAGTCACCGCAGTGATTTCGGCGGCCAACAGGCACATGATGATGCCGTCTTTGTCGGTCGACCAAGGTGTGCCGTTGAAACGCAGGAACGATGCCCCTGCGCTCTCTTCACCACCAAAGCCCAGGGTTCCGTCAAACAGACCGTCGACAAACCATTTGAAGCCCACCGGCACTTCGACCAGTTTACGGCCCAAATCTGCCACTACGCGGTCAATCATCGCGCTGGAAACCAGCGTCTTACCCACTGCCACATCAGCGCCCCACTGTGGACGATGCTGGAACAGATAGTTGATAGCCACCGCCAGATAATGGTTCGGGTTCATCAGGCCCGACGGTGTAACAATGCCGTGGCGGTCATAGTCCGGGTCATTGGCGAACGCCAGATCGAACTTGTCACGCAGCGCCAGCAGGCCACCCATCGCCGGAACCGACGAACAGTCCATGCGGATCACGCCGTCGTGATCCAGATGCATAAAGCGGAAGGTCTGATCGATAGAATCATTCACCAGCGTCAGATCCAGCTTGTAGTGCTCTGCAATGCGCTGCCAGTAGGCAATGCCAGAACCCCCGAGCGGATCAACACCCAGCTTCAGACCGGCACGCTGAATGGCGGGCATATCGACCACGTCCACCAAACCTTCAACATAGGGCTGCACCAGATCCTGAGCCTGTACATGACCGCTGTTCCAGGCTTTATCCAGCGACTGACGCTGTACGCCTTTCAACTGCACAGACAGCAGTTCATTGGCACGTTTTTCAATCACAGAAGTCAGGTTGGTATCGGCCGGGCCACCGTTGGTCGGGTTATACTTGATGCCGCCGTCTTCAGGTGGATTATGAGATGGGGTAATCACAATACCGTCAGCCAATGCTCCGCCGTTGCGGTTGTGGCATAAGATGGCGTGAGATACCGCAGGCGTCGGTGTGAAACCGTTATTTTCCTGCACGATCACATCCACGCCGTTGGCGGTCAGCACTTCCAACACAGAAATGAAGGCTGGCTCTGACAATGCATGGGTGTCTTTGCCCACGTAGCATGGGCCGGTGACCCCTTGCTGGTGGCGTACTTCGGCAATCGCCTGCGCGATAGCGAGAATATGGGCTTCATTGAAGCTGTGGCGCTGAGCGCTGCCACGATGGCCTGAGGTCCCGAACTTCACCGCATGTGCGGCGTTGCCCGCTTCCGGTTGCAGTACATAGTACTGCGACGTCAGCTGGGCTACGTTGATCAAATCGCTTTGCTGAGCCGGCTGCCCGGCACGTGGGTTATTCGCCATCGACATATCTCCCTAATCCCTGTCCAGCGGCCTGGCAATATGTCGCTCACGGCCACCATGACGGGCTGTTCGCTAAATTAGATAGTGCCGCAAACTTTATCTGTCAGTTCCGCTGGGAACTGCATAGCCTGCATGATGTGCTCCACCATGCTGCGTTTGCGACCGGTATTGGTATTGGTGATCACCCAATAAGGCGTGCCCGGAACGTGCTTCGGCTTGGTGTGCGTTCCATTCGCCAACAGGGTTTGCTGATCGCCTGCAAAATAGGTGCGGGTACGGCCGTGCAACGCTTCAGTTGCGGTGGCAAAACCGGCCGCATCGAGGGTATACAGGGTGGATAGTACCAGCATAAAACGATTCACCGCTTTGCTCTGCTCGGCATACTCATCCGACAACAGCAGTTCGCGCACGGCACGCACGCGATCGCGCGGTCGCGGAGCAGCAACAATTTTGTCCTGCTCGGCGCTCTGTGCGCTGGCAGCTGGCGCAGCGCGCAAGGGCTGACCGGCGGTAAATTTCAACATACGGCGCAAAATATCGGACGCGCTCTCACCAATATGTTGCGTGTGGCTGGCAATATAACGGTAAAGCTCTTCGTCGACTTCAATAGTTTTCATCTTTATCCAGTACTGTTTTTTTCTACTTAGAACCTGAAGCCAGATCCTGCATTCAAGCCATGGGATTATAAGGTTAAAAGCGCGGGAGCGAACATAACAATGTGTCCCGACACGGCAAAAGCAGACTATTACCTAGAGTCCGCCCAGCATCCACGTTGCCAAACCCGCACCTTACCATGAAAAATCCGCGTTATACCCCATGGATTTCAAGCGGCAGCACGGCAACGGGTATGTTCATCCGGTGTTTTAATCATGATAACCTAATCTGAATCTCTCTCAGTATGAACTTCACCATGAAATTACATTATCAATTGCTGGCAACCGAGTCCGCAGCGTTGCCGGTCATGCTGATCCACGGGCTATTCGGCAATCTGGACAATCTGGGCGTCCTGGCGCGCGACCTGAACCAACAGCACAGCGTGATTAAAGTCGATTTGCGTAACCACGGCCTGTCGCCACGCTCAGCGGTAATGACCTACCCGGAAATGGCCCAGGATCTGCTGGCGTTGCTGGATGATTTGCATCTGGAGAAGGTCATTGTTATCGGCCATTCAATGGGCGGTAAAGCGGCGATGGCACTGACGGCCATCGCGCCAGAGCGAGTGGAGAAACTGATCATTATTGACGTTGCACCGGTGGACTATCACGTTCGCCGCCACGACGAAATTTTTGCCGCGTTACAAGCCGTCAGCGCAGCCGGCATCACGCAGCGCCAACAGGCTGCGGAGTTGATGCGCAGCTATCTGGATGAAGAAGGTGTGATCCAGTTCTTGTTGAAGTCATTCCATCAGGGCCAATGGCGTTTCAACCTACCGGCGCTGATCGATCAATATGAAAATATCACCGGCTGGCAGGAAGTCCCCGCCTGGCCGCACCCGACGCTGTTCATTCGTGGTGGGCTGTCGCCCTATGTACAAGATAGCTACCGCGCCGATATCGCCCGTCAATTCCCACAGGCACGTGCACACGTGGTTGCAGGCACTGGGCACTGGGTTCATGCAGAAAAACCAGAAGCCGTGTTACGTGCCATTCACCGTTTTCTCGGCGAAGCCTGAGCCAATTGCCCCCTTGTCAGAGAAGGAATCCTCCCTAAAACGGCCATCTGGTGAAAAAACGCGCTAAAGATAACGGCTTAGCGCGTTTTCGGCTCAGTTAAACATTGTCGTCGCTCCATCTGCTGGGGTAATATGGCGCGCTATAATTTTGCCGCCGTGCTAAGCGTGTTCAATAGCGCCGGGCTGGGGGTGAATTTGGGTTAGGGTTTATTGGCCCGAAGTGTGTTAACCGAACCATCCAGAAGCGTTTACGCGCTTTTTGATGCAAACTCCCTTGCAGTACCGCTACCTATGGCAAAAGAACAAACGGATCGCACGACGCTGGATCTGTTCGCAGATGAACGCCGTCCGGGGCGCCCGAAAACCAACCCGCTATCCAGAGATGAACAGCTTAGAATCAATAAGCGTAATCAGCTTCGACGCGATAAAGTCCGTGGCTTACGGCGTGTGGAACTGAAGATCAACGCGGATGCGGTGGACGCCCTGAACAAATTGGCGGAACAGCGTAATATCAGTCGCAGCGAGCTTATTGAGCAAATGCTGTTGGCGCAACTGGCAGACGACCAGCCAGAACATTGATCATTGCAGCCGCACGTGCGGCGCGGCGTTAAGGATGACGCCCGATCAACATCGTTTTATTCCACCCGGTATCGCATAAACGTGATAAAACCCCGGGGTAAATTTCTGGCATGATACGCAATTACCGGTAAGGGTTTCCCTTGCTATGGCATCATTTTAATCGGTGTTATCGTGGTCAGCGCTAACATCGTGTAATGCAATTTATTGAATTTAAAGGTTATACGCGATATGGCTAATGTAGGCATTTTCTTTGGCAGCGACACTGGCAATACCGAAAACATTGCCAAGATGATCCAGAAAATTCTTAAGCAACAGTTTGGCGACGATGTTTGCGAAATTCACGACATCGCCAAAAGCAGCAAAGAAGACCTGGAAGGTTTCGATATTCTGTTGCTCGGTATCCCGACATGGTACTACGGCGAAGCCCAGTGTGACTGGGATGACTTCTTCCCAACGCTGGAAGAGATCGACTTCAACGGTAAGCTGGTTGCGCTGTTTGGCTGTGGCGACCAAGAAGACTATGCAGAATATTTCTGTGATGCGATGGGGACTATCCGCGACATCATTGAACCACGTGGCGCCGCCATTGTAGGCCACTGGCCAACCAAAGGTTACCACTTCGAAGCGTCGAAAGGCTTGGCGAGTGACAGCCACTTCATCGGTCTCGCCATTGACGAAGATCGCCAGCCAGAACTGACCAATGAACGTGTCGAAGGTTGGGTAAAACAAATCGTCGAAGAGTTGAGCCTGGCCGAGATCGTCGGGTAACGCCAAAGGTTGAACAAAAGCCCTGCAAAGTGCATAGTGTTGCCGGCAGGGCCGTCATCGGCAGTACGGATTACTGCAATAGAAGATACACATTTGTAACTTCTCACATCGTCAAGGTAGACTGAGATATCGGTTTATCCCATCCATCAAGACGTTGCGTGTGCAACATGCAATAGTGCAATTATATCTTTGTTAACAACCGGCGGTTTCTATTTAGGCCAACCGGTTCTATAATGAGACGCAATTAACACTTTGTGCCGACCGATGCCACAGGCGAGAACGCCTCAACTTGATTAGCATAGTAACAGGACTGAATCCGCATGACTGACAACAACACCGCATTGAAGAAGGCCGGCTTAAAAGTCACGCTTCCGCGACTCAAAATCCTGGAAGTACTGCAAAATCCGGAATGCCATCACGTCAGTGCGGAAGATCTGTACAAAAAACTGATAGATATGGGCGAAGAAATTGGCCTGGCTACGGTTTACCGCGTACTGAACCAATTTGATGATGCAGGCATTGTGACTCGTCACAACTTCGAAGGCGGCAAGTCCGTGTTCGAACTGACCCAGCAACATCATCACGACCACCTGATTTGCCTGGATTGTGGCAAAGTGATCGAATTCAGCGATGAATCTATCGAAGTGCGTCAGCGTGATATCGCCAAACAACACGGCATCAAGCTCACCAACCACAGCCTGTACCTGTACGGCCACTGTGAAACGGGTGACTGCCGTGAAGACGACACTCTGCACGACAAAAAATAATGTCCTTAACCGGCATTGAGAACCGCCTTAACGGCGGTTTTTTTATGCCTGAAGCAAATAGATAAAAAAATCCCCGGACAGGCCCGGGGAAAGATCATAGCTAAATGACAACAATTGCAGCGGCACTTCTCCACGGTACTTCTCACTTCCCACTTACACCCACTTCAACGTCAACTCCCCCGCCGACACGCGGATGAGTAAACTCGTTACAATGCATATTCAAGAAAGAGCAGCCGATCAAAAAACATGGCCTTGGCTTGGTCAAACACACCACGAATGCGGAACCCCTTGTTCAAATACATTTTGCAGGCATCACTACTTTGCCAGACGCACAGCGCGATGTTTTTCGCCTGGCGTTGATCCGCCTGTAGCTGAATCAAGGCAAACATTTGGTTAAAATACCCCAGCCCCCGAAATTGGCTCTCAATCGCCAAGCTACAGACAAAATAATCGTCAGCGACACAGTGGCTTTGCACAAAGCTGTCGTAAGCCTCATCAAGAGGTTTCATTTCATCGCGATAAAGGTAGTCCGTGTCTATGGCATACAGTTCACTGACGGCCGCCGCATTGAAAAAACCGACAAACTCACCGCGCCGATCGTAAGCCACGGTGATCAGATCCAGGTAAGGTTCGATATTTTGCGCCTGCTGCAAAGACACCAGATCCAGCCCAGCACGATTGCCAACGGAACAGTATTCCAGGTAGCTCGTGCTAAAAATCAGCTTTGCCATGCGGGTCTTATCCGCTTCACCCACCTGCCGTCCCGCCATGAAATGCAACGATCCCCGCGGTTCAGGCGGCACAGCCTCCCCCCCCCCCTGGGCAGAACGCCAGTAATGCCCAGCCGCTATCTGCCGCCGGTTGTCGGCAATCAGGTACTCCCCAAAAAGCTGGTTTACCCGATCAAGCCGCTGATCATGAGAAAGCACCGAATAGTAGTGGTAATGATCGATGTCGGACCGAATCTGCGCCGGATAGGCCATGCGAGGTACTTCATCAACGGTAAATATTTCCGCATAGCGTGCCAAATCCAGCGGCTGCTCAAGCTGCCAATCCAGATTTTCCAACCGGCTAACACATTGCTGGTAGCTCTGCTCTTCTTCTTGCGACAACGGTAGCCGCTCATTGGTGATCACATCTTCCAGCAGCCGCATACCGCGAATACCGCAGGTCACCGCCTGTGGGGTTGCGTCATACAAAACACCATGCATCTGGCAAAAACGATCGTGGCTGAGGAAAGTACGTTCAATATGGCGACTCCACAATTGGTAAAAAGGATCGAACAGCTTCCGTTCATAAATCGGATTTCTTTCCGGTACCTCACTGCTTTCCCCCGCATAAATTTGATCGAGCCCAGCTAACATCCTGCACAGCGCCATATCTCCCTTACGGCTGATGATCATTCCCGTTTCGTCGAGGAACAAATTCAACCAACTGACGTGGCTAACTTCACCTCCGGGCAGGAACTGAAGATAGTCCGGAACCTCAGGCTTGATCAGAAACAGTGTCGCCGCTCGGTGGGGAAGTGTGTCGATATCCATATACACGCCCCCCATCTCAATCAAAATCAAAAAGCGGAAGTAGTCGGACAGTGTGGCGTAATAGCGTTTATCATGGAGCTGATGGATAAACCCCAAACTATTACCGACTCTTCTTTGCGCCAGTTCACTCAACGAATGCACCTGCAGGCGATGGTTACCGGCATCGTACTCACCCAACTGGCCGCCATGCGTTTGGGGTGAGGCAATGAAACAGGCATCCTTTGCCAGCTGCTTTGCATCCCAAACCCATAACATGCCGACCCAGTCACGAGCCTCGCCACGACTCACCGCTTGTTGTGCATCCCCCCACTGAGAGATAACTTCTCGCGCGTCGTCAGGAATGGCTCCGCCCAACCAAATGCGGTGCAGCAATTGTTCCCCTGCGGCAAGTGCCCGCGTGGGCACGCAAAATAGTGAAGAACAGCGTGCGGCATCAAATAAATGCCCCTGCGCAGACAGCCATTCCCGTAGTTGATTCACCCCACGTTGATAACGCGCCTTTGCCGCTGGCGTAGCCTGACGTTGGCACTTCACGAATTCAAACTTCAAATCGCTTAGCCGCGCCTCATATTCAGCCCGAAACAGATCATCCTGCAGGGCGCCAAAATGCCCGTTGTTAAGCGCCATCGGCAGCCATCCTTATTAATGGACCATAACCCTGCGGATTTTTACTCTGCCAAGACCACGCATCACATACCATTTTTTCCAGGCTGCGCTTAGCTTGCCAACCCAGCTTTTCCGCAGCCAACGACGGATCGGACCAACACTCGGCGATGTCACCCGCACGCCGGGGATTAAATTGGTAGGCGATCTTGAATCCACAGGCACGTTCGAACGCCTGAATAATTTCCAGTACCGAGTAACCCTTGCCCGTACCCAGGTTATAGACGTTAAAACCTGGCTGCAGGTTATCCAGCGCTTTCAAATGCCCTTCAGCCAGATCCATAACGTGGATATAATCACGTACACCAGTTCCATCGCTGGTCGGGTAGTCGTTGCCATACACGGGCAACACCGCGAGTTTGCCAATAGCCACCTGTGCCAGATACGCCAGAAGATTATTGGGAATGCCGGCGGGATCTTCACCAATCAAGCCAGACTCATGCGCCCCGGCGGGATTAAAATAACGCAATGCGGTGATCGCCATCTGTGGTGCAGTGGTGGCAAACTCTGCCAGGATCTGTTCAACAATCAGCTTGGAAGTGCCATAAGGATTCGTGGTCTGCCCAACACGGCAATTTTCCGTCAGCGGAGTATATTCCGCAGGTCCGTAAACGGTGGCCGAAGAGCTGAAAATAAACTGATTAATGCCCGCATGGCGCATTCTGTCCAGTACGATCAATGAGCCAGAAATATTATTTTGATAATATTTCAGTGGCTGCTCGGTTGATTCTCTAACAGATTTCAAACCGGCTAGATGAATAACAGCATGAATATCATGCTGACGGAAGATGTGATCCAATAGGTGATATTGCTGAATATCCCCCTGATAGAAAATGACTTTTTTCCCTGTCAGCCTTTCTACGCGAAACAGAGACTCTGACGAACTGTTGGACAGGTTGTCTAATACAACGACGTTCTCCCCCCTTTCCAACAGCGCCAACACCGTATGCGAGCCGATATAACCGGCGCCGCCCGTCACCAATATAGCCATCATATATCCTTGTTTGTGTTTAAAAATAAACGACTCACTCAGAAACCACCTACACTTCCCGGGTTTTAAAACCGACAGGTAAAGCAATAAAAAGCAGTAATATGGCTAACAGATAAACGGAGGAATGTGGCCCGTACTCGGTCAGGATCCCTTGTAATATTCCGGCCAGGATCACGCCGGTTGAAATACTGTTGGTGAACAACGTGGTGGCCATCCCCGCCCGTTCCGGCATCAAATCCTGGAAGTAGAGCATGCCGATGGTGGCCCCAATACCGATAAATATCGCATTAAAGACCTGCAAGACCAGCAAGCCAACGGGAGAGGTAAACCACAGCATGCCGGCATAAAACAGCATGCCAGCCACCATCGCAGTCAACATCATCAGGCGTTTGCCCACCCGGTTCACGTAACGCCCTGCCAGGATCATGATCGGGATTTCTATCGCAGCGGCAACGCCCATCATCCAGCCGGTCAAACGCTGCGGCAAACCCAGTTCGGCACTGATATACAGCGGAACATCAATCAGATACATGGCGCTGCAGGTCCACATCAATACCGAGGCAAAAAACAGCAGGCTAACGTCTTTATCAAAGACCGTTTTTTGCTGCGTTTCGACGTGGCTATTGATGATGACACGCGCCACCTCGGGCAATATCCGCCAAGCCAACAGAGTGACTAACAGAAATATCCCCGCGGCAAAAATAAACATGGCAGTGAAGCCATAATTCACCACCAGCATAAACGCCAATGGGGGGCCAAAGACCCAGGCAAGAGAAAGTTGGGCGCGCATGACCGCGCTGAACATCGCAACGTTTTGCGATGAGCGCTCGCCATACTCACGCGCAAGAGCAAATAATTGCGGTATCGCCGTATTGGCGATGGCCGTTAACAGCACGCCCACCGTTATTAGCGTTAAATAATTGCGATTAAATGCAAATAACAGACAGTTCCCCGCCGCCAATAAATAACAGATTAAAATCAGGTTGCGCCGATCCCGTTGGCGGTCTGATTTTTTCGCCAGTAAAAAACTGACAATAATGCCAACGCCAGCGTTAACCGCATAAAAAAAACCGACCCATAAAGACGTGACCTGCACCTCGGTCGTGAGGAACAGACTCAGGGTCGGTATTTGCAGTGCCCCGGCAATCCCGGAAAAAAAAGCAACGACCATAAAGGTCAGCCGTATCGAATTCATCTCTGATTACCGTCGGTCGCTGCTATTGAGGATCAATAACGGCCCGCCTGCGAACAGACGGGCCGTGGCTCAAAAATTACACTTTCTCGGCACGGCTGTAGCGCTTCCCGTCCGGGCTTATCGCGCGGATAAGCACCTCACCGCCAACACGCGGCTTGGCGTTGGCATCGTACCGCTGCCATTGCTTGCCACCATCCGTGGAATACTCAATGCCCAGACCCGGCAGAGAAATATTGGCCTCCAGCATGCCCCCCACTACGCGAGCGCCCGGCACCGGCAGCCGATAACTCACGCCACCTTTGTCCAGTTTTGCCAGTTCTCGCTGACCAAGGAGGTTGGCGAAGCGCAGCCAATCACGATCCAGTTTCTTCGTGTCGACAAAGTGGGTTTCACCGCCTTTATACTCCCGGCCCGCCCGGTAATCTTGCTCCCAACTTGCGCGGTGCCATGCGCGCTCTGCCACCGACAGCGAACGAGGGAATATCATGTATTCCATTTCATCGTCGGTGCGCTGGGTTTCACTCCACATCTGGGCTGAAATACCGTAAGCGCCCGGCCAAGATTTGTCGCTCTTGGCGGTGAAATGATTGCCATCACGGTCAACCGAGGTTTCCGCATTTTGCGGCAAGTTATTCGGCGCAAAGCTGAACATTTTCTGTTCGTCGCTGAAACGGGTACCCCAGTAATAGCCACGCTCGTCCGGATTCACCTCATACGGGAAATCCATGTAAACGTAATCCGGGTTAGACAGGATCACTTCGTAGCCTTTATTGGCCCAGTCATTGGCACTATCAAAACCGCCCCAATACAAAGTATCCCAGAAATTCACCCCGACGCGTTCAGTAGCGAATGCCTTGGCATTCTTCGCATCTTTCAGACCATCCTGCCAAGCCTGCATTCTGTCGATGCCATGTGCCTTCACCAGTTGGCTAACTTCGACGCCAAAGTAGCTTGGTAGGTGTTCCATATCCGCGACTTTACCGTCTTTGATCATCATTTGGCACACCTGGGACTTCGCCCAAGGTTTGTCTTCTTTACGCTGATCAATGATGCCTTTACCCGCCTCCGGCTTGGCAACATCGGTATACCCAGCACCTAAACGAATGTTTTTCGCCTCGTCACCGCCAAAGTGCCAAGTGCTCAGCGGCTGCCCCGCCTCTTTGTGCATTTGGGCAATCTCGCCAATCACCTTATCGACAAAGCGCTTGGACGAGTCCAGGCAAGGGTTGAGGTAGCTTTGACGGTTGAAGTACTGCACCGAGGTGGTATTGGAGGTATCGGTCGGATCCACCAGGCGGAATTCGTTGGCCTCTTGCTCTTTACCTGCGGCATGCAGTTTTTTATAACGTGCTTCCATTGAGACCACAGCTGCACGAGCATGCGCCGGCATATCGATCTCTGGGATCACTTCAATCTTGCGCGCCTGAGCGTACTTGATAATGTCGATATAATCCTGACGGGAGAAGAACCCACCGTAGACGTCAGGGCCTTGGCCGTATTGTGGTAACAAGCAGGTGGTTTCACTCAAGTCATGGCAGCGCTGCCCCCCGACTTCCGTCAATTCCGGCAACCCTGGGATGGCAATACGCCAACCTTCGTCATCACTCAGGTGGAAATGGAATTTATTGAGTTTGTAAGCCGCCATCTGGTCAAGCAGACGCAAAACGGCCTCTTTTTGATGGAAGTTACGTGCGACGTCCAGGAAGATACCGCGATACTGGAAGCGTGGAGCATCTTTAACCTCCAGCGTGGCAATTTTGGCGCTGCCGTCGGCAGGAATCAGCGACAGTATAGATTGCAGACCATAGAAAACCCCGGCCTGATCGAAACCGATAACCTGTGCTCCCTTGTTGCCAATGCTCAACGCATAGGCACCCGACACCGCCAACTCACCGTTGAATTTGCCAGGCTGGATATCGGTCTTGATCGGATAGCCACTCGCGTTATCGGTTATTCCCAATAAAGCAAAACGTTGGGTTGCCGCGTCTGCGGCCGGTTTGGACAATGCGCTTAATTCCAGCGCTACGCCGTTACTCAGATCGGCATCCTGTGAATGTACTTTCACATGCAGCGGCGTGGGCACGATCTGACCGCGTAGTGACGCTGCCGGCAAGGTTTTCAGCTCGGCATTTTTTGTGAAACGGGAGGCTGGCGTCATCAAGATGTTATTGTCATCTTTGGTGCGCTTCCACTGGTCGCCGGTAAAGGGCGCCACAAACTGACTCAGATCTTCGGTGTCGGTATTGATCAGGATTTTTGGCTTGGCATCGCCTGAAGTGGCATACCAGCGCGGCACAAAGTCTGTTTTAAACAACTGCCAGTATTCTGCAATAATCGGGATATCAACCGTTTTACCCGCAGGGAAGCCGGTAAATTTATCGGTGGGCTCCAGCTTATACAGATCGCCCGTCAGGTGAGATATTTTGAATTGATCGTTGTCCACCCGCATTGTCTGGCGGGCACTGTGGAAGTAAATCGCCCAGTCGTGGCCTGTAATTTCCTGATTATCGTTGGTCAGACTGATTAGGACCTTATTGCATGCTGCCCAATCGGCGCCCAGTTTGCCGCAATCCAGGCCACTGTCTGCGGCGCGGTTATCGACCATTTTCAAATTCAGTTTCAACTGGCTAAGTTGATCCACCAATTGCTGATTGGCCATCGCGTTCCCCACGCTGCCAAATAACCCTACGGTTGCCGTCAATGCAGCAACCGCACTCAATTTGAATTTGTTCATCTTTAGCATCATCCTTAATTATTGTTATCGTGGATCTCTTTCCAAATTTTCCCGCACTGTGCGTCATAAGCCTGGCCGTTGCCGCTATGAACCGCCTGAATGCAGTTCTGATAATCCATCACCCGCACCGTTTCCTGCTCGGCAAACTGCTGATGCTGCTTCTCTTGTTTCAATACGTTCAGCACGGCCTTACAGGGCTGTAGCCTTTCTGGCGACCCTTCGGCAGTGTTAATACAGGCACTGTAGGCCTGTTTCAATTTGGCGTCTTCCGGCGGTGCAGCTGGCTGTACACACGCACTCAGCGCGACAGTTGCGGCCAACATCAACATGATTTTTTTCATCGTGTTATTCCCGTTAAGTGTCCCCGGCGCTGCCGCCGGGAATATACCCGTCATCTTTCAAGCCGCAGCGTTGTTATCGGCACTCGCTTACCCGTTACCCTAGGGGACGAATATATTCGTCCCGATGAATACGGGCGCTGCATGCAGCGCCCCTACCTTGCCAGGGGATGAGCCAGCTGGCCGCCTAGCCGTAACTTGAAGGCCATAGGCTATGTTTTAGAAAATGGTGAATGGTGCGATAACCATGAACTTGACGTCTTTCTCGTCCTGGAAGATGTTGCCGTAGCCGCCACCCCAGCTTGGGATGTTGGTGTGGTTGTCATATTGGGTGTAGTGCAGTTTCAGCAGGGTGCCTTTGGCACGACCGTCCTGAATGGTGTACATCGCGTCCAGGCTCCAGGCGCTTTCTTTCAAACGCTGGCTCTGATCGTACATTGGGTTGGTACTCGGCTTCGCATCCCAGGCATAAACATAAGAACCGCCAACCGCCATCCCCGGCAGGTTCCAGTTACTCAGGTCATACATCACGCCGGCGTAAACCGCTTTTTCACCGTTGGCGTTGAAGTCAGAACGGTTATCCCACCACACGTCGAGACGCCCGTTGGACGAAGCGTAAGTTGGAGTCATACGCTGCAGGAAGTAACCCTGATTGCCTTCGGCCTTGACCATGGTGCCTTCCAGGCGCCAATTAAACTGCCCTGTGGTGTAGCCAAAAGTCAGCGCCTGCAACCAGGCTAACCCGTCATAGATGCTATTAGGATCATTCTTGTCGCTAATACGGTCTTCCGTACCGTAGAACTGATAGCTGGTCGTCAACGGGTTGCCTACCAGATCGAATTTATAAGAGGCTTTGGTGAAGTACTGGTTTACATAGCCCTGGGCCTGACCGAATGCCGCTTCCAGTACAAAGTCGTTTTTAAAGTCATACTTCGCACCAAGCGAATGAAGGTAGGAGACGCCCGTTTTTTTATCGTTCTGGCGGAAGTCGTCCATTTCGATATGCCATGGCGCTTTGTATTTATTGGTCCACATGTAGGAGAAACTCAATGCCCCTGCATCACCGTAGTCAAATTTGGCACCGGCCTCAGCCCCTTGATAGGTGCCCGGCATAAAGCTCCAGTGTGGCGCCAGCAACGTTTGGCCGGTTGGCTGGATATAACCGGCACGTGCCCAGACGGGGCCATACTTGAATTTACCTGCAGCTTTATACAGGCTGATACCGCCTTTATCGCCGCTGTAATCTTCATCATAGGTACGGTTTTTGGAAGAGAACGCAATTTCGTTCGGGTGGCCGCTGGCACTGGACTCAGCGAGCTCAATGGCGGTAAAGGCGCCTACGTCCAGACCAAACATGTCCCAGGCATAGCCCGAAGCGAAATCCAGGCTCAGGTTGGCCGTCGAATGTGACAGGTTAGTGGTGTATTTATTGTAATCGTCACTGGTCGGATTGAGATCTTTACGGTCGCGTTCACGTTGCCAGTAATACACACCGCCGGTCATCGTGGAATCATCGACAAACCCTGCGGCTTTCGCCTCAGGGGCCATGGCAAACCCTGTTCCCAACAGCGCACCCGCTACTGCGAGCGCCAGCGTTTTACGCTGAGCACCGTGCGTACCCATAATGAAATTCCTCTTTGACTTAACTTTAAAAGTTGCAGCCGCCCGTGTTCACCACTGCCCTGCACGACTGCTAATAAAAAACCCAACCGGGTAAAAAATAATGCTGGCAGAGCTCAAACCCCACAGCACTTATTGCTACAGCTAGACTATTTTTCGCGACGCGAATTATCAAATGAATTATGAGAGAGATTTGTCAAAGTATGACAAAGAGCACATATCGATGAGATTTTGTTACGTAGCTATGCAAAGAGGCTGTCGAATAAAAAATTCAATTAAATCAGAATAAAAAAGGATACCAGGTCAACCAGAGACGATTAATGGTTTCAGCTTAATCAAAAAAGTCAGTCAGGAGAAAAAATGTGAGAGCGCTCTCTAAATGACATTAATTCGCATCGCGAATATATAAGGCAATGTTATATTACTAATGATTTTTATCAAGAAATTACTGATATGCCGGGCAGATAAATAAGATTGAGAAAATAAAACGCCCTGCTGGGGCTAAGCTGCAGCGACAGGCATAAAAAAAGCGCAACTCAAGTTGCGCTTTTCGCGTTAATACCGCTTCAGAACTCAGGCGTCAATTTTAGCCCAGGTATCACGCAGGCCAACAGTACGGTTGAACACCAGGTGCTCGGCCGAAGAGTCGCGGTTGTCAGCACAGAAATAACCTTCACGCTCGAACTGATAGGCTTCTTCAGGCTGTGCTGCTGCCAGGCTTGGCTCTACGAAGCCACGCTTGATAACCAACGACTCAGGGTTGATCGTGGTCAGGAAGTCCTCTGCTGCAGCTGGATTCGGCACATTGAACAAACGATCGTACAGGCGGATTTCAGCTGGCAATGCGTGCTCAACGGAAACCCAGTGGATCACACCTTTCACCTTGCGGCCATCGGCAGGATCCTTGCTCAACGTATCGGGGTCATAGCTGCAGAAGATGGTGGTAATCTCACCCTCAGCGTCTTTCTCAACGCGTTCCGCCTTGATCACGTATGCATTACGCAGACGCACTTCTTTACCCAGTACCAGACGCTTGTACTGTTTGTTGGCTTCTTCACGGAAGTCAGCGCGATCAATATAAATCTCACGGCTGAACGGCACTTCACGGCTGCCCATTTCCGGCTTATTCGGGTGGTTAGGCATCGTCACCATTTCCACACCGGTCGTCAAATTCTCGATAACGACCTTCACCGGATCCAGCACGGCCATCGCACGCGGCGCGTTCTCGTTCAGATCTTCACGAATACAGGCCTCAAGCGCCATCATTTCGACGTTGTTATCCTGCTTGGTCACGCCGATACGCTGGCAGAACTCGCGAATTGATGCGGCAGTATAGCCACGGCGACGCAGGCCAGAAACGGTCGGCATACGCGGGTCATCCCAGCCTTCAACGATATTCTCGGTCACCAACTGGTTCAGCTTGCGCTTTGACATGATGGCGTACTCAAGATTCAGCCGCGAGAACTCGTATTGACGCGGATGACAAGGGATGGTGATGTTATCCAGCACCCAGTCATACAGACGGCGGTTGTCCTGGAACTCCAGCGTACACAGTGAATGGGTGATCCCTTCCAGCGCATCAGAAATGCAGTGGGTGAAATCGTACATCGGATAGATGCACCATTTGTTGCCAGTCTGGTGATGCTCAGCAAATTTGATACGGTACAGCACGGGATCGCGCATCACGATAAACGAGGATGCCATATCAATTTTAGCACGCAGGCAAGCGGCACCTTCGGCGAACTCGCCGTTGCGCATTTTCTCAAACAGCGCCAGGTTCTCTTCTATGCTGCGGTCACGGTATGGGCTGTCTTTACCCGGCGCGGTCAGGCTACCGCGATATTCACGGATCTGTTCAGGCGACAGTTCATCGACATAAGCCAAGCCTTTACCGATCAGTTCCACCGCATAATGGTGCAGTTGATCGAAGTAATCTGAGGAGTAACGGACGTTACCGCTCCACTCAAAGCCCAACCACTCTACATCGTGTTTGATCGACTCAACGAACTCGATGTCTTCTTTTACCGGGTTAGTATCATCGAAACGCAGGTTGCACTGGCCTTGATAATCTTGGGCGATGCCAAAGTTCAGGCAGATGGATTTAGCATGGCCAATATGCAGATAGCCATTTGGCTCTGGTGGGAAACGGGTATGAACAGACGCGTGTTTCCCTGACGCCAGATCTTCATCAATGATCTGACGGATAAAATTGGTTGGGCGGGCTTCAGCCTCACTCATTTCACTATTCCTCAATGCAAAGCGCTACACATAACCGCCTATGTTCCAACAAGCCACGCCCGGAAACAACCGTTTGTTTCACGAAAAATGCGGAGCATTGCACCACAATGGATCGCTGCCCCCCTTTCTGTGGCCTCTTCTTTCTTCGCCACCCATAAAAAAACGGGAAGAGATTGCTCTCTTCCCGCCAAAGGTAGGGTGCCTTCCGTCATGACTCGTTAAACACCCCGGGCACTACTCAGGTAAAACAGTTTATTTTTGGATCTCAAACAGCTTGGTCTGGCCAGCCACGACAGAGCCGGTTGCCAGCGCCGTCAGACCTGCGTAATCGTCAGAGTTACTGACCACGACAGGACTGATCATCGAACGGGCATTGGCGTTCAGGAATTCCAGATCCAATTCAAGGATTGGCTGACCGGCTTTCACCTCAGCACCCTCTTCAACCAGACGTTTGAAGCCTTGACCGTTCAGTGCAACGGTGTCGATACCCATGTGCACCACAATCTCCGCACCTTTGTCTGTTTCCAGACAGAATGCATGATTGGTGTTGAAGATTTTCACGATGGTGCCGTCAGCCGGTGCCACTACGGTTTTGTCGGTCGGGCGAATCGCTACGCCGTCGCCTACGGCTTTGCTGGCAAAGGCTTCATCAGGAACCTGATCCAACGCCACCACGTCACCTGTTACCGGCGCCACCAGCGACTCAAAGGCCACTTTAGGTGCATTAGGCACAGCCTGTGATTTTGCGACATTCACACCGGCAGCCGGTGCGACTTCTGCCGCAGGAACCGGGCCGGTAGCGATGACTGCACGCATACCATCAGCAATGGCTTCAGCTTTAGAGCCCACGATAACCTGAACGGTTTGCTTGTTCAGTTTCACGACGCCTGAAGCCCCCAGGCGCTTACAGCTTGCATCGAGTACTTTTGAAGAATCTTTAACGGTCAGACGTAAACGGGTGATACAGGCATCAATGCCGGTCAGGTTGTCAGACCCCCCGATGGCACCAATGTAGCTGCGAGACAGTGCGCGCAGGCCTTCATCCGTGTTGCTGTTGGCTTCAGGAGCGACGACATCGTCAGACGCATCTTCACGCCCAGGGGTTTTCAAGTTGAACGCACGGATAATGATAGAGAACAGGACGAAGTACACCGCGAAGGCAACCAGACCCATCACAATCAGCATCCAGACGTTCTTACTGGCTGCTGGCAGGTTGTACATCAACACGTAGTCGATCGCGCCGGCAGAGAAGGAGAACCCGGCATGGATGCCCAGCAAGGTAGCAACAAACAGGCTGATGCCGGTCAAAATAGCGTGGACTAAATACAGCAGCGGAGCCAGGAACATGAACAGGAATTCAAGTGGCTCGGTCACACCGGTCAGGAATGCGGTCAGAGCAACGGACAGCAGCATACCGCCGACCATTGGGCGACGCTCTTTAGGTGCCGCGAAATACATGGCCAATGCCGCACCCGGCAGACCAAACATCATGATTGGGAAGAAGCCGGACATGAACATCCCGGCGGTGCCGTCACCCGCGTAGAAGCGGTTGATGTCGCCGTGGAAGATAGTGCCTGCGGCATTGGTGAATTCACCAATCTGGAACCAGGCGATGGTGTTCAATACCTGATGCAAACCGGTTGGGATCAGCAGACGGTTAACGAAACCGAAGATACCGGAACCGATCGCGCCCATGGAAACAATCCATTCACCGCCTGCGTGGATAGCATTTTGAACCGGTGGCCAAATATAACCAAAGATGGCTGCAAGGATTAAACAGAAAAAGCCGGTAGCGATTGGGACGAAACGCTTACCGCCGAAGAAGGAAAGGAACTCTGGCAGTTTGATGCCGGACCAGCGGTTATAGACAGCACCACCCACCAGGCCGGTAATGATACCTGCCAACACACCCATGTTGATTGCTGGGTTAATGGTGACCATCGCCTTGGTCAGGATGAAGTAACCCACCGCGCCCGCCAGTGCAGCTGAGCCGGCATTGTCTTTCGACCAGGTTGCCGCCACACCGATAGCAAAGATCAACGCCAGGTTATCGAAGATTGATCCACCGGCCTGTGCGATGAACGAAATATTGAGTAAATCAGGCTGGCCGAAGCGTAGCAAAAGCGCCGCAACGGGCAGTACTGCGATTGGCAGTTGCAACGACCTGCCCAATCTTTGGAAAAAGCCGAGTATGTTCACCTTAATATTCCCCCTAATGCCCTTTTATGGGCTTTATCATATTTTACGCAAGCGCCATCACACACTGCGATTAACTCTGGACGAGCGACAACAAGTGGAGTGTAAAAAAATTATTTCGTATCGCAAATTAAAACCTCCTTTTTTGTGATTTATATCACCAAAAAGCAGTCTTTACCTGCCACATTGCTAGCCATCACACAAAACTTATTTTATCATTAAAAAAATCATCAAGCCTGACGCTTCACGCGAGAATCATAAAGCTGGGTTACGCTTAGGACTCTTGCACAGGCTCGAACCAGTATAGCTTTAGTTTACTTACCCCAAGAGGTGTTAGATGAGACTTATCCCACTGAAAGATACTGCACAAGTCGGCAAATGGGCCGCCCGCCATATCGTCCAGCGCATCAACGCATTCAAGCCTACTGCGGAGCGTCCGTTTGTGCTCGGCCTGCCAACCGGCGGTACTCCGCTGGAAGCGTACAAACATCTGATTGCGATGCACAAAGCAGGTGAAGTAAGCTTTAAGCATGTGGTGACTTTCAACATGGATGAATACGTTGGCCTGCCGCAGGAACACCCGGAGAGCTATCATACCTTCATGTACCGTAATTTCTTTGATCACGTTGATATCCCAAGTGAAAATATCAACTTGCTGAATGGTAATGCACCGGATGTTGACGCCGAGTGCCGCCAGTACGAAGCAAAAATCAAATCCTACGGCAAAATCAATCTGTTCATGGGCGGCGTCGGCATTGACGGTCATATCGCGTTTAACGAGCCGGCTTCATCTCTGGCATCACGTACTCGCATCAAAACGCTGACTGAAGATACCCGTATCGCCAACTCCCGCTTCTTCGGCGGCGATGTCAGCCTGGTACCGAAGTTTGCACTGACCGTGGGTGTCGGTACGCTGCTCGACGCAGAAGAAGTGATGATTCTGGTGACCGGCCATGCCAAGGCACAAGCTCTGGAAGCCGCTGTGGAAGGCAATATCAACCATATGTGGACCATCAGTTGCCTGCAATTGCATGCCAAAGCGGTTGTGGTGTGCGATGAGCCATCCACCATGGAACTGAAAGTCAAAACCGTTAAATATTTCCGCGAATTAGAAGCGGAAAGCGTTAAGAGTCTTTAATTCTTGCAGGGGGCTACGATGTTCGCTTTAACCCACGGCCGTATTTTCACCGGCCACGACGTACTTGACGACCACGCAGTTATTATCGCTGATGGGCTGATTGAACGAGTCTGCCCGCTGGCTGAGCTGCCGGCCGGCATTGAAACGCGCGATCTGGGTGGCGCTATCCTGGCCCCCGGTTTGATTGACGTGCAGCTTAACGGCTGCGGCGGTGTGCAATTTAACGACTCGCTGGACGCCATTTCGGAAGAGACGCTGGAAATCATGCAGCGTGCCAACGAAAAATCCGGCTGCACCAGCTATCTACCAACGCTGATCACCAGCAGCGACGAATTTATGAAGCACAGCATCGATGTGATGCGCGCTTATCTGAAAAAACACCCGAATCAGGCACTTGGCCTGCATCTGGAAGGGCCGTACCTTAGCCCGCTGAAAAAAGGCACCCACAACCCCGCGTTCATCCGCAAGCCGACCAGCGAGATGATCGACTATCTGTGTGCTAACGCCGATGTGATCACCAAGGTCACGCTGGCGCCGGAAATGGTAGAACCGCACTTTATCAAGCAGCTGACCGCAGCCGGCATTGTCGTGTCCGCCGGTCACTCGAATGCGACGTACGAACAGGCCCGCACCGGATTTGCTGCCGGTATCACTTTCGCCACTCACCTGTATAACGCCATGCCGTATATTACCGGGCGTGAACCGGGGCTGATGGGGGCGATCTTCGACACGCCAGAAGTCTATACCGGCATTATCGCCGACGGTCATCATGTCGCTTGGGCGAGTATCCGTAACGCCAAACGCATGAAAGGTGATAAATTGGTGCTGGTCACCGACGCCACCGCCCCGGCGGGGGCCGATATTGACCAATTTATTTTCGCCGGTAAAACAATATACTATCGCGATGGGCTGTGCGTGGACGAAAACGGCACCCTGAGCGGCTCCGCGCTGACCATGATCGACGCCTTGAAGAACAGCGTTGAACACGTCGGTATCGCGTTGGACGAAGCGCTGCGTATGGCAACGCTGTATCCAGCGCGTGCTATCGGCGTGGATCACCGTTTAGGCACGATCGAAGCCGGTAAGGTGGCGAACCTGACCGCATTTACCCGTGATTTTAAGATCACCAAAACGCTCGTTAACGGTAACGAGGTTTAACTAACATATGTACCCAAAATAATTCGAGTCGCAGGTAGGCGGCAACTGAACGAACCTCAATGAGCATACGCGGGTATGTGATTTGAGTGAGTAAAGGCAGCCCCCCTGTAACTTGAAGTATGAAGGGTAGACAGAGAGTAAAATTATTGATGAGTACTGGCGGACAAGCACAGATAGGGAATGTTGACTTAGTCAAGCAACTCAACGGCGCGGCGGTTTACCGTCTGATCGACCAACAAGGTCCGATCTCGCGCATTCAAATAGCCGAACTGAGCCAGCTAGCGCCCGCCAGCGTCACTAAAATTACTCGCCAGTTGTTGGAGCGCGGGCTGATCAAAGAAGTCGATCAGCAAGCCTCTACCGGCGGCCGCCGCGCCATTTCCATTGTCTCCGAAACCCGGCATTTCCATACCGTGGCTGTACGCCTGGGTCGTCACGATGCCACCATCACGCTGTACGACATGAGCGGTAAATCGCTCGGTGAAGAACACTATCCACTGCCGGAGCGTACCCAGGAGACACTGGAAAATGCGCTGTTCACTGCCATTTCACAGTTTATCGAAAGCTATCAACGCAAGCTGCGCGAGTTAATCGCCATTGCCGTCATCCTGCCTGGCCTGGTTGACCCTGCGCTAGGCGTGGTGCGCTATATGCCGCACATCAGCGTCAATAACTGGGCGCTGGTCGACAACCTACAACAACGTTTTAATGTCACCAGCTTTGTCGGCCATGACATTCGTAGTCTGGCATTAGCTGAGCATTACTTTGGTGCCACCCGCGACTGCGAAGACTCTATTTTGGTGCGTCTGCACCGGGGTACCGGTGCTGGCATTATCGTTAATGGCCAGATCTTCCTGGGCAACAACGGCAACGTCGGTGAAATTGGTCACATTCAAATCGATCCGCTGGGCGAGCGCTGCCACTGTGGTAACTTCGGTTGCCTGGAAACCGTTGCCGCCAACGCCGCGATTGAACACCGCGTTCGTCAATTGCTGACTCAGGGCTATCCAAGCAAACTGACGCTCGACGACTGTAGCATCGCCGCCATTTGCAAAGCCGCTAACCGCGGCGATCTGCTGGCCAGCGAAGTGATTGAGCACGTGGGTCGTTATCTCGGGAAAGCCGTGGCTATTGCCATCAATCTGTTTAATCCGCAGAAAGTGGTGATCGCCGGTGAAATCACCGAAGCGGAAAAAGTGCTGTTGCCGGCAATCCAAAGCTGCATCAATACTCAGGTGCTGAAGGACTTCCGCAAGAACCTGCCGGTAGTCACCTCCGAACTTAATCATCGCTCGGCAATCGGCGCTTTCGCCCTGGCCAAACGGGCGATGCTCAACGGCGTGCTATTGCAGCGATTGCTGGAAAGCTGATCCGCCGCCTCAGGCAGGTGTGCTATCTTCGCGTTTTGCCTGCCGCAAATCATGAGAAACAGCAACAATGACAATCAAAAACGTTATATGTGATATCGACGGCGTGCTGCTACATGACAACACGCCGGTTCCCGGTGCCGATCTTTTCCTGGCGCGTATTCAGGAACAGGGCATGCCGCTGGTCGTTCTGACTAACTATCCGTCACAAACCGCGCAGGATCTGGCGAACCGCTTCTCCGCCGCCGGGCTTGAAGTGCCGGAAAGCGCGTTTTATACCTCAGCCATGGCCACCGCCGATTTTCTGCGCCGCCAAGAAGGCAAAAAGGCCTACGTGGTCGGTGAAGGTGCCCTGATCCACGAACTGTATAAAGCTGGCTTCACCATTACCGATATCAATCCGGACTTTGTGATCGTCGGTGAAACTCGCTCTTATAACTGGGACATGATGCACAAAGCCGCCTACTTCGTGAACAATGGCGCCCGCTTCATTGCCACCAACCCGGACAGCCATGGCCATGGTTTTACACCGGCTTGCGGCGCACTCTGTGCCCCAATTGAAAAGATCACCGGGCGCAAACCCTTTTACGTGGGTAAGCCAAGCCCGTGGATTATCCGCGCCGCGCTGAATAAAATGCAGGGGCATTCGGAAGAAACGGTGATTGTTGGCGACAACCTACGCACCGATATCCTGGCGGGCTTCCAGGCCGGTCTGGAAACCGTCTTGGTCCTGTCTGGCGTTTCGACGCTGAACGATGTCGAAACCATGCCATTCCGCCCGAGCTACATCTTCCCTTCCGTTGCGGATATCAATATTTTCTAATGCCTAAGGTGGCCATTGCGGCCACCTTTATCTCCCCGTCAATTTGAATTAAATTTATTATTGGCAGGAAAAGGTTTCACCCCGCCCTCGTTAAAAACCCGCATTATATATTTACGCCCCGCCAATAAACCCTATTGACGGCAAGTGGAAATACTCTTACCTAAAATAACGAGGTTACTATGAGCTCCGATAATATTATCAATGCACAGGTTGCAGATGCTGCAGCCGCCATGCCGGATATGTCCAATAAAAAAATCATGATGGGCTTTTGGCATAACTGGGCAGCGGGTGCCAGCGACGGTTACCAACAGGGCCAGTTCGCTAATATGAACCTGACCGATATTCCTGCTGAATATAATGTGGTTGCCGTGGCGTTTATGAAGGGCGACGGTATCCCAACCTTCAAGCCCTACAACCTGTCCGATACCGAGTTCCGCCGCCAGGTTGGCGTTCTGAACAGCCAGGGCCGTGCGGTACTGATTTCTCTGGGCGGTGCTGACGCGCATATCGAATTGAAAACCGGCGACGAAGACCGGTTGGCTAATGAAATTATTCGTTTGGTGGAAACCTACGGTTTTGATGGCTTGGACATCGATCTGGAACAAGCCGCCATCGGCGCAGCTAATAATAAGACGGTCTTACCGGCCGCATTGAAAAAAGTAAAAACACATTATGCCGCTGAAGGTAAAAACTTTATTGTCAGCATGGCGCCAGAGTTCCCTTATTTACGTACCAACGGCACTTACCTGGATTATATTACCGCACTCGAAGGTTATTATGATTTCATTGCACCGCAATATTATAACCAGGGTGGTGACGGTATCTGGGTCGATGAAGCCAATGGCGGTAAAGGCGCCTGGATCACTCAAAATAATGACGCCATGAAAGAAGACTTTCTGTATTACCTGACGGAAAGTCTGGTTACTGGCACCCGCGGTTATACCAAAATCCCAGCGTCCAAGTTTGTTATCGGCCTGCCAACCAACAATGACGCCGCTGCTACCGGGTATGTGGTCGACAAGCAAGCTGTCTATAACGCCTTCGCGCGCCTTGATGCCAAAGGTTTGTCGATCAAAGGCCTGATGACCTGGTCGGTTAACTGGGACAACGGCAAGAGCAAGGCCGGCGTGGCCTACAACTGGGAATTCAAAACACGTTACGCCGCGCTCATTCAAGGAGGTGTAACACCACCGCCGGGAAAGCCTGAGGCACCCACGGCGTTGAACGCCAGCGCGATCACCTCAACCTCGCTTACGTTAAACTGGGCTGCGGCTAACAGCGCCAATCCGATAAGCCAATATACGGTTTACCGTAACGGTAACGCGATCGGCCAGACCGGTGGTCTGTCGCTGCAAGACAGCGGCCTGACGGCGGCGACGCAATACAGTTATTTTGTCACCGCCACCGACAACAAAGGCAACACCTCCCTGCCGAGCAGTGCACTGGCAGTGAAAACGGCAGACGGCGGCACACCGCCGGACCCTGGCGTCAATGAGTGGCAAAACAGCCACAGCTACAAGGTCGGTGATGTAGTGACCTACAAAGGAAAGAAATACACCTGCCTGCAAGCACACACCTCTAACGCCGGATGGACACCGGACGCAGCCTTCACACTCTGGCAGCTGACTGCCTGATAGTCCGCAATGAGTTGCCGGTAAAACTTTCCGGCAACTCATCTATTTGTCAAAAAAAATGCATTATCATTAATTATTGACGTCAAAAACTGAATATCCGCTAATAATCACCCTACCCCAAACAACTATTTTCTGGCACTGCGCTAAAACGCTTGCATCCCCTGTTGGTTTTGACGCATTTTCATAAACACAACGCAGCAACACCGCGCCATCATTGATGAGCCGGGACGCTGCCTATAACAGCAAAAACAACATCACAGTCTATAAAAGTCGTTAGGAGAGTCGTTATATGTGTTCTATTTTCGGTGTGCTCGATCTGAAGTCCGATCCCGTTGAACTGCGTAAAAAAGCGCTGGAGCTGTCCCGTCTGATGCGCCACCGCGGGCCGGACTGGTCCGGTGTTTACGCCAGCGATAAAGCCATTCTGGTGCATGAGCGTCTATCGATTGTCGACGTTAACAATGGCGCACAACCGTTGTACAACGCAGCACACACCCACGTTTTGGCCGTTAACGGTGAGATTTACAACCACCAGGCGCTGCGCCAACAACTGAGCGATCGCTATGCGTTCCAGACCGGCTCTGACTGTGAAGTGATCCTGGCGCTGTACCAGGAAAAAGGCACTGACTTCCTCGACGACCTGCAAGGCATGTTCGCCTTTGCACTATACGATTCAGAGAAAGACGCTTACCTGATTGGCCGTGACCATCTGGGTATTATCCCGCTGTATATGGGTCATGATGAATTCGGCAACCTGTATGTCGCCTCTGAAATGAAAGCGCTGGTGCCGGTTTGCCGCACCATTAAAGAATTCCCGGCAGGCAGCTATCTGTGGAGCCAGGACGGTGAGATCCGCGAATACTACCAGCGTGACTGGTTCGATTACGACAATGTCAAAGACAACGTGACAGACGCCAATACCCTGCGCAACGCGCTGGAGGACTCGGTGAAAAGTCACCTGATGTCTGACGTGCCTTATGGCGTGCTGTTGTCTGGCGGCCTGGACTCTTCCGTCATTTCCGCTATCACCAAAAAATACGCCGCTCGCCGAGTGGAAGATCAAGAGCGCAGCGAAGCCTGGTGGCCGCAGCTGCATTCATTTGCTGTCGGTTTGGAAGGCTCCCCAGACCTGCGCGCCGCGCAGGAAGTGGCGAACCACCTGGGCACCGTGCACCATGAGATTCATTTCACCGTGCAAGAAGGCCTGGATGCCATTCGCGACGTGATTTACCACATCGAAACCTATGACGTGACCACCATTCGTGCCTCGACCCCGATGTACCTGATGTCACGCAAGATTAAAGCGATGGGTATCAAGATGGTGCTGTCTGGCGAGGGAGCAGACGAAGTGTTCGGCGGCTACCTGTACTTCCATAAGGCGCCGGATGCCCGAGAATTCCATGACGAGACCGTACGCAAGCTGCTGGCATTACATATGTTTGACTGTGCTCGCGCGAATAAAGCAATGTCTGCCTGGGGTGTAGAAGCACGCGTGCCCTTCCTGGATAAAAAATTCCTCGACGTGGCGATGCGTATCAACCCGAAAGACAAAATGTGCGGCAATGGCAAAATGGAAAAACATATCCTGCGTGAATGTTTTGAGTCCTATCTGCCCGCCAGCGTGGCCTGGCGCCAGAAAGAGCAGTTCTCCGACGGCGTGGGCTATAGTTGGATCGACACGCTGAAAGAAGTCGCTGCCAAGCAAATTAGCGATCAACAGCTCGAAACCGCACGTTTCCGTTTCCCGTACAACACGCCAGGGTCTAAAGAAGGTTACCTGTACCGCGAAATCTTCGAGGAGCTGTTCCCTCTGCCAAGCGCAGCCGAGTGCGTGCCAGGCGGCCCCTCAGTGGCTTGCTCTTCAGCGAAAGCCATCGAATGGGATGAGTCATTCAAAAAGATGGACGATCCTTCTGGTCGTGCAGTCGGCGTTCACCAGGCTGCCTACAAATAATCGTCCGGCGTTTTATTCTTTGGGCGGGCCTTCGGGCCCGCCTTTTTGTTGATGTTTTCAACCATTAATCGGCCGAATTGATGATTTTATCGCCATACTGTTCACAACCCAGACAAACAACACATCAGGTCGCTTTTTTGGGAAAAAACTTGTTGACGCAAAACGGCCATATACGCATAATGCGCCCCGCAACGCCGATGAAGGTTGCGCGAAAAAAGATGGCTACGTAGCTCAGCTGGTTAGAGCACATCACTCATAATGATGGGGTCACAGGTTCAAATCCCGTCGTAGCCACCATCTTTTTTGCGGGAGTGGCGAAATTGGTAGACGCACTAGATTTAGGTTCTAGCGCCGCAAGGTGTGCGAGTTCAAGTCTCGCCTCCCGCACCATTTCATTCATCGAGTTGCAGGCATCTAATGGGGTATCGCCAAGCGGTAAGGCACTGGTTTTTGATACCAGCATTCCCTGGTTCGAATCCAGGTACCCCAGCCAT
>NZ_JBXWLA010000015.1:69323-163717 GCF_058191755.1 Serratia sp. CoH_122_TC_1
GCTACGTAGCTCAGCTGGTTAGAGCACATCACTCATAATGATGGGGTCACAGGTTCAAATCCCGTCGTAGCCACCATATTTTACTGTTACACCATTGGGGTGTCGCCAAGCGGTAAGGCTCTGGTTTCTGATACCAGCATACCCAGGTTCGAATCCTGGCACCCCAGCCACATTTAGAAAAGCCCGCTTCGGCGGGCTTTTTGCTGTCTGACGTTTGGGCGATATGAAGGTTGTTTATCAGGGCGCAACATGCAGCGCCCCTACGAACAAGGGGCAATTACAACCCCAGTGCGTATTTCAGCGCATGTTCCTTCAACTTACCCGCCCGCTGAGCTGCCATCAATGCAATATTGCGTGCCACGCTGAGCGGCGCCAAATTATTACTGAAGGCGGTATAAAAAAGATCCATACCACTTTGCATCAGCAAATTGTCGGTACGGCGGCGGCGCTGATAACGCATGAGCACCGCTTCGCTGCTCCAGTCCTCGCCCTGCTCCCGCGCATCACCCACCACGGCCAACAACGCTTCCACATCGCGATAGCCCAGGTTCACGCCCTGTCCAGCCAGCGGATTAATCGTATGAGCCGCGTCTCCGATCAATGCCAACCCTGGCAATACATAACGCTGCGCATGTCGACGGGCCAGTGGGAACGAGCCGGCAGCATGCACTTTTACCGCCCCCAAACGTGCAGGAAACGCTTCGGCGATTTCTCGCTCCAGCTGCGCTGACGGCATTGCCTGCAACTGACGGATGCGTTGCGGGCTGTCGTACCATACCAATGAAGCCCATTGATCATACAGCGGCAGGAAAGCACGGGGCCCAGAAGGGAAAAACTGCTGCCAGGTCACATCCTGCTGCGGTGCACCGGTATCGACGGTGATCAGCATGCAAGACTGGCGATACTGCCAACCGTTAGTACCAATAGCCACCAGGTTCCGTACCTGCGAGTTCGCACCGTCGGCCCCCACCACCAAACGCGCCTCTAGCGTCTCAGAGGAGTCCAACGTCACGCGCCAATGGTCATCAACACGTTGCAGAGAACGCAGCTTGGCAGGGCAACAGAGCGTCAGATTTTCGCACTGTTCCAATTGCTGCCATAGCGCCAGTTGCAGAATGCGGTTTTCCACCATAAAACCCAGTTCCGGCAGTCCGAGCGAGACAGCATCAAACGCCACCCGTGAAGACGCCCATTCCCAGGTTTCCAAACGACGGTAGGGTGCGGTACGCATGGCTTGCACCGCTGGCCAGGCACCCAGTTGTTTGAGTAACCCCACCGATGTGCACCCAATCGCAGAAATGCGCAGATCCGGTGGGCTGTGGGCATCGAACGCCTGCGGAGCCTGGTGCTCCAGCAATGCCACGGACCAACCCGCCTGTGCCAGCCCCAGAGCGGCGGCTGCGCCGACCATTCCGCCCCCGACCACCACGGCGTCATACCGTTTTTGAGAAGTGTTCATATTGGCTATATTTTCTTAGTGGATTATCGCCATCCCCACCGGCATGGCGTTTGGCATCAGTGTAACGGATTTTTAATTTGGCTTCAGGTTGCATACCGTTTTCCCCGCGCTGGTCACAACGGCGTCAAATGTTTACAATATACCTGTCGTCTTTCAAGCCGCAGCGTTGTTGGCTGCCTTCGCTCACCCCAGTTACTTACCTGAGTAAGCGCCTGGGGACTCCCGAACTTGCCGCCTAACTGCAACTTGAAAGCCATAAGGTATAAGCGCTCTGCACGTCGTGTATCGCAACTTTCGCTCCGCACTGAGTAATGGCAAGTCAATGACGAAGAAACTACATATCAAAACCTGGGGCTGCCAGATGAATGAATACGATTCATCAAAAATGGCAGACCTGTTGAACAGCACGCACGGCTTCGAGTGGACCGAAAACGCCGAAGAAGCGGACGTGCTGCTGCTGAACACCTGCTCGATCCGCGAAAAAGCGCAAGAAAAAGTTTTCGCCATGCTGGGCCGCTGGAGATTGTTGAAAGAGAAAAACCCTACGCTGATCATCGGTGTGGGCGGCTGTGTCGCCTCTCAGGAAGGGGAGTTGATCCGTACTCGCGCCCCCTGCGTAGACGTGGTATTCGGTCCTCAGACTCTTCACCGCCTACCGGAAATGATCAACCATGTGCAGGGCACTCGCAGCCCGGTGGTCGACATCAGCTTCCCGGAAATCGAGAAATTCGATCGCCTGCCGGAGCCGCGCGCTGAGGGCCCAACGGCCTTTGTCTCTATCATGGAAGGGTGCAACAAGTACTGCACCTTCTGCGTGGTGCCTTATACCCGCGGTGAAGAAGTCAGCCGCCCGAGTGACGACGTGCTGTTCGAAATCGCGCAATTGGCAGCGCAGGGCGTGCGGGAAGTGAACCTGCTCGGTCAGAACGTTAACGCCTACCGCGGAGCCACTTACGACGGCAACATCTGTTCGTTCGCCGAACTGCTGCGTCTGGTCGCGGCCATCGACGGTATCGATCGCATCCGCTTCACCACCAGCCATCCGATCGAGTTCAGCGATGACATCGTCGCCGTGTATGAAGATACGCCGGAGCTGGTCAGTTTCCTGCATCTGCCGGTGCAGAGTGGCTCAGACCGCATCCTGACCATGATGAAGCGCGCACACACCGCGCTGGAATACAAAGCGATCATTCGCAAATTGCGCAAGGCGCGTCCCAACATTCAGCTTAGCTCAGACTTCATCATCGGCTTCCCAGGCGAGACCCAGGCTGACTTCGAGCAGACCATGAACCTGATTGCCGAAATTAACTTCGACGCCAGCTTCAGCTTTATTTATTCGTCACGCCCGGGAACCCCGGCAGCCGATATGGTCGATGACGTCAGTGAAGAAGAGAAAAAACAGCGACTGTACATTCTGCAAGATCGCATCAATCAGCAGGTGATGCAGTTCAGCCGTAAGATGCTCGGCACCGTACAACGCATTTTAGTGGAAGGGACCTCTCGCAAAAGCGTGATGGAATTAGCCGGCCGTACCGAATGCAACCGCATGGTGAACTTTGAAGGCACGCCGGACATGATCGGCCAGTTCGTTGATGTGGAAATCACCGACGTTTTGACCAACACCCTGCGTGGCGCAGTGGTACGTACCGAACAGCAGATGGACCTGCGCGTACATGAATCCCCGCAGTCAGTCATCGCCCGGACGCGCAAAGAAAATGCGTTAGGTGTCGGTATTTACCAGCCCTCCCTTCATACTTGAAGCTGCATCTGTGTTGGCCGCGCACGCTCCCCCCAGTCACTTAGTTTACTCAGTGACTGGGGGCGCACTGCCGCGTTACTCGGCAAAGCCTCGCCCGTTGGGGCCAGCGCAAGCGCTGTTCAACAAAGCCGTGGCTTTGTTGTGATGTAACTCCAATTATTTTGGAATGACATACAGTACAAAACATTTATTTCTCCGCCGGGCGCGTGCGTCCGTTGCGGTTCTTTTTTCTATTTTAAGAGGCGACATAACATGCAACTCCCACACTGCCCGAAGTGCAACTCCGAATACACCTACCAGGACAACGCGATGTTCATCTGCCCTGAATGTGCCCACGAGTGGAGCGACAGCGCCCCGGCAGAAGACAGCGATGCGCTGATTGTCAAAGACGCCAACGGCAACCTGCTGGCCGACGGCGACGCGGTGACCGTGGTAAAAGATCTGAAGGTCAAAGGCAGCTCTTCAATGCTGAAAATTGGCACCAAGGTGAAGAACATCCGTCTGGTGGAAGGCGACCACAACATTGATTGTAAAATTGATGGGTTTGGTCAAATGAAGCTGAAATCCGAGTTCGTGAAAAAGAACTGATCCCGCAGACTTTGCTCTCATGTTCTTACGCGGCTGTTTAGGCCGCGTTTTTCCTCTATCAGCCCTTGAATTTCGCCGTCGGCGCACAGATAGATCATGGGTAAACTTGCGCCAGTGCGTCGCACCATGAATAATTCAAGGTAGAGAACCTCAGGTTTTGCCCTGAATGCGCGTACCGAAAATCAACCAGGCCCGATATGAGCCTTGAGGAATAGTTTGAACGTCGCAACACAAGAAATTTTGTTAGAGCCGGCAGACAATAAGCGATTACTCAGCCTGTGCGGCCCGTTTGATGAGAACATCAAACAACTCGAACGCCGGTTGGGTATTGAGATAAACCGCCGTGACAACCGTTTTAAACTGGTTGGCAAAAACCCGAGTGTGGTTGCCGCCGCGGATATCCTGCGCCACCTGTACGTGGACACCTCCCCCATCCGCGGCGTGATCCCAGATATCGATCCGGAACAAATTCATCTGGCCATCAAAGAAAGCCGGGTGCTGGAACAGATTGCCGACAGCGTGCCGGATTACGGCAAGGCCGTCACCATCAAAACCAAGCGTGGCATGGTGAAACCGCGTACGCCGAACCAGGCGCAGTACATCGCCAATATTCTCGACCATGACATTACCTTTGGCATTGGCCCGGCAGGTACCGGCAAGACCTATCTGGCGGTTGCTGCCGCGGTAGATGCGCTGGAACGTCAGGACATTCGTCGCATACTGCTGACCCGCCCCGCAGTCGAAGCCGGTGAAAAACTGGGCTTCCTGCCAGGGGATCTGAGCCAAAAGGTCGATCCTTATCTGCGCCCATTGTACGACGCCCTGTTCGAAATGCTGGGCTTCGAGCGCGTAGAAAAGCTGATTGAACGCAATGTGATTGAAGTTGCGCCGCTGGCCTATATGCGCGGCCGTACCCTCAATGATGCGTTTATCATCCTTGATGAGAGCCAGAACACCACTATCGAACAGATGAAGATGTTCCTGACACGTATCGGGTTCAACTCAAAAGCGGTGATTACCGGTGACGTGACGCAGGTAGACCTGCCACGCAACCAAAAATCCGGCCTGCGCCACGCGATGGAAGTGCTGGCGGACGTCGAAGAGCTGAGCTTCAACTTCTTCCACAGCGAAGATGTGGTTCGTCATCCGGTCGTTGCCCGTGTGGTAATCGCCTATGAAGCCTGGGAAGCCGCCGAACAGAAACGCAAAGACGCCATTAACGAACAACGTAAGCGCGAGGCGACTATCGCCTCCGAGCAGGAGATACCATGAGTCAGGTGATTTTGGATCTGCAGATTGCCTGTGCAGACAGTAACGGTCTGCCGGACGAGGCCACTTTCCAGCGCTGGCTGGAAGGCGTGCTACCGCAGTTTCAAGAAGAAGCCGAAGTGACCATTCGCTTGGTCGACGAGGCCGAAAGTAACGAATTGAACCTGACTTATCGCGGCAAGGACAAACCCACCAATGTACTGTCATTCCCGTTCGAAGCCCCCCCAGGTATTGAACTGCCGCTGCTCGGCGATTTGATCATCTGCCGACAGGTCGTTGAACAAGAAGCGGTTGAGCAAGAGAAGGCGCTGGAGGCCCACTGGGCGCATATGGTTGTTCACGGTAGCCTTCATCTGCTAGGGTATGACCACATCGAAGACGATGAAGCCGAAGAAATGGAGTCTTTGGAAACCGAAATCATGCACGGCCTGGGCTATCCGGACCCGTACCTGGCGGAAAAAGACCCTCTCTGACGTCAGCTGATTTCCCCACAGCCCCTCTATGGGGCTGTCGCTGACTCCCCTAACTCTGACATGAGTGATGTTAACTAAAACGCCATGAGCGACGACCATTCACAAAGCAATGACAGCCCCAGTCCCAAGAAGGGGTTCTTTACTCTTATCCTTAACCAGCTGTTCCACGGCGAACCTAAAAACCGTGGTGATCTGGTAGAGCTGATCCGTGATTCCGAGCAAAACGACCTGATCGATCCCGATACCCGAGACATGCTGGAAGGCGTGATGGATATCGCCGAGCAGCGCGTGCGCGACATCATGATCCCGCGCTCCCAGATGGTAACGCTCAAGCGTAACCAAACGCTGGAAGAGTGCCTGGACGTGATCATTGAATCCGCCCACTCGCGCTTCCCGGTGATCAGCGAAGATAAAGATCACATCGAAGGCATTTTGATGGCCAAGGATCTGCTGCCGTTTATGCGCGCAGAATCCGAGGAGTTCAGCATCGACAAGGTGCTGCGTACCGCCGTGGTGGTGCCTGAAAGCAAGCGAGTAGACCGGATGCTGAAGGAGTTCCGCTCCCAGCGTTATCACATGGCGATTGTCATTGACGAATTCGGCGGCGTATCCGGTCTGGTCACTATCGAAGACATTCTGGAGCTGATAGTCGGCGAGATTGAAGATGAATATGATGACGAAGACGATCTGGATATCCGCCAGCTCAGCCGTCATATGTATACCGTGCGCGCATTGGCACCGATTGAAGACTTCAATGAAGCCTTCGGCACCCATTTCAGTGATGACGAGGTCGACACTATCGGTGGTCTGGTGATGCAAGCCTTCGGTCATTTGCCTGCGCGCGGGGAAACCATTGAAATCGAAGGTTACCTATTTAAAGTTGCGATGGCCGACAGTCGACGTATCATCCAGGTTCATGTAAAAATTCCGGACGATTCTCCGCAACCGAAACTGGAAGACTAAATTAAACATGGCTAAAGCCTCTTTCCTTGAACGCCAGTGGGTTCGCGCCCTACTGGCGCTGTTGACCGGTGCCAGCGGTACGTTGGCATTTTCTCCGTACGATATCTGGCCTGCGGCCATTGTCTCCTCGTTTGGCCTGTTGGCCGTTACCCTCAATCGCACGACTAAACAGTCCGCCTTGCTCGGTTTCTGCTGGGGCTTCGGTCTGTTCGGTACCGGCATTAACTGGGTTTACGTCAGCATTGCCGATTTCGGTGGCATGCCCTTCGCCGTTAATATTTTCCTGGTCGCGTTACTGGCCGCCTATTTGTCACTGTATACCGGGCTGTTTGCCGGATTGCTGGCACGGCTGTGGCCAGCTACCAGCTGGTACCGTTTGGCGATTGCCGCGCCCGCGTTGTGGCAAGTGACCGAGTTTCTGCGTGGTTGGGTACTGACCGGTTTCCCTTGGCTGCAGTTCGGTTACAGCCAGCTCAACGGGCCGTTAAAAGGCATTGCCCCGCTGATGGGGGTAGATACCATCACCTTTATGCTGATGGCGATCGCCGGGCTACTTGTGTACGCGGTGAATCAACGCCGTATCACGCCGGCCGTGGTTGCCGTCGCGCTGCTGCTGTTGCCGTGGCCTTTGCGCCAACTGCACTGGTTCACCCCACAACCGGACAAAGCGGTCAACGTCGCCATGGTTCAGGGCAACATCGCTCAGTCGATGAAGTGGGACCCGAAAGCCCTGGTCAGCACGCTGCAAACCTACCTGGATGAAACGCGCCCCTATGTGGGCAAAGCGCCGATCATCATCTGGCCGGAATCCGCCATCCCGGACTATGAAGCCAGCCAGAATGGTTTCCTGACTATGATGGATGATCTGATGCGTGCCAAAAACAGCAGCCTGATCACCGGCATTGTTGACGTACGTGCGACACCGCAGGGCCAGCAAATTTACAACAGCGCCATTGTATTGGGCGAGCCCGCACCCTACAGCTACCCAGCCAAAGACCGCTACAACAAGCACCATTTAGTGCCCTTCGGCGAGTTTGTCCCGCTGGAGACGTTGTTACGCCCACTGGCACCGTTCTTTGATCTGCCAATGTCTTCCTTCAGCCGCGGCGATTATGTCCAGCCACAGCTCAGTGTGAAGGGGTACAACCTGACTGCGGCGATCTGTTATGAGATTGTCTTGGGCCAACAGGTTCGCGACAACTTCCGCCCAGATACCAACTTCCTTTTGACCATTTCCAATGACGCCTGGTTCGGCCATTCCATAGGTCCGTGGCAGCACTTCCAGATGGCGCGTATGCGCGCACTGGAGTTGGGCCGTCCACTGTTGCGCAGCACCAACAACGGCGTCACCGCCGCGGTAGATGCCAACGGTGAGGTCATCGCAGAGATTCCGCAGTTCACTCGTAAGGTGCTTGAAGTGAAAATGACGCCGACCACCGGCATCACGCCTTATGCCCGCTTTGGCGCTACGCCATTGTGGATCGTCACTTTACTGCTCGGCGGTCTGGCGCTGATCCTCAGTCTGCGTCGTAAATAATCCTTTGGGGCGTTGCCGCTGGCACGCCCCGCTTCAATTCATCCCCCCTATAAACTTAACATTGCCTCCCGCATCGCCAGCGTTTGCCATTCAGCCAGCATAAACCATTGCTAAACCAGCGTTTCTGGCACACTCCTTGCTTTAATTATTCTGTGATTGATGACCGATTTACTTTTACTGACGCTTTGTCGCACTTATGCACAACTCAGGGGCATGACCGGCACCATATAGGTGCATTGAGATTTTGTTGCATTAATTTGGTGCGCGTGGCGTCTCAAAAAATGAAACATTTTAGTTTCAAGCCGTTCACAATCGGCTATTTTCTAACGGTTATCGGTACTAAGACTATCTTTATAACTTAAGCAATAAACCTCCATTTTGAATCTGATGCTCTTTGAATTTGAGCCACCACAACAGCAAAGGAGTTGGACCATGCAAATGCGTAAATTGGCGTTATCGTTACTGCTGATCGGTATGGCAGGTAGCGTAGCCCATGCGGAAGAACTGACCGGTACGCTGAAGAAAATCAAAGATAACGGCGTGATCGTTGTCGGCCATCGCGAATCGTCAGTGCCGTTCTCCTACTACGACAACCAGCAGAAAGTTGTGGGTTACTCCCAGGACTACTCCAACCAAATCGTTGATGCTGTTAAGAAAAAGCTGAACCTGCCTAACCTGCAGGTAAAAATGTTACCAATCACCTCACAGAACCGTATCCCACTGCTGCAAAACGGTACCTTTGACTTCGAATGTGGCTCAACCACCAACAACCTTGAGCGTCAAAAACAGGCCGCCTTCTCCAACACCATCTTCGTGGTCGGTACCCGCCTGTTGGTGAAAAAAGGCTCTGATATTAAAGATTTCAAAGATCTGGCCGGGAAACCTGTCGTCGTAACGTCCGGTACCACCTCTGAAGTACTGCTCAATAAGCTGAACGACAGCAACAAAATGAATATGCGCATCATCAGCGCCAAAGACCACGGTGACTCATTCCGTACCCTGGAAAGCGGTCGTGCCGTGGCCTTTATGATGGACGACGCCCTGCTGGCCGGCGAACGCGCAAAAGCGAAGAAGCCGGATCAATGGGAAATCCTTGGAACGCCGCAATCTCAAGAAGCCTACGGCTGTATGCTGCGTAAAGACGATCCTGAGTTCAAAAAACTGGTCGATGACACCATCGCTCAGGCACAGACTTCAGGTGAGGCAACGAAATGGTTTGATAAGTGGTTCAAACAACCTATCCCACCTAAGAATCTCAACATGAACTTCGAACTGTCGGACGACATGAAGAAATTGTTCAAAGAGCCTAACGATAAAGCACTGAACTAATAGAACAAGGGCTGGGGCGGCCATCAGGCCAAGCCAGCTCTGTTGATGACTGGGACAGACAGGAATACGGGAGGCCGTTCCCCTCCCGCATTTTTCCCCCATTGCACATTACCGATGCCCGCACACATAAGTCAGCCCGACTGGCCGCGGTGCCATCGGCGTTGAATAGTCATCAATCTTTAGGCGCTCTGCGCCCGCTTAACGGAGTTTGTTATGTCAATAGATTGGAACTGGGGTATCTTTCTGCAGCAGGCCCCGTTTGGGAATACCACCTACCTTGGCTGGATTTGGTCCGGCTTCCAAGTAACGGTAGCCCTCTCCGTCTGTGCATGGATTATCGCTTTCTTTGTCGGTTCGCTATTCGGTATCTTGCGTACCGTACCCAACCGCTTTCTTTCCACCCTTGGCACCTGTTACGTTGAATTGTTCCGTAATGTGCCGCTCATTGTGCAATTCTTCACCTGGTATCTGGTGATCCCGGAACTGCTGCCCACCAACATCGGCATGTGGTTCAAAACCGAACTCGATCCTAACGTGCAGTTCTTTGTTTCTTCGATGCTGTGCCTTGGTCTCTTTACTGCTGCACGTGTGTGCGAGCAGGTTCGTGCCGCCATACAGTCGCTGCCACGTGGCCAGAGAGCTGCCGGGCTGGCCATGGGCCTGACGTTGCCGCAGACCTATCGCTACGTGCTGTTGCCGAATGCTTACCGGGTTATTGTTCCGCCGATGACCTCGGAAATGCTCAACCTGGTCAAAAACTCCGCCATCGCCTCCACTATCGGGTTAGTCGACATGGCAGCCCAGGCAGGCAAACTGCTGGATTACTCCGCGCATGCCTATGAGTCCTTTACCGCGATTACACTGGCCTATATCTGCATCAATGCCGTCATCATGCTGCTAATGCGTTTGGTCGAAAGAAAAGTGCAGTTGCCCGGCAATATGGGGAGTAAATAATGTACGAATTTGACTGGGCATCCATTGTCCCAAGCTTCCCTTATCTCCTTCAGGGTCTGCTCATTACGCTGAAGATCACCGTGACCGCCATCGTTGTCGGTATCCTTTGGGGCACCATTCTGGCCGTCATGCGGTTGTCATCGTTCAAGCCAATCAGTTGGTTCGCCGCCGTGTACGTCAACCTGTTCCGCTCGGTGCCGTTGGTTATGGTGCTGTTGTGGTTCTATCTTGTCGTTCCAAGCTTATTACAACAGGTTCTAGGGTTATCACCGAAAACCGATATTCGCCTGATCTCGGCTATGGTAGCCTTTTCCCTGTTTGAAGCGGCCTATTACTCGGAAATTATCCGTGCCGGCATTATCAGTATTTCGCGCGGTCAGTCTTCCGCTGCGTTGGCATTAGGCATGACTCACTGGCAATCCATGAAGCTGGTAATCTTGCCGCAGGCATTCCGCGCCATGGTGCCGCTGCTGCTAACCCAAGGCATCGTACTCTTCCAGGATACTTCTCTGGTATACGTACTGAGCCTGGCTGACTTCTTCCGTACTGCTTCCACCATCGGTGAGCGCGACGGTACGCAGGTCGAAATGATCCTGTTTGCCGGTTTTGTCTACTTTGTTATCAGTCTCGCCGCCTCGGCGCTGGTAAGCTATTTGAAGAAAAGGACTGTTTGATGATATCCCTGAAAAATGTTTCTAAGTGGTACGGTCACTTTCAGGTTCTGACCGATTGCACCACTGAAGTAAAAAAAGGCGAAGTGGTGGTAGTCTGTGGTCCTTCAGGTTCAGGCAAGTCCACCCTGATCAAAACCGTCAACGGCCTGGAGCCGATCCAGCAAGGCGATATCCTGGTGAACGGCACCCCGGTCAATAACAAAAAAACCAATCTGGCGCAGTTGCGTTCAAAAGTCGGCATGGTGTTTCAGCACTTTGAGTTGTTCCCGCACTTGTCGATCATCGACAATTTGACGCTGGCACAGGTAAAAGTACTCAAACGCGATAAGGCCGCCTCACGCGATAAAGGCCTGAAGTTGCTGGAGCGTGTCGGTTTGACCGCCCATGCCAACAAGTTCCCTGGGCAACTTTCCGGTGGCCAACAGCAACGTGTGGCTATCGCCCGTGCGCTGTGTATGGATCCTATCGCCATGCTGTTCGATGAACCCACGTCTGCGCTCGATCCGGAAATGATCAACGAAGTGCTGGACGTTATGGTGGAACTCGCGAACGAAGGCATGACCATGATGGTGGTGACCCACGAAATGGGCTTTGCCCGCAAAGTGGCAAACCGGGTGATCTTTATGGATGAGGGCAAAATTGTCGAAGATCGTAACAAAGACGACTTCTTCAACAACCCAGAGTCCGAGCGTGCTAAAGATTTCTTGGCGAAAATCCTGCACTGATGACGACTCTGCGCCCCGCCTGGGGCGCAATTTTATTTCCCCCCGCCCGGCACTAAAAGCACTTGTTTCTCCCCTGTTTTGATCCGATGCTCACTGGATAACAACAAAAGGAGATAAACATGCCCCGCCCTATCATTATCGATTGCGATCCCGGCCTGGACGATGCCATTGCCCTTGCTATGGCACTCAGCTCACCGGAACTGGACGTTAAAGCGATCACCACCTCCGCCGGCAACCAAACGCCAGAGAAAACCCTGCATAACGCACTCGGCCTGCTAACGCTGATGAAGCGTGAAGACATTCCTGTCGCTGCAGGTGCCGCCGCTCCACTGATGCGTGAGCTGGTGATTGCCGACTACGTCCATGGCAAAACCGGCATGGGTAATACCCATCTGCCGACCCCGACGATCGCACCGGTCAAACAAACCGCCGTGGAGCTTATCGCTGACCTGTTACGGAACAGCCCAGAACCAATCACGTTGGTGGTCACCGGGCCAATGACCAATATTGCGCTGCTATTGGCTCAACACGCTGAGTTGAAAGATAACATTGAGCGTATCGTATTTATGGGGGGCGGGATGAACGCCGGTAATACGACTCCCGTGGCGGAATTTAATATTTTTGTCGACCCGGAAGCCGCCGACATGGTTCTGAAATCCGGTGTGCCAATGACCATGGCGGGATTGAATGTGACTCACCAGGCATTGGTGCTGCCGCAGGATATCGAACGTATCCGCAACATCAAAAATCCGGTAGCGCAGGCCGTGGCAGAAATGCTCGACTTCTACCTGCCGCTGTATCTCAGCCACCCGCGAGGGTTGCCCGGTGCCGCGATGCACGATCCCTGCACCATCGCTTGGCTACTGGCACCACAGCTGTTTAGCAGTATAGAACGTTGGGTCGGTGTAGAAACCAAAGGGGAATACACCCAAGGGATGACGGTGGTGGATGTCTTCCAGCAAAACGGCAACGCGGCCAACGTGGAAGTGCTGACCGACATTGACCGCGAAGGGTTTATCAATCTGTTAGCCGAACGCGTGGCAGGTTACCAATAGCGCCTCTCAATGTTCAATTTTTTTGATTTAACCCAGCGAATTTTTACGCTATCACTGCTCCAGGCTTGCCTCTAAGATGCTATCAAATGCACAACAGCACTGACACCTTAGACCTAGCCTGGAGAATACCCAATGAGTCGTATACTGGTCCTGAAATCAAGTATCCTGGGTGATTACTCCCAGTCTGGAAAATTAGTCGATTTTTTTGTTCAACAGTGGCGTGAAACCCACCCAAGCGACAGTTTTACCTTTCGCGATTTAGCCAACCCGACCCTACCTGAGCTGGATGGCGAAGTGATTGGCGGTTTTAACGCCGGTGACAAGCCTTTAACGCCACACCAGCAAGAGACGCTGGCACTTTCAGATGCGTTGATTGCCGAGCTGAAATCGCACGACACCATTATCATCAGTGCGCCGATGTACAACTTCAACATCCCCACTCAGTTGAAAATCTATTTCGACCTGGTGGCGCGTGCCGGTCAAACCTTCCGTTACACCTCCGAAGGCGCAGAAGGCCTGGTTACCGGCAAAAAAGCGATAGTGATCTCCAGCCGCGGCGGTATCCATGCAGATACACCAAGCGACCTGATCACACCTTACCTGAAGCTGTTCTTAGGGTTTATCGGCATTACTGATGTGGAGTTCGTGTTGGCAGAAGGCTTTGCCTATGGCCCAGAAGCGGCAGAAAAAACCGCACAGGACAGCCGTATTGCCGTGGCGCAGAAAGTGCCTGCTGCGCAGTACGCTGCGGTTGCCAACCAGGTTGAAACAGCGACAGCCCCAGCCAGCGGTGGTTTTCTCAGTAACTTGATGAAGAAACTCTTTGGTTGATAGCAATGCCCCGGCTCTATCTCGACAAGAGAGGACCGGGGCGTGAAATTTTAAGGCTCGAAAGGCCGACGTTGGAACTGGTCGTGACCGCATTTCGGGCATAGCGGCAGCACTTCCGGTGTGTAAAATGCCAAATGATGGTGGCACTGTTCACATACCAGGTTGCCCAGACCAACAACTTCACCGCTGTGGTAAACACCATGATGGCTGACATCTTTGAAGACTTCTCGCCATTCCAACTGGGTTTTATCCGTAATATCTGCCAGTTCCTGCCACAGGCTCTCTTTAATCACCCGCATAAAAACGCTGTCGGTAAACTCGTCCCGGCTTTCCTGGTAGCTACGCGCAAACTCTTCCAAGTCGCGCCTGACCGCCAGAGTGACCTGCTCCACTTCATCGCGCGTCAACTCACCGGCTTCATTCAGCCGTTTTTCAGCGCTCGCGACCAGTGCGTCAATATCACGTTCGCCATTTTTCAAACGTTCGGTCAGAGATGCCACCAATTCGCGGTAGTACTGAGCAACCTTGTTCATAATCTCTCCTCGATGAACTTACGTGACAGGGCTTACCTCTTAAACTATCCCTTATCATTTTAGCCGTAAATTGCTGATGTCACTTGGCAAGGGGTGAGATCCTCAGGTTGTGAGACATATCATGGCGAAGATTTTTTAAATACGCCGAGTCGGGCGCTGGGTGTTGTTGCCAAGAGGTCTTATCAGCTATGCTATGCGGATCTATAAGTACTCAACAGAATGCTACAGAAATACCCCGATAGGTTTCGAGTCACGGCCAGGTGGCCAGTGCGGGAAACCCAGAAGCTTACAACGGTAAGTGACTGGGTTGAGTGTACGCAGCCAACAACGCCGCGGCTTGAAAGATGAAGGGGGTAGCTGTTTGACACCTACAGGACCACCAGCCGCCATGCAAGAGCAATACCGTCCAGAAGACATAGAATCGAACGTACAGCTTCACTGGGAAGAGAAGCAAACTTTCAAGGTTACCGAAGATGCGAGCAAGGAAAAGTATTACTGCCTATCCATGCTGCCGTACCCATCAGGCCGTCTGCACATGGGGCACGTTCGTAACTACACTATCGGTGACGTGATCTCGCGCTATCAGCGCATGCTAGGTAAAAACGTCCTACAGCCGATCGGCTGGGATGCGTTCGGCCTGCCGGCTGAAGGCGCTGCGGTGAAAAACAACACTGCACCGGCTCCGTGGACCTACGACAACATCGAATACATGAAGAACCAGCTGAAACTGCTGGGCTTCGGCTATGACTGGGATCGCGAGATCGCCACCTGCGATCCGGATTACTACCGCTGGGAACAGTGGTTCTTCACCAAGCTGTACGAAAAAGGCCTGGTCTACAAGAAGACCTCCGCGGTGAACTGGTGTCCGCACGATCTGACCGTGTTGGCTAACGAACAGGTTATCGACGGCTGCTGCTGGCGCTGTGACACCAAGGTTGAGCGTAAAGAGATCCCTCAGTGGTTTATCAAAATCACCGATTACGCCGATCAACTGCTGAACGATTTGGACACGCTTGAAAGCTGGCCAGAGCAGGTGAAAACCATGCAGCGTAACTGGATTGGCCGCTCTGAAGGGGTGGACATCACCTTTGACGTGTCGGGCAGCGATGAAAAACTGACGGTTTATACCACGCGTCCTGACACCTTTATGGGTGCCACCTACGTTGCCGTTGCCGCGGGCCACCCGCTGGCGCAGCAAGGCGCCGTGAACAACCCTGCGCTGGCTGAATTTATCGAAGAGTGCCGTAACACCAAAGTGGCCGAAGCCGAAATGGCGACGATGGAGAAGAAAGGCATGCCGACCGGCCTGTTCGCCATCCACCCGCTGTCCGGCGAGCAAGTGCCAATTTGGGTTGCCAACTTTGTGCTGATGGAATACGGCACAGGCGCCGTGATGGCAGTACCCGCTCACGATCAACGTGACTGGGAGTTCGCGACCAAATACGGTTTGCCGATCAAACCGGTTGTGCTGGCACTCGACGGCAGCCAACCCGACGTGCAAGCCGAAGCCATGACTGAAAAAGGCACACTGTTCAACTCGGGTGAATTTGACGGTCTGGATCACCAAGACGGTTTCAACGCCATTGCCGACAAACTGGTCGCCAAAGGCGTCGGTCAGCGCAAGGTTAATTACCGTCTGCGTGACTGGGGCGTTTCCCGCCAGCGTTACTGGGGTGCGCCAATCCCAATGGTGACGTTGGAAGACGGTACCGTGATGCCAACACCTGAAGACCAACTGCCGGTGATCTTGCCGGAAGATGTGGTAATGGACGGTATCACCAGCCCAATTAAAGCCGATCCTGAGTGGGCGAAAACCACCGTAAACGGTCAGCCAGCGTTCCGTGAAACAGACACCTTCGACACCTTTATGGAGTCATCCTGGTACTACGCGCGTTATACCTGCCCGCAGTACGACAAAGGGATGCTGGATCCAGCCGCCGCCAACTACTGGCTGCCGGTCGATCAGTATGTTGGCGGCATCGAACATGCCATCATGCACCTGATGTATTTCCGCTTCTTCCACAAACTGCTGCGTGACGCAGGCCTGGTCGATTCCGATGAGCCGGCAAAACGCCTGCTGTGTCAGGGTATGGTGTTGGCAGATGCCTTCTATTACACCGGTAACAGCGGTGAGCGCGTGTGGGTTTCTCCCGTCGACGCCAATGTTGAACGCGACGACAAAGGCCGCATTATTAAAGCCACCGATCCACAAGGTCGTGAACTGGTCTATGCTGGCATGAGCAAAATGTCGAAGTCGAAAAACAACGGCATCGACCCACAGGTGATGGTTGAGAAATACGGCGCCGATACCGTACGCCTGTTCATGATGTTCGCTTCACCGGCAGAAATGACGCTGGAGTGGCAGGAGTCCGGTGTGGAAGGGGCAAACCGCTTCCTGAAACGCGTCTGGAAACTGGCCTACGAACATCTGGAAAAAGGTGCAGTTCAGCCGCTGAACGTTGCGACACTGAACGAAGAACAAAAATCACTGCGCCGCGATCTGCACAAAACCATCGCCAAAGTGACCGACGATATCGGCCGCCGTCAGACGTTCAACACCGCGATTGCCGCGGTGATGGAACTGATGAACAAGTTGGCCCGTGCACCGCAAGAAAGCGAGCAAGATCGTGCGCTGTTGCAAGAAGCACTGCTGTCCGTGGTTCGGATGCTGTATCCGTTCACTCCACACGTGTGCTTCTCTCTGTGGCAGGCTCTGGGTGGCGAAGGTGATGTGGATACCGCAGTCTGGCCGCAAGCCGACGAGCAAGCGATGGTCGAAGATTCCAAGCTGGTGGTTGTGCAGGTAAACGGCAAGGTTCGCGCTAAAATCACTGTGGCAGCGGATGCAACCGAAGAGCAAGTGCGCGCGCGCGCTGCCGAGGAACATCTGGTCGCTAAATATCTGGACGGGGTTACGATTCGCAAAGTGATCTATGTTCCTGGCAAATTGCTTAACCTGGTTGTGGGTTAACACAAGGAGGCGTTGTGCGACATCGTATTCTGACGTTGTTGCTGGGGTTGGCGGTGCTGGTCACCGCTGGCTGCGGTTTTCACCTGCGTGGCACCACGCAGGTACCCTCAGAAATGAAAACGCTACTGCTGGATAGTGGAGACCCTTATGGCCCGCTGACCCGTGCAGTGCGTGAACAGTTGCGTCTAAGCGGCGTGACCATTGTCAAAGATGCGAAACGTAAGGATCTCCCTTCCCTACGCATCATTGGCGCAACCGAAAGCCAGGATACCGCGTCTATCTTCCAGGACGGTAAAACCGCTGAGTACCAGATGGTGCTGACCGTTCAGGCACAGGTGCTGCTCCCGGGTCACGATTTGTATCCGCTGAGCGTGAAAGTGTTCCGTTCGTTCTTCGATAACCCACTGACCGCACTGGCTAAAGACTCCGAACAGGAGATCATTCGTCAGGAAATGCGTGAGCAGGCCGCGCAGCAACTGGTGCGCAAACTGCTGACCGTGCACGCGGCGGAAGAAGAAACGCAACAGAAAGCCGCTGCCGCCGGTGAAAAAGCGGCCAGCCGTGTAGATCAATGATTCGTATTTATCCTGAACAACTTGCCGCGCAGCTCCGAGAAGGGCTGCGCGCTTGTTATTTATTGAGTGGCAATGAACCGTTACTGTTGCAGGAAAGCCAGGATCTGATCCGTCAGGCGGCGCAACAACAGCAGTTCACCGAGCATTACAGCATTTCACTTGATGCCCATACCGACTGGGACGCCATTTTCAGCATCTGTCAGGCCATGAGCCTGTTTGCCAGTCGCCAGACGCTGATGCTGATCTTCCCGGAGAACGGACCCACCGCGCCTATCGGTGAACAGCTAATCAAGCTGGCCGCCCTGCTGCATGACGATATTTTGCTGATACTGCGTGGGCCGCGCCTGACCAAGGCGCAAGAAAACAGCGCCTGGTTCAAGGCTCTCACTCCGCATGGTGCTTATGTCAGTTGCCAAACACCTGAGCAAGCCCAATTGCCACGCTGGGTAGCACAGCGCGCCAAAACCATGAAATTGGAATTGGACGACGCGGCCAATCAGTTGCTGTGCTATTGCTACGAGGGCAACCTGCTTGCGTTGTCGCAGGCACTCGAAAGGCTGTCACTGCTGCATCCAGACGGTAAACTCACGCTACCGCGCGTTGAACTGGCGGTAAACGACGCCGCACACTTCACGCCATTCCACTGGCTAGATGCTCTGTTGGCAGGTAAAAGCAAACGTGCCTGGCATATCCTGCAACAGATGCAGCAGGAAGATGTCGAACCGGTCATTTTGCTACGTACCCTGCAGCGCGAATTACTGCAATTGCTGAATTTGCAACGACGCATGGCATCAGTGCCGCTGCGCACGTTGTTTGATCAGTACAAAGTGTGGCAAAACCGCCGCAATCTGGTCACTCAGGCATTACAGCGGCTATCCGGTACCCAACTGCGGCAAGCTGTGCATCTGCTGGCGCAGATTGAAATCACCCTTAAACAGGATTACGGCCAATCGGTTTGGTCGGAACTGGAAACCCTGTCAATGCTGCTGTGCGGCAAACCTCTGGCCACGAGTTTTTCAGATGCCCACTAAAACGCAAGACACCACCGTTCTGCACGCCCTGTTTGGCGGTACCTTTGACCCAATCCACTACGGCCATTTACGGCCGGTGGAGGCCCTCGCAGCAGAAGTTGGCCTGAGCCGGGTCACGCTACTGCCAAACCATGTTCCCCCGCATCGCCCTCAGCCCGAGGCTAATGCACAGCAACGGTTGAAAATGGTAGAGCTGGCAATCGCCGGCAATCCGTTATTTGCCGTAGACGACCGTGAGCTGCACCGCACAACGCCGTCCTATACCATAGAGACGCTGGAAGCCATTCGTAAAGAACGTGGCGCTGAATTGCCTCTGGCGTTTATTATTGGCCAGGACTCGCTCTTGTCGTTGCACAAATGGCACCGCTGGCAATCGCTGCTGGAGACCTGTCATCTGCTGGTGCTGGCCCGTCCCGGTTACAATGACCGGATGGACACGCAAGAACTGCAGCAGTGGCTGGAACAGCATCAGGTGACCGATGCCAGACAGCTTAGCCTGAAACCTCAGGGCTATATCTATCTGGCAGACACACCGCAGTTGGAAATTTCTGCCACGGAAATCCGCCAGCGCCGCCATCAGGGCCTCAACTGTGATGACCTGTTGCCACGTTCAGTACAACGCTATATCGAGTTACAGGGTTTATATCGCTAGCGAGAGCTGCATGATATACTGCGCCGCTATTTTTCAGGTATTCGCTGAAAACCCCGGAAACCTTAGCTGGCCGGGCAGTCACCAGCTGGCTTTCAGCGGCATCCTGCCGACTTATCATTGATTCAGGCCGCAATACGGGCAGTTGCCCGCCGCAGTCGAATAAACCGAACACACCCGAGGGGGAACCTTTGCAAGGTAAAGCGCTCCAAGATTTCGTCATCGATAAAATTGATGACCTGAAAGGCCAAGACATTATCGCTCTGGATGTACAGGGTAAATCCAGCATCACCGATTGCATGATCATCTGCAGCGGCACCTCTACCCGTCACGTGATGTCGATCGCCAACCACGTTGTGCAGGAAGCGCGCAACGCCGGTATGGAACTGTTCGGCATGAAAGGTCAGGAAGCTTCTGACTGGGTGGTTGTCGATTTAGGCGAAGTGATTGTTCACGTGATGCAGGAAGAAAGCCGTCAGTTGTACGAGCTGGAAAAACTCTGGAGCTAAGCGGTGAAACTGCAACTGGTAGCGGTCGGCACTAAAATGCCAGACTGGGTGCAGACCGGCTTTATGGATTATCTGCACCGCTTTCCAAAAGACATGCCGTTTGAGCTGACCGAAATCCCGGCGGGCAAGCGCGGCAAGAATGCCGATATCAAACGCATTCTGGAAAAGGAAGGCGAGCAGATGCTGGCGGCGGTGGGCAAAGGCAATCGTATTGTCACGCTGGATATCCCCGGAACGCCGTGGGAAACACCGCAGTTGGCGCAACAGCTCGAACGCTGGAAGCAGGATGGCCGCAACGTCAGCCTGTTAATTGGCGGCCCAGAAGGGCTAGCCCCCGCGTGCAAGGCCGCAGCCGAACAAAGTTGGTCACTCTCGCCGTTGACATTGCCGCATCCTTTAGTGCGCGTTCTGGTGGCTGAAAGCCTCTACCGCGCCTGGAGTATTACAACAAATCATCCTTACCACCGGGAATAATCGGTGGTAACCGTGACAGAGTGAAATAAAGCAGCGGGATGAAAATAGAACGTAACCCTTTTCGCGACTATACGGCTGAATCGGCCCTGTTTGTACGCCGCGCCCTGGTGGCGTTCTTGGTCATCCTGGTGCTGACCGGCATCCTCATCGCCAATCTGTATAATCTGCAAATCGTCCGCTTTGAGGATTACCGCACCCGCTCCAACGAAAACCGCATCAAACTGGTGCCCATCGCGCCCAGTCGCGGCATCATTTACGATCGCAACGGCACCCCGCTGGCGCTCAACCGCACGATTTACCAACTGGAACTGATGCCGGAAAAGATCGACGATCTTAAGGCTACGCTACAGGCATTGCGGCCCGTGGTCGATCTGACCGATGACGACATCACCAATTTCGAGAAAGAGCGCAAACGCTCGCGCCGTTTTGTCTCTATCCCGGTGAAAACCGCCCTGAACGAAGTGCAGGTGGCGCGTTTTGCCGTTAACCAATTCCGCTTCCCCGGTGTCGAAGTTAAAGGCTATCAGCGCCGCTACTATCCTTATGGATCTGCCCTGACCCATGTGATCGGCTACGTGTCGAAGATCAACGACCGTGACGTTGAACGGCTGGATAAAGATGGCAAGTTGGCCAACTACGCTGCCACACACGATATTGGCAAGCTGGGCATCGAACGCTATTACGAAGATACCCTGCACGGCAAAACCGGCTACGAAGAGGTTGAAGTCAACAACCGCGGGCGTGTCATTCGCCAGTTGCACGAACAGCCGCCTTCTGCCGGGCAGGACGTTTACCTGACACTGGATCTCAACCTGCAACGCTATATCGAACAGTTGCTGGTGGGCAGCCGGGCTGCGGTAGTCGTGAGCGATCCGCGCACCGGCGGCATTCTGGCGATGGTGTCCAACCCTAGCTATGATCCGAACCTGTTCGTCGACGGTATCTCCAGCAAAGACTACCAGGGGCTGCTGAACGATCCGAACCGGCCGCTGATCAACCGTGCAACGCAAGGGCTTTATCCCCCAGCCTCCACGGTGAAGCCGTACATTTCCGTCTCGGCACTCAGCGCTGGGGTGATCACCAAAAATACGACGCTGTTCGATCCCGGTTGGTGGCAATTACCCGGTTCGGAAAAACGCTTCCGCGACTGGAAAAAGTGGGGCCACGGCCGCCTGAATGTGACCAAAGCGCTGGAAGAATCGGCGGATACCTTCTTCTATCAAGTCGCCTACGATATGGGCATCGATCGCCTGTCGACCTGGCTGACCAGGTTCGGTTACGGCGAATATACCGGTATCGATCTGTCCGAAGAGCGTTCTGGCTTGATGCCGACCCGCGAGTGGAAATTCAAGCGTTATAAAAAACCCTGGTACCAGGGCGATACCATTCCTGTAGGCATAGGCCAAGGCTACTGGACGGCTACGCCTATCCAGATGTCCAAGGCACTGACCACGCTGATAAACGACGGCAACGTCAAAACGCCACATCTGTTGCAGAGCACCAGAATCAATGGGGCACTGGTGCCATTTAGCCAAGAAGAAAGCAAGCAGATCGGCGATATTCATTCCGGCTTCTGGGAAATTGCCAAAGACGGCATGTATGGTGTAGCCAACCGTCCGAACGGGACGGCGCGTAAGTACTTCGCGGATGCACCTTACAAAGCCGCGGCGAAATCGGGTACCGCACAGGTATTCGGCTACGAAACCTACAACGCCCACAAACTGGCGGAGCACCTGCGTGACCACAAATTGATGACGGCGTTTGCACCGTACAACAACCCTACGGTGTCGGTCGCCATCATTCTGGAAAACGGCGGCTCCGGTCCGGCGGTCGGGACAATAACCCGTCAGATCCTCGACCATATCCTGTTGGGCGATAACAATACGCAATTACCATCTGAAGCCCCACTGCCACCAGGCGTAGAGGGTGATTAAGGTAGAACATGACTGAAAGCCAACAAAAAGGGTCGATCTGGACCAAAATCCACATCGACCCTACATTCCTGCTACTCATTCTGGCCCTGCTGGTCTACAGCGCGTTCGTCATGTGGAGCGCCAGCGGGCAGGACATTGGCATGATGGAGCGCAAGATCGGCCAGATCGTCATGGGGCTGATCGTGATGGCCGTCATGGCACAAATCCCACCGCGGGTGTATGAAAGCTGGGCGCCGTATTTGTATATCTTCTGCGTAATCCTGCTGATTTTGGTGGATGCCTTCGGCCAAATCAGTAAAGGGGCTCAGCGCTGGCTTGATCTCGGCTTTGTGCGCTTCCAGCCGTCCGAGATTGCCAAGATTGCCGTGCCGCTGATGGTGGCGCGCTTTATGAACCGCGACGTCTGTCCGCCTTCGCTGAAGAATACCGCCATCGCACTGGTGCTCATTTTCCTGCCAACGCTGTTGGTTGCCGCACAACCGGATCTGGGGACCTCAATTCTGATCGCCGCCTCCGGCCTGTTCGTGCTGTTTCTGTCCGGCATGAGCTGGAAGCTGATCGCCGTGGCTGCGGTATTGCTGGCTGCCTTTATCCCCGTACTGTGGTTCTTCCTGATGCACGGCTATCAGCGCGACCGCGTCATGATGCTGCTCGATCCGGAAACCGACCCGCTTGGTGCCGGCTATCATATTATTCAGTCAAAAATCGCTATTGGCTCCGGTGGTCTGTCAGGCAAGGGTTGGTTGCACGGTACCCAGTCGCAGTTGGAATTCCTGCCGGAACGCCACACCGACTTTATCTTCGCGGTGTTGGCCGAAGAGTTAGGGCTGATCGGGGTGCTGGTGCTGCTGGCACTGTACCTGCTGGTGATTATCCGCGGTCTGATGATTGCCGCCAAGGCACAAACGACCTTCGGCCGAGTGATGGTCGGCGGCCTGATGCTGATTTTGTTTGTTTATGTGTTTGTTAACATTGGCATGGTCAGTGGCATTTTACCGGTAGTTGGCGTACCTTTGCCTCTGGTCAGCTACGGGGGTTCGGCGCTGATTGTGCTTATGGCCGGGTTCGGCATCATCATGTCGATCCACACGCATCGGAAAATGATGTCTAAAAGTTTATAAGAGGTGAGTAATGCGTAAGGAATGGCTTTGGGTCGGCGTAGTCGCGGTGTTACTTTCCGCCTGTACCGCCCCGACCTCGGAACAGCAAGCACCGCCGCAGCAGCCGTATAACGGGCCGGTGGTGGAAATCGGTGGCGTTGAGCCTCAATATGAACCCTATAACCCTAATAACTTGCAGGATTATAAGGTTAATGGCGACACTTACCGCATTGTGAAAGATCCGCAGAACTTCTCGCAAACCGGTCTGGCGAGTTCCTATGGCGAAGAAGCCCGAGGCAACACCACGGCGCTGGGTGAACAGTTCGATCCTAACGGTCTGACCGCCGCACACCCGACGCTGCCGATCCCAAGCTACGTACGCGTGACCAACCTGGCCAATGGCCGCCAACTGGTGGTTCGGGTTAACGATCGCGGCCCTTACACCAAAGGTCGCATTATCGATCTGTCGAGAGCCGTGGCCGATCGCCTGAACCTGTCCAACAACACCAAGGTCAAGGTTGATTTCATCAATGTTGCACCGGACGGCACCCTGAGCGGTCCTGGCACCATCGGTACTACCGTCGCCAAACAAAGCTACGCCCTGCCTTCACGCCCGGATCTTGGCTCCAGCAGCATGGGCACCCCGGTACAGCAGGACGTTCCTGTCGCGAGCGGCGCAGCAGTTCGCCCCATTGACAACAGCAGCCTGAATAACGGCGATGACGCCCCAGCAGCGGCCACCAGCAACAGCGGCCGCAGCGGTTTCCTTGGTGCGCCGAGTGCCGTACCGGCTGGCGTGTTGGAAGGCTCAGAGCCTGAACCTGCAGTCAGCGCTGCCGCCATTGCGGCCCCTGTAGCTGCCACAGCAGCCGTTGGTGCAGGCAGCATGGCTTCTGGCGGAAGCTATGTCGTCCAGGTTGGTGCACTGAGCAGTGCCGAACGTGCACAGACCTGGCAACAAAGCCTGAGCCAAAAGTTTGGCGTGCCCGGTAAAGTGGCTGCCAGCGGCAACGTTTATCGCGTACAGTTAGGCCCGTTCAGCAGCCGCCAACAAGCGACTCAGCTGCAGCAGCGCCTCGCTAGCGAAGCGCAGCAACAATCTTTTGTCACTGCTGCACCTTAAACAGAGTTCCGGCAGATATCGCGACTGATACTCCTTCCTTTAGCTGAAACATTTTCTTTCAGCTAAAGCCAGTAAAGCGCGATGAGTCAGAGGATTGGCTAATGCCTGCCGGGATCTCATCTGTTATAGTGTGGCTCGTTTTTAACTTTACCCTCATGGATGTTGTAGTCTCGATCATGAAACAAGTAACTTCTTTCCGCTTAATCAAGAGCATAGCGCTCGGCACCGTTATCGCGATGAGTGCAACTACTGTTGCGCATGCCGATGACGTTAATATCAAGACCATGATCCCAGGGGTACCGCAGATCGACGCGGAAGCCTACGTCCTGATTGATTACAACTCCGGTAAAGTTTTGGCCGAAATGAACGCCGATGCGCGCCGCGACCCAGCCAGCCTGACCAAAATGATGACCAGCTACGTCATCGGCCAGGCACTGAAAGCAGGTAAAATCGGCCAGGAAGACCTGGTTACCGTCGGACAAGATGCCTGGGCAACCGGCAACCCGGTATTCAAAGGCTCTTCGCTGATGTTCCTGAAGCCAGGCGACCGCGTACCGGTTTCCAAGCTGACCCGCGGCATTAACCTGCAGTCCGGCAACGATGCCTGTGTGGCCATGGCCGACTACGTGGCAGGCAGCCAGGACGCATTTGTTAATCTGATGAATACTTACGTCAGCAAGCTGGGCCTGCAGAACACCCACTTCCAAACCGTACACGGCTTGGATGCACAGGGTCAGTACAGTTCAGCACGCGATATGGCGTTGATCGGCCAGGCGCTGATCCGCGACGTACCAGATGAATACGCGATTTATAAAGAAAAAGAGTTCACCTTCAACAATATCCGCCAGATGAACCGTAACGGTTTGTTGTGGGACACCAGCCTGAACGTGGACGGCATCAAAACCGGCCATACCGATGCAGCAGGTTATAACCTGGTTGCCTCTGCAACAGAAGGCCAGATGCGCCTGATCTCTGCGGTGCTGGGTGGTCGTACTTATAAAGGCCGTGAAACCGAAAGCAAAAAACTGCTGACGTGGGGCTTCCGCTTCTTCGAAACCGTTGCGCCACTGAAAGTGGGCAAAGAGTTTGCCTCTGAGCCAGTGTGGTTCGGCGATACAGACCGCGTTGAATTGGGCGTAGACAAAGACGTCTATCTGACCATTCCACGCGGCCGCATGAAAGACCTCAAAGCCAGCTACGTGTTGAACACACCAGAAATTCATGCCCCTCTGGCTAAAAACCAGGTTGTCGGCAGCATCAACTTCCAGCTCGATGGCAAAACCATCGATCAGCGCCCACTGGTGGTGATGAACGAAGTGAAAGAAGGTGGTTTCTTCAGCCGTATCGTGGATTACATCAAACTGATGTTCCACCACTGGTTCGGTTAACAGTTGAAACGGGCGAAATCGCCCCCATATACTGATTAACTTTAACTCCCGCTCCGGCGGGAGTTATAATTTATAGATTAGCGATACCCTAAATAATTGGAGTTGCGTCGAGGCGGCAACCGTATGAATCCCGATGAACTTACTCAAGTAAGTGATTCGGCTAAGTAAGGGCAGCCAACAAAGGGGCAGTTTCAAGTATGACGGGACTATATTGATAGCCGCACTCTGGAGCGCACATGAAAACTAAACTGAACGAACTGCTCGAATTCCCTTGCTCATTTACCTACAAAGTAATGGGCTTGGCACAACCCGAGCTGGTAGACCAGGTGGTTGAAGTGGTGCAGCGCCATGCTCCTGGGGACTATAACCCACAGGTTAAACCGAGCAGCAAAGGCAATTACCACTCCGTTTCCATCACCATTAACGCGACTCATATAGACCAGGTAGAAACCTTATATGATGAGCTGGGCAACCTTGAAATTGTCCGCATGGTGCTGTAATTCCAGCACAAAAACCTGCTTTTCAGCCCGGGCTAGAGCATTCTCTGCCCGGGTTGCGCATTTTTGGTCAGCGAAATGCTGGTCGCGGGCCAGAGCGCCCGGTATAATGGCATTACCACTTCTGTAACCTGGCGATGACTCTTTTGCAACCAGACAAGATCATTTTGCGTCAGCTGGGGTTGCAGCCCTACGAGCCTGTATCCCTAGCCATGCACAACTTCACCGATCGCCGAATCGAGACCACGCCAGATGAGCTGTGGCTGGTTCAGCATCAGCCGGTGTTTACCCAAGGCCAAGCCGGTAAAGCCGAGCATCTGTTAATGCCGGGTGACATTCCGGTGATTCAGAGCGATCGCGGCGGCCAGGTGACCTATCACGGCCCGGGGCAGCAGGTGATGTATGTGATGGTTGATCTGAAACGCAACAAGGTTGGCGTTCGGCAGCTGGTCACGGCTATTGAAGATACCGTTATTAATACCCTTGCCCATTTCAACATCGCGTCACGCGCCCGTCCGGATGCGCCCGGTGTTTACGTGGGGGAGCAAAAAATTTGTTCGTTGGGTTTGAGGATCCGCAAAGGCAGTTCATTCCACGGCTTAGCCCTGAATGTCGCCATGGATCTTACCCCCTTCCAGCGTATCAACCCTTGTGGTTACGCCGGCATGCAGATGACACAGGTCAGCGCGGTTGTGCCTGGCGTTGGTATTGAAGACGTACACCCAGTCCTGGTACAGGAATTTGTTCATTTACTCGGCTACCCGAAGGTCGAGCTTCGTAACTGGAACCTGCACGATTATGAGTAAACCAATTCAGATGGAACGCGGCGTCAAATACCGCGATGCAGACAAAATGGCGTTGATCCCGATTAAAACGGTGGTCACCGAACGGCAGGAGCTGTTGCGTAAACCCGAGTGGATGAAAATCAAACTCCCTGCCGACTCTACCCGCATTCAAGGCATTAAAGCCGCAATGCGTAAAAACGGTCTGCATTCGGTGTGCGAAGAAGCTTCTTGCCCGAACCTGTCTGAGTGCTTCAACCACGGTACGGCCACCTTTATGATCCTGGGCGCTATCTGTACCCGCCGCTGCCCATTCTGCGACGTGGCACACGGCCGCCCTGTTGCCCCGGATGCTAACGAGCCGGAGAAACTGGCTCAGACCATCGCCGATATGGGCCTGCGTTATGTGGTCATTACCTCGGTTGACCGCGACGATCTACGTGACGGCGGTGCTCAGCACTTTGCCGATTGTATCGCCGCCATCCGCGCCAAGAACCCGACTATCAAGATTGAAACCCTGGTACCGGACTTCCGTGGCCGTATGGATCGCGCACTGGAAATCCTGACCGAAACGCCACCAGACGTGTTCAACCACAACCTGGAAAACGTACCGCGCGTCTATCGTCAGGTTCGTCCGGGCGCTAACTACGAGTGGTCACTGAAGCTGCTGGAACGCTTTAAAGAAGCACATCCTCACATCCCAACCAAATCAGGCCTGATGGTCGGTCTGGGTGAAACCAATGCGGAAATCGTTGAAGTGATGCGCGATCTGCGTCGCCATGGTGTGACCATGCTGACTCTGGGCCAGTATCTGCAGCCAAGCCGTCATCACCTGCCAGTACAGCGTTACGTCAGCCCGGCAGAGTTCGACGAAATGAAAGAAGAAGCGATGGCGATGGGCTTCACCCATGCCGCATGCGGTCCGTTTGTTCGTTCATCCTACCATGCCGATTTGCAGGCAAAAGGGATGGAAGTGAAGTAATCGCAGCAATGAATTGTTACGTTTCTCATCACGGAAACGCCAAAAAACGGATGTCCTTGCGGCATCCGTTTTTTATTGCCCAACCAAAAGCGTAATTACTGGTCTTTCTTTTCCACGCTCTGCGGGTTGGACTGGCTTTCAGCGGTGTTCGCTGCTGGCGGTGTCGTATCATCACCGACCGCCTTTTTAAAGCCTTTCAGCGCAGCGCCTAAATCTGCGCCCAAAGAACGCAGCTTGCTGGTACCGAACAGCAAAATGATCAACACCGCAATCACCAGAAGTTTGGTAATACTGAGACCTTCCATACTCACCTTCTTATTCATATAGCGCTGCGGACGCAGCGAAACAACAAAGCTTGCCTGATAATATTTACCTACTTTCCCTGAGCCAAAACAACATCAACATGTAACAGAGTGAGATCTTGAGCCAAGATGCTATTTTAAATGCATTGAACATTAATCAGACTATTCTGAGTTTCTTAGCTGCATGCTACGCTGTCATTCTACTTACTGTGGAGTTGCCGGATGTACACGCCTTCAGTCATTGATACCAGACGTTCCGGCCTCAGCTTCGCCAGACGCACCTATCTGCCTCGCATTGTCGGCCTTGGGGTCGGTTTTATCTGTGTATTCTCGGTGCTTTATTCACAGCAGACGTCTCCTTGGATATGGGGCCTGCTGGTTCTCCACGGTTTTATCTGGCCACACCTTGCCTACCAATGGGCACGTCGTTCCGCTATGCCTTTCAAGGCTGAGATCCGCAACCTGCTGATCGATTCATTTTTTGGTGGGCTGTGGGTGGCGATGATGGCATTCAATGCCTTACCGTCAGTCGTTATCCTGTCGATGATGGGCATGAACAACATTGCCTCCGCCGGAAAATCACTGTTCCTCAAAGGATTGGCCGTGCAAGTGTTCAGTGCCCTGGCGATCGGTGCCGTGCTGGGTTTTCCCTTTCAACCACAAAGCACAGCGCTGCAGATCTATCTGTGCCTGCCGATGATCTATCTCTACCCCACGCTCTTGGGGCTGGTGACGTACCGCACCGCCAAACGGCTGGCGGAGAAAAAACAGGAACTGCTGCGTATCAGCATGCGTGACGGCCTGACAGGGCTGTATAACCGCCGTCATTGGGAACATTTGCTCCATCACCAATTTGACAGTTGCCGGCGCTATCAGCACAGCGCAACACTGATTTTGATGGATATCGATCGTTTCAAAACCATCAACGACACCTTCGGGCATGCGCTGGGGGACGAGGCCCTGGCGGTGTTGGCCGAAGAGCTGTTAATTGGATTACGTGCAGTGGATATTGTTGGGCGCTACGGCGGGGATGAGTTTGGAGCCGTGTTGCCAAACACCAGCGCTGAACAAGCCAGTATTGCGCTGGTACGCATTCAGGAGCGGCTGAACGACATTATTTTCCGTGAGGCGCCACAGCTAAGATTGAATATCAGCGCCGGCATCGCCGATTATCACGGTGAAATGACCGGCTATCTGGACTGGTTAAAAGCCGCTGACAACGCGTTGTATCGTGCGAAGAACAACGGCCGCAATCGCCTGGAACTCGCGGTGCCCAATCATTAATACCAAGAGTGACAATTTCTGCTTTCCACGTCACTTTTGATACTACAAAACCGTCGGCGCTGGGTGTAAGATCCCACCAGCGCGGCAAAAACAGCGGCGTCGAATCACGGAGATGACATTCCTCCATAACCGCCTTCACAGGCTGATGATGTCTACGTAACCTCTCAGAGGGGTACGTAGCATTGTGCCTGGACCTTTCTGAGTTTGACTTCCCATTTAATGAAAGGCAGTTTTGACCATGTTGAGTTCTTTACTGGCAGTTTTTATTGGCGGCGGTGTGGGCAGCGTACTGCGCTGGGCCATCAGTATGAAGATGAACCCGCTGAATGCCCATATCCCCCTGGGTACTCTGGCGGTGAATTTGCTGGGGGGTTTTATCATCGGCGCCGCTATCGCCATTTTCTCTCGAATGACGCATCTGGATCCTACCTGGAAGCTGCTGATTACCACCGGTTTCTGCGGCGGTTTGACCACCTTCTCCACCTTTTCGCTGGAAGTGGTCTATTTGCTGCAAGATGGGCGTTTCGCCTGGGCTCTGGCCAATATGTTACTCAACCTGGCGGGCTCGCTGGCGATGACCCTGCTGGCGTTTATGCTGGTCATTTGGATTAATGGGCAATGAGCTAATTTCGTTGCCTTAATGTTTCCTTAATCTGCCCAGCCCATAATCTCATCCAGTATCCCCCACTGGATGAGAACTCAGATGTTTAGTCTGCCAAGAACCGCCACTGAAGTTACCGCAACTCTGCTGTGCCTGCTGATTGTTGGCACCTTCATCAAGGTTTATCTGTTCGCCTGACGTTCAGCGCCCCGACACCGACCTTTACAGTTGTGATATTGCCTATTGCCGTTGTTGCATTACAATTGAGAATGAACGTTCACACCCAGAAAGTGAAACGCATTTCTCTTGGCAAAGGATCGGGACATGATATCCACCAGCGACAGCAGGCAGGCTAAAGTACAGGCTCGCCGCGACCAGATTGTCGACGCAGCAAAACTCTGTTTTCGCCAGCACGGTTTTCACGCCGCCAGCATGGCGGAAATCGCACAAAACTCCCAACTGAGCGTCGGCCAGATCTATCGCTACTTCGACAACAAAGATGCGATCATCGAAGAGATCGTTAATCGTATCATCACCAGTAAAATGCGGCGGCTCGAGGATCTCGGCGATCATATCAACCTGATCGCCGGCACTTTGGCAGCACGCACCCTGTTTCAACAACCCGGTGAAAGCGAAACCGACCACATGTTGATGTTGGAGGTTACTGCCGAGGCCACACGTAACCCGAGCGTGGCGAAAATGCTCAGCGATGCGGAAACACGGTTATTCCACCATGTTTGCCAGAACCTACAGCGGATCTACCCGCACTTCAGCGAGCAGGAGATCGCCGCCAGGGTAGAGTTTATTGCCGTATTAAGCGAAGGTACCGGCTATCGCATTCTTACCACCCAAAAAGCCGATATCAGCCTGCTCAGCGGCCTATACCAGCAAGCTATCTCTCACCTGTTCAGGAAACCATAATCCTCATGACCAGACACATAGCCAGACAACGTCTGGTGTACGCACTCGTACTTGGCCTGCTTGCCTCACTGGGGCCGCTGTGCATCGATCTTTACTTACCTGCCCTGCCGGAAATGGCCGGAGAGTTGAATACGTCAACATCCACGGCACAGCTCAGCCTCACTGCCGGTCTGCTCGGGCTGGGGGTCGGTCAGCTGATTTTTGGCCCCTACAGCGACAAACTTGGCCGCATGCGTCCGCTGCTGCTTTCTCTGGTACTGCTGTTGGTTGCTTCCCTGTGGTGTGCTCTGGCACCCAACATCGACCAGTTACTGATAGCCCGGCTGTTACAAGGGTTAGCAGGGGCAGGTGGTGCCGTTATCTCCCGCGCCATCGCCCGCGATCTCTATTCCGGGCACGAACTCACGCGCTTCTTCGCCCTGCTGATGCTGGTCAACGGCCTGGCACCGATCATTGCACCTGTATTGGGTGGCGCGATGCTGCAGTTTATGGACTGGCGTGGCATTTTCGGCGCGTTGGCGGCCATCGCGGTACTGCTGTTTACTCTCGCCAGCCTGAAACTGCACGAATCACTGCCCGCGGAGCGTCGTAGCCAGGGTGGGATCTTGGCAATGTTGCAATCTTTGGGGGGGTTGCTCACTCAGCGCCAATTCATGGGCCTGTGCCTGACGCAAGGCTTTGTCATGGCCGGCATGTTCGCCTACATCGGCGCATCTCCCTTCGTATTACAGCAGATTTATGGCCTCAGCCCACAAATGTTCAGCCTGTGCTTTGCCGTCAATGGCGTTGGGTTGATCATTTCTGCGCAAGTCGCCAGCCGTCTAAGCATGCATTTTGGTGAAAGAAAGGTACTGAAAGGCGGCTTAACATTAGCGGCTATCTCATCGCTGCTGTTGCTGGTGGCTGCCGGTTTGCACGCACCGCTAGGACTGTTGATGGTGCCACTGTTCTTCTCGGTAGCGGTGATCGGGATTGTCGGCCCGACAGCATCATCTTTAGCGATGCAAAGCCAGGGGGACAAGGCGGGGAGCGCATCTGCGTTGATCGGCGTGAGCATGTTTGCGCTCGGGGCATGCAGTGTGCCACTCACCGGGTTGGGCGGTACTTCCAGCGTGTCGATGGCACTGACGATTGTTGGCTGTTACGCCATTGCCATCCTGCTGTTTAGCTTACTGGTACGTAAACAACCGGCTTGAGTTACCGAAAAATAATAATAAAAAACCCGCTCAAGGAGCGGGTTTTAAGAATTTCGGCTACTGTAGCTTAGATAGCGATAACGTTAGCAGCAGATGGCCCTTTGGCACCGTTCGTGATTTCAAATTCTACACGCTGGCCTTCAGCAAGAGTTTTGAAACCATTGCTAGCGATAGCAGAGAAGTGAACGAAAACGTCCTTGCTGCCATCTTCCGGAGTAATGAAGCCGAAGCCCTTGGATTCATTAAACCACTTAACGCTACCTTTAATCTTAGACATCAAACTTACCTTTAACGTGAATGTAAGACACAAAACGTGTGTCCAGTACAGTACAGCAATTAGACGGGATTTTGTCCACAACCTGGATCACATAAAATCGATAAAAAGTGAAAAAATCCATCTCGAACGGTGTAAAGCCTGTGTCCTCTTGGCCATTACCGCATTGAGCAGTCCGATCCTCTTTAAACCCTGGCGAACAACGACCGAACGCCTGTTTCACGAACAGTCAACGCACGTTGCCACCGTGATGCAGACACAATCGCTATGAAATATAACCAGATAGTCTTTTTGCTTCCGGCTGCCCTGCACTAGGGTTAAAGCTTACTAACCACTGTGAGCCAAGACTATGACCCGCCAACTGGCCGAAAAAATCGTCGCCTACCGCCGTGAACTGCATCAGAACCCTGAGCTGTCCAATCACGAGTTTGCTACTACCGCCCGCCTCACCCGCTGGCTGGAAGAGGCCGGTATCCGTATTTTACCGCTGGGGCTGAAGACCGGCGTAGTGGCCGAAATCGGCAGTGGAAAGGGGCCAATCATTGCGCTGCGCGGTGACATTGACGCCCTGCCGATCGAGGAAATTTCCGGCGTGCCGTTCAGTTCGCAAAACAGCGGTGTGATGCACGCCTGTGGGCATGATTTTCATACCTCGGTCATGCTTGGTGCCGCACACTTGTTGAAAGCACGTGAGGCCACCCTGCCCGGTACGGTTCGTATTTTCTTTCAGCCGGCAGAAGAAACCTTTAACGGTGCTCAACACCTGATCGACGCTGGCGCGTTGGATAACGTAGCCGCCGTGTTCGGCTTGCACAATGCACCGGAACTGCCGACCGGCACCTTTGCTACCCGGGCAGGTGCGTTTTACGCAAACGTTGATCGCTTCCAGATCCTGATCACCGGCAAGGGTGCTCACGCCGCCAAACCGGAGCAAGGCGTCGACACCATTGTGACCGCCAGCCAGATTGTCAACGCGCTGCAAACCGTGCCCAGCCGTAGCTTTAGCTCGCTGGAATCGCTGGTCGTCAGCGTTACGCGCATTGAGGGCGGCAATACCTGGAACGTCCTGCCACAAACCGTGGAACTGGAAGGTACAGTGCGTACCCATAGCGATAAAGTACGCCGACAGGTACCGGATAAAATCCGCCAGGTGATTAATGGCGTAGCCGCTTCGCTTGGCGCAGAAGCGGAACTGCGCTGGCAGGCCGGTCCACCTGCCGTCGTGAATGACGCGCGCTGGGCAACGTTCAGTAAAACGGTCGCTGCTGAAGCAGGCTACCGGGTAGAAGAAGCCGAATTGCAAATGGGCGGTGAAGACTTCGCCCTTTATCTGCACCACGTACCGGGCGTCTTCGTCAGTATCGGCTCAGCCAGTGAGTTCGGTCTGCATCATCCGCGCTTTAACCCGGATGAACAGGCCATTTTCCCTGCGTCACAATATTTCGACCTGTTGGCAGAACGCACTCTGCAACAATTAGCTACCGCACCAGAAAAAGCCACCAGCAAGGTGTAAAAACTCACCCAGGAATAAGCCGCAGCGCAGTGTATTCTGCGCTGCGGCTTATTATTTTTGCGCTGTTATATTTGCTATTTTCAACATTTGAATATGCTGTTTTGTTGTTTTACATCCTGATGTTGCTCATCAATAGTGGTGCTCTAGAGATAGCGCCACAGGGGCACTTAACAGGGTGATAGCAATGAGCAACAGTGCGAAGAATCAACGACAATTGCGCCTTGGCGCCATTTTGCATGGCGCATCAGGAAATATGTCTGCCTGGCGGCATCCCGATGCCACTGCCGATGCCAGCATTAATCTCGATTTTAATATTGCCACGGCAAAGAAAGCCGAACAGGGTAAATTAGATTTCGTGTTTGTGGCCGACGGTTTATATATCAATGAGAAATCCATTCCGCATTTTCTCAATCGTTTTGAACCGCTAACCCTGCTTGCCGCCCTCTCTGCCGCCACGCGTAAAATTGGGTTAGTGGGCACCCTATCAACTTCGTACAGCGATCCCTTTACCGTTGCACGCCAATTCGCCAGCCTCGATCACCTGAGCAAAGGCCGTGCAGGCTGGAACGTGGTGACTTCGCCGCTGGAAGGATCGGCAAAGAACTTCTCACGTACAGAGCACCCCGAGCACAGCCTGCGCTACCGCATTGCCAGTGAATACCTCGACGTCACCAAAGGATTGTGGGACTCGTGGGAAGCCGACGCCTTTGTGCGCAACAAACACAGCGGCGAATTCTTCCGTGCCGATAAACTCCATACCCTGAATCACCAGGGTGAGTTTTTCTCGGTACAGGGGCCACTGAATATTGGTCGTACACCACAAGGCCGCCCGATCCTGTTCCAGGCGGGCGCCTCGGAAGACGGCAAGCAATTAGCAGCCAAACACGCCGACGCGATCTTCACCCACCATGATACCCAACAACAAGCTCAGACGTTTTATCGTGACGTCAAAAAACAGCTGGTAGAGCAAGGGCGCGAACCGGATGACCTGCGGATCTTCCAGGGTGTCAGCGTGATCGTCGGAGACGACCATGAAGACGTGGAGCGTCAGTATTGGGAAACCGCACGTCTGGTCAGCATCGAAAACGCACTCAACTACCTTGGGCGCTACTTTGAACACTATGACTTCTCCCGCCACCCTCTGGATGCGCCGTTCCCGGATATTGGTGAACTCGGACAAAACAGTTTCCGCAGCACCACCGACACCATCAAGCGCAATGCTCGCGAACGTAACCTGACGCTGCGTGAAGTCGCGCTGGAGGCGGCTTCACCGCGCCCAGTATTTGGCGGTACGCCAGAAGCGGTGGCGGACGGCCTGCAAAACTGGTTCGACACCCATGCCGCCGACGGCTTCATCATCAGCGGCGGCACGCCAAATTCATTCGGCCACTTTGTGGATCGCGTGGTGCCGATCCTGCAGCAACGCGGCCTGTTCCGCAGCGATTACAGCGGCGATACGCTGCGCGAGCACCTTGGTCTGAAACAGCCACTCAACCAATTTACGCAATGACCTGGCTGATGAGGAGCCTACCGATGGCAAATGACGTTTTTATCCAAACGCTGCCGGACGACCCGCTGATCGAGCCGGTAATCGCAGGGTTGTTCGGTGAGTACCGCCAACGCTATGGCGACTATTTTGGTGACCAAGAACAGGAACCATTGAGCCTGTACGCCCCCCCACAGGGCGCCTTTATCGTGCTGCTTCGCGCAGAGGAACCGATCGCCATGGGGGCGTTCAAACGCTACGATCAACAAACCGCTGAACTCAAACGCATTTGGACGCGGGCCGATCTGCGCCGCCAGGGCTTGGCACAACGGGTTTTGCAGCAGTTGGAAACGCTGGCGGGGGAACAAGGCTATCGCCAACTCTATCTTACCACCGGTTTTCGTCAGCCTGAGGCCGTGGGCTTGTATTTAAGCAATGGCTATCAACCACAGTTCGACACCACGATCGACAGCGAAGTCTACAGCCGCCCGCCTTATGACGGCCGGCTACCGTTTCGTAAAAGCCTGATAACAGCGGATGCGCTCTGTTGTGCACCCGAAAGGAAGATTGCCTAAAGCTCCCCCTTTTTCTGTTTCAGGAGACCCGTAATGTCCAAACAAGAAGTCTTAAAAGTGGTGCCCGCACGCTACCCGTTCCGGCTGGTAGGCGCGCTGTTTTCGGTCTTTATTCTGGCGGCTATTGTGCAGTCAGTCGCGGATAACGAGCGCTGGGAATGGGGTGTATTTGCCGAATGGTTCTTTGCACCTGCAGTGTTGTCGGGCTTGGGGCAGACTCTGCTACTGACGTTGCTCGGCACCCTGTTCAGCATCATCCTTGGCACCCTGCTGGCGTTGGCGCGACTGTCGCGATCTTACCTGTTGGCGTCCCTGGCATGGGGATACATCTGGCTGTTCCGTTCGCTCCCCCTGATTCTGGTGTTGATCATCCTGTATAACTTCTCCTACCTGTATGATGCCATCTCACTGGGGATCCCCTTTACTTCCGTGGTGTTCGCCAGCTACCCGACCATTGATATCCTCAGCCAATTTTCCGTCGCCGTACTCGGGCTCACGCTGGTCCAATCTGCCTATACCGCAGAAATCATCCGCGGCGGCATTATTGGCGTGGAGTACGGCCAGCATGAAGCTGCTGCCGCACTCGGCCTGCCAGGCTACCGCCGTACTTTCCGTATTATTTTGCCACAGGCGCTGCGCTCCATCATCCCGACGGGCTTCAACGAAATCATCAGCCTGGCGAAGGGAACGTCCATTGTCTACGTGCTGGCACTGCCAGAGCTGTTTTACACCATCCAGGTTATCTATAACCGCACCCAGCAGGTCATTCCGCTGCTGATGGTCGCCACCATCTGGTACCTGTTCATTACCACGGCGCTGTCAGTCATCCAGTATTACATTGAGCGCTATTTCGCCCGTGGCGCGGTGCGCGAACTGCCGCCAACGCCATGGCAGAAACTGACTGGCTGGTTAAAACGTTAGGAGAATCCCATGTCCGAAGCCATTGATTATTATGCCCTGCACGAAGAAGCGTCGGTCCGCAGCATCGCGCCAGTGCCCGCACGTGGCCTGATTGAAATCAGTAACGTGAGCAAGTTTTTCGGTAAGCACAAGGCTCTGGACGACGTCAGCCTAACGTTGCAACCGGGTACCGTCACGGTGATTCTCGGGCCATCAGGTTCAGGAAAATCTACGCTGCTTCGCGCTATTAACCACCTGGAGCGCGTCGACGAAGGGTTTATCCGTATCGACGGTGATTACGTTGGCTATCGCCGCAAGGGGGACAAGCTGTATGAGCTAAAAGAGAATGCCATTCTCAAACAGCGCATCAATGTCGGCTATGTATTCCAAAACTTCAATCTGTTCCCTCACCTAACGGTACTGGAGAACATCACTGAAGCGCCGGTAGTCCATAAAATTTACTCGCGAGCACAGGCCAGAGACGTCGCCTATCAGCTGCTGGACACTGTCGGTCTGCGCCACAAAGCCGACGCTTACCCACGCCATTTGTCCGGCGGTCAACAACAGCGCATCGCCATTGCCCGCGCACTGGCATTAAACCCCAAAGTCATTCTATTTGATGAACCCACTTCCGCACTCGATCCAGAGCTGGTTGGGGAAGTCTTGGATGTGATCAAAGGACTGGCGGATCTGGGCGTAACGCTGGTGGTGGTAACCCATGAGATTGGCTTTGCGCGCGAGGCAGCGGATCAGATTGTGTTTATGGTCGATGGAAAGGTTGTCGAACAGGGCGATGCGCGTCGAGTACTGAACCATCCACAGCATCATCGCACCATCAATTTTCTCAACAAGGTGCTGTAACCGGTGGGGCGCAAAACGCGCCCCACTTATTCATGCCACTGCGAAACGGCATTTTTCGGCATCGAAATCCAGCGGTTTGATACCCCGCTGGTTACGATCTTGTTCCGTCAGCAACGCAGCCGGAATAAACCAGGTCACTTCAAACAGCAACCCGTCCGGATCGTGGCCATAAATACTCTTATGCACGCCATGGTCTTCCTCAAGCCCAAGAATACCGCGTTGTGCCAACTGATCGCGAATGCGCTCCAGTTCTTCCAGGCTATCGACTTCCCACGCCAAATGGTACAGCCCGGCCGGTGGCTCATTTTCCGCCGGTGGTTCACCGTTCGCACGAAATACCCCCGCTCGCTGCTGCCCCAGATTCTTGCTGAACAACGCCAGGTCGTGATCGTTTTCTGAATCAGCGGCTTGGGTAAACACTGCTTTGTCAGGGTTATCGGTGGCTTTAAGCTTAAAACCCAGAACCTGATGGTAAAAATCCGCGCTCTGCTGCACGTCGCTGACATACAGAACCGCATGATTTAGCCGTTTAATTCCCATCTATTTTCCTTGTCAGAAATGAATAACGTCAGGCTGAAAATAGCATGCGGGCAGAAACCCGCTAAATGCCGTTATTGCATTATCAAATGCTGGGCACACAATCTGTCACTGCAAGGCATTCCGCGCTATCATAAGCACTGTATTGAACGACTTTATGAGAATGATGATGAACGGCAAGATAACGACTTTTTTTGAAGACAAAGGCTTCGGCTTTATTACCGATGAGAACGGGGAAAATCGTTATTTTCACGTGATTAAAGTGCAGAATCCGGAGCTGATCAAGAAAAACGCGGCGGTGACTTTCGAGCCGACCAACAATACCAAGGGCCCTTCGGCGTTTGCGGTCAAGGTACTGGCATCGAGCAAGTACATCATCATCGCCAACGAAAGAATCAAAATCACCAGCATTAAATCCTTCAACACCTTCACCAAAGAAGTGCCGGTGAAAGCGGACGTGGATAAAGAAAACACGGTGCTGTCTGTAGGCCTGTTGATGAATCGCATTCGTCCGCAGTCCGAAGATGCGGCGCAAACCATGCAGACGCTGCGTATGCTGACAATCACCACGTTCCAGAACGACACCTACACTTTCTCGGAGCACGAGATCGACATGGATGAAACGCTGAAAGTGCTGAAAAGCCTGTAATCACAACCCCCGCCAGCCGCATATACCCTATGAATTTCGAGTTGGCCGCTCTAGCGCGTCCATGCTCTCGCGGCATTTGTACATCCCCAGGTATGGTAGGGGCGCTGCATGCTGCGCCCGCATTAGTCGGGGCGAATATATTCGCCCCCTACAGTAACTGCGGGACCGCTGCAGCTTGAAAGGCGACGGGGATAAAACATTCAAAGCAATTTGATATCACCTGTGTTAGCGTGGGTTTTCACCTGACACAGGCCATTCATTATGTCTGATACCAGTAGTGTTAAAAGCTTCATTAACCGCTCGACTAAAATCGCCTGCCCTAAATGCGCTTACGTCACCACCCAAAAATGCGCCACGCTACGAAAAAATGTCATGCTGATCTGCCCAAACTGCGGCACGGAATTTGAACCCAAACAGAACTAAAAAACCTACTTGAACATAATGTGGCCAACACTGTTGCCACTGACCACATTAAACGACTCAACACGGTTACGCCCCTGCGATTTGGCGCGATAAAGCGCGATGTCAGCCATATTCATGAGCTGTTCCAGCGACTTCACTTCGTTCATCGCCAAACTGGCAACACCGACGCTGATGGTAATGTTTAACGGCGTTTTCCCTCTGGGATACACATCAGCCTTTTCTACCAATTGCCGCAAATGCTCCCCCAAAGCCAACCCTTGCGCCGCCAGCGCACGCGGCAGCATGATGGCAAACTCTTCCCCACCCAAGCGGCCAAAGAGCTGATCGTGACGCAGCTCGCGCCGAACGACATGCGCAAAGGAAGCCAATACCTGATCGCCAACCAAATGGCCGTAAGTGTCGTTAATTTGCTTGAAATGGTCGATATCGATCAGCAGCAGCGACACCGCCTCTTTCGACTTATGTTTATGCTCCAACAACTCGCCCGCCTTGCGCGTCAGTGCGTTACGCGCCAGTACCCCGGTAAGGAAGTCGTGATTAGCACTGTGCTCCAGCCGCCGGAGTAGCTTGCGATTAACGGCGATCGAACTCGCCAGGATCAGCGGCCCCATAACCAACATGGCGATCCCCAGGCGGGCCGACATCAGCGTATCGAGAAACGCATTGTGGTTGTTCGGCGTTTCATACAGCATCAGGTTGGCGGAGATGCTGCTGATCTCGGTCATGCCCGTCAGCAGTGTCAGCAAGGTCACAGTGAACAGCTGGTAACGCACCGCGCACCACAACAACGCCGGGATAGGGAAGGCAATGGCGCCCGGCCCACCGATATACACACTGAACGCCAACGAAAACAACAGGGCAAACAGCGGCATACTGCCACGCAGTCGGTAGTTGATCTGCATTCGCAGCAGTTGCTTGAGCCGCGGTGCCGCCAGCAGCACCGGCAATAACAGTAAATTGGTTGAGAATTGTTCGCTGAACCACGCCAGCCAGGCGATCACCGCCGTGTTGTTGTACAGGCTTTCGTTACGCAATATCGACAAAGTTGAAGCCACGGCCGCCCCGCTCAGGCTAGCGGTAAACATATACAGTATTGCCTGAGGTTTACCCATCCGGCGCTGCGACTTCGGCAGCATCAGCATTACGGCATAACCGGTACCAATCAGCGACATGTTGCAAGCATTAAGCCACATAGCCAGTGACAGGCTTTCACCATTAGCTAAATCAGCCGCAATCATCCCAAGATAGGTGATGACCCACCCCGCCGGGGTGGCATAAGCAGGCTTGCGTAATAACAGGCCGAGCAAAATCGCATTCACCGGCCAAAACAGGGAAAGTGAGCCTATTGGGCGAGTAAAAATACCCAGCAGTGAAAGTAAAAATGCCAGCAGAAAAAGTGTGATCAACTGGACGGCGGCAGGCAGGCTATGTTTGGTGTTTATTCTGGCGTTCATCGCCTTACCCATATATTGATAATAACCAGAGAAATTCTACGCATATTCCCCCGACAAACATAATGAGGAAGACATGACAACCGGACCTTAACGTAAAAAATAGAGACAATTCAAAACGAAATAAATGGCAGCTCGCCCGACAATAATACCCAGAGATATCTATCAGCATAGCGCAAACCCATGTCAGACAGCATTAACACAAAAACCATAAAATAAAGGAGGGTATTATTTGCCACCTTGCTGTTCTGCTGGCCAATATTTTCCTGTAACTCGCCCATAAGCGCAATTCATAAAAAAAGCCCGCACAGTGCGGGCTCGCTTGAAGAGCAGCTAATCGACAGTTACGACACAGCCATTGCATGCCTATGCTGCTGCTCATTGTATCGCCAGAAGCTTAAGCACACCTTAGCAACAAAAAACCCGGTCTAGGAACCGGGAATATTTGTACGAAATGCAGTGTTAGCCCAAGCAGGCTAATAACACGCACCATTTTACGCGTCAATTGTGTAGAGAAAATGAGCAAGGCCATGCCTATAAAAGCACAATGCGAGGGCATTCCCCCCCTTCGTTGACGAAAAGGGGATTAACCGTTACGCCAGTTTGGCAGCAAAGCCCGCAACACGTTGGCCGTATAAGCTGGCAGTTTCCAAATCGCCCGACAGCATCTCATCCACACTGGCGTCGGCGGGTGTTTGCACCAATAGCCCGACTGACCCACCCAGATTGTTTACGTCGGTGCGCTGTGCCGATTTGGTATTAGCAGGCATCAATCCCAGGCTGACCCACAGACCACCATGCTGCGAAGCCAGCGTTTGCAACGCGATCAGCGTCACTTGCTTGTCGCCATTCAGGCTGGCACTGTTAGTAAACCCACCGAAAACCTTGTCCTGCCATTTGCGGCTAAACCAGGCTTTTGAACTGGCATCAGCAAACTTCTTGAATTGCCAGGATGGGCCACCCATATAGGTCGGTGAACCAAAGATGATTGCATCCGCCTCATCCAGTTTCTGCCAGGCTTCATCGCTGATATTGCCTTCCTGATCGATAGCGATCAGTTCTGCCTCTGCCCCTTGCGCGACAACTTTTGCCAAACGCTCGGTGTGGCCGTAGCCGGAATGAAAGATAACCACTGTCTTCGCCATAATGGACTCCAGGTCATTGCATTAGAATGCCGACGGCACTCGAAGTTACTCTGATCCAATCTAATCAACTGGCCCTGGAGTGAATACCAAATTTATCTGACAGAGTTATTCAAAAAAACCGGACGCTGCTCATCCCCCCACAACCTTCACACTTTGCTGCCGTGCGAAATCGATAAACGCGCGAAGTGGGCGTGGCATTTGCTGATTGGCAGGATAATAAAGGTAAAAACCAGGAAACGGCGGCGTCCAGGCCGTCAACAACGATAATAGCCGCCCCGCTCGCAAGGCTTCGCTAGCCTGGCTCTCAAATAAATAGGCAATGCCCAGCCCATCAGTTGCCGCACGAATCAGAACCTGCGGATCGTCCACAATTAGCGGGCCTTCCACTGCGATCTCCGATACTTCCCCATCACGCTCGAATTCCCAGCGGTAAAGGTTGCCGTTGGTCGGCCAGCGAGTATTCAGGCAGCGGTGCTGGCGCAACGCATCGGGTGTTTGCGGTGTTCCGAAGCGTGCCAAATAAGTGGGAGAAGCCACCACGCACATCCGCTGTTTGTCACCCAGTGCTACGGCCACCATATCTTTCGGCAGCCGCTCATGCAGGCGCACACCCGCGTCAAAACCGGCTGCCACAATGTCTACCAGCCGATCCTCCACGCTCAGATCCACAATGATGTCAGGATAGTGTGCATTAAACGGGGCCAACAACGGGGCCAAATAATGGATAGCCGCCAGACTGGACGCATTGAGCCGCAGCGTGCCTGCAGGCTGCAACCGTAATGCCGCAGTCTGTGTAACAGCAGACTCAATCTCAGCCATCGCCGGCCTTAGTCGGGCCAACAGCTGCTCCCCTGCCTGAGTCAGAGCCACACTGCGGGTCGTGCGATTCAACAGGCGCACACCCAGCCGAGCTTCCAGATTACGCTGCGTTTGGCTAAGCGCTGAAGCGGACATACCCAATTGCGCTGCCGCACGGGCAAAGCTGCCATATTCAACAATGGCAGCAAAGGCGCGCAGTTCTGCAAAGTCACTCCCTCTCATTATGCTCTCCATCCTTAATAATTCATGAAGATTATAGCGTATTCAATACACGCTCGACGGGGCCTATCCTTGAGAAAAACCACAGAGGAAACACCCGATGCAAACATCACTGGCCCTAAACCACTACCGCCTACTCGGCCGTTCCGGCCTGCGAGTCTCGCCATTGGCTCTTGGAACCATGACCTTCGGCACCGACTGGGGCTGGGGGGCGGAACAGGCAGAGGCTCGCCGTCTGTTTGACGTTTATGTCGAACGCGGCGGCAATTTCATCGATACCGCCAACCGCTACACCGAAGGCAGCGCCGAGCGCTTTTTGGGAAAATTCGCAGCCGGACGCCGCGATCGCTTGGTGATCGCCACCAAATACACGCTCCCCATGCAGATAGACGACCCTAATTCGGGCGGTAACCACCGCAAAAGTATGATCCACTCGGTGGAGGAAAGTCTGCGGCGCCTGAACACCGATTATATCGATCTGTTGTATCTGCATGCCTGGGACTTCACCACTCCGGTGGAAGAGATTATGCGCGCCATGGATGATCTGGTGCGTGCCGGTAAGGTGCTGTACCTGGCGGTTTCGGATCTTCCTGCCTGGCAAGCTGCCAGAATGCAAACACTGGCCGATTTACGCGGTTGGTCACCGTTGATTGGCCTACAGATCGAATACAGCCTGCTGGAACGCACCGTAGAGCGTGAGCTGATCCCGATGGCACGTGAATTAGGTTTGGGTGTTATCCCTTGGTCGCCGCTGTCTGGGGGTATATTAAGCGGTAAATACAGCCGACAAGACCTGCAGCCATTGGAGGAAGAAAGCGGTACCCGACGCGCTATGATACGCAATAAAGGTATGCTCACCGAACGCAATATTTCTATTGCCGAAACAGTGCAATCATTGGCCGACGCGTCCGGCTTCAGTCCTTCGCAAGTGGCCCTGGCCTGGACGTTACGAAATCCGGCGGTAACCGCCCCCATTATTGGCGCACGCACACAGGCGCAGCTGGAAGATAATCTGGGGGCGTTGGATGTCAGACTAACGGAAGATCAATGGCAACGGCTGGAAATCGCCAGCGCCGTTGAGCTAGGTTTCCCTCATGATTTTTTGGCGTTGCAGGCCTCACGCGACATTATGTTTGGAGAACTCGTGATTTCACGCAGATAAAAAAAATCCCGCTCAAGGCGGGATAAACTTAACAGGGATGGGTACTACACTACAGGGAATGGATAACACACAACATCATCGGGTAGCTGTTAAACTACCAGCCTCAATGTATAGAACTGTCATCCCTGCGTAAGGTTGATCCGGCAGATGTAACGCCGGATGGAAATGTGACATTTTTACTGCAGCGCCCTGTGTTCATGGCAGCAAAAATTCCCCCATCGCGCTCACAGAAATGATGAATAAATCATCAGTAAAGGGCTATTGATGACGCTGAATGGTAGAGTGAGTTTCCCTACATCGACCCGGTGAAAGATATGTCTATCTTTGAAGCCCTTAAGATGTTCAGCGACACATCAGTAAAAATGACCTGTCCAAAGTGCGCTCACGTTTCTGAACAAAATCGCCGGAAAGTGCGTAAAAACATCACCATGATTTGCCCTAAATGCGGCCACTATTTCCTTCCTGACGAAAAATAGTGTCTTCAACACCTCACCGCCTTTAGTGCGAAAGCTGAGTGGTATAGTTGGCGGCAACCCAGCGGTAGCCGTTGTCCTCGGCCTTCACATGGCCCAGACCGGGGAATGAGATATGGGCTGCGGCCACCCAATCGCCCTCACGCGCCACCTGTGCCAGAATACGCTCTCGGGTTTGCACTGCCTGCTGCTGGTTCACATCAAAATGGATCGCCACCTCAGGGTCCGGCATTTGCACCGCCTTGGCGTGAATGATATCGCCCCACAATACCAGCGTTTGCCCTTCGCTTTCGACCCGATAGACCACGCTACCCGGCGTGTGGCCCGGTGCCGGTAGCGCCTGGATACCGTCCAGTACTTTTAGCGGCGCAGTGAAGGTTTTCAGCTTACCGGCGGCGATCACCGGGTTAAGCGAATCTGCCGACTCCTTGAAGGTATGCCTCTGACTCGCCTCCACCTTGCTGAGGTTGGCCGTGTTCAGCCAAAAATCCACGTCTTTTTTATCGACATAAACCAGCGCATTAGGAAATGCCGGTTTGCCGTTTAACGACACTCCTCCAGAGTGATCGCCATGTATGTGGGTCAACAGCACCGCGTCCAGGGTTTCCGCTGGGTACCCCGCCGCACGCAGATTTTCCAACAGGTGCCCACCGGCTTTGCCGAATAACGGTCCAGCCCCCGTATCAACCAACACTCGCTGCTTGCCGGTATCAATAACAAAGGTGTTGATTGAAGTTTCCGCCTGCGGCGTCATCGCCTCCTGGGCCATCCTTTGCTTCAGCGCCTGCGGCGAGATATGGGTCAACAATTTATCGAGCGGAATGGTCACCGTGCCGTCGGACACGGCGGTAATGACAAATTTACCCAGTGGCATGCGGTAATAACCCGGTGCCTGGACCTGCGGCTCCGCCACGGCGGCCCCCGTCAACAGTAAGCCGGCAAATGCCAGCGCAGAAAGCAGCTTCATAACATCCCCTTCAGTTAGAAAAATGCGTCGCCTTTAACGCTGACGGAGATTATGGTAGCGGCAGTTAACATCATTCAAATTGATTGGAATGATTATGAACATCAGAGAAAATGATTTTAGTCGTATCGACCTGAACCTACTGACGGTACTGATGGTACTGTTTCGTGAACGCAGCGTGTCGCGGGCAGCAGAAAAGCTGTATCTGGGGCAACCGGCCGTCAGCGGTGCACTGGCACGTCTGCGTGACATGTTCAATGACCCACTGTTTATCCGTACCGCTCAGGGTATGGAACCCACCCCAAGGGCGCAAACGCTGGTGCTGGCATTGACACCCCTGCTGGAAGAGATGCAGCAGGTGCTATTCCAGCCACCCAATTTCGTTGCCGCCACGGCGCAATACAGCTTCCGGATAGGCATGGCCGATTGGGTCGAAATGTGGCTGATGCCCGCGCTAATGGCTGACCTGAAACAGCAGGCACCCGGTATCACTCTAAACGTGGTGGCCACCGATCCATTCCAGGACAGTGATGCACTGGAACAGGATCGTATTGACCTGGCCATTTCCGTCGCACCATCCGGGCCTAAATGGCTGCAGCGAGAAGTGTTGACCAAGATGCGCTTCTGCTCTCTGTGGCATCCGGAACAGCTAAACCTGCCTACCCCGCTGCCGCTGGCGAATTACATTGCTAACGACCACTTGTTGGTTTCCTACCGTGGCGCAAACACCAGCGCTATCGATGAACAACTGACCCTTCATGGGCTGCAGCGTTTGGTGCGTTACACCAGCCCGCACTTCGCCACACTGCCGCTGATCCTGCAGCGCAGCCCGGCACTGGCCACCGTACCTGAAGGGCTGGGCAAAATCTGGAGTCAGGATTACGGCCTGAAGCACAGCGAGCTACCGCTAGATCTCCCACCTTTCGAAGTGGCCATGCTGTGGCATCACAAGCGCAGTCAGGACCCCGCGTTACTGTGGCTGATGGAGCGGATACGTGCGCTGGTGGCATCCACTTATTATCTGGCGGAGTGAACCACAAACAGCCGTGACTCGAATCCACCGCTTTTAAAGGTGCTTGTATTGACCCACCCCGGCTGCGTGCGACCAAAATCCTGATTGAAATCACCGCCGCTGACCAACCAAACCCGACGATGGGTCGCAGACAAGGACTTCAGATTATCGACGTAAGTTTGCGCCGCCCGATCGTGGAAAAAGGTACCGAACCCGTAGGCATTGGGTTTACCGGAAAGCCCATTGGGCTTGGCCGGCGTATACAACAATGCACGATAATCTTTTTTGTTGTAATACACGTAGCTCAGGTAATTAAACATATTACTGACAACAACGGCATCCCCAGGCTGGTAGCCGTTGTTGATATAGTGCACCATCCCCTTAAACTGATCTTTGTCTGACGAATAATCATTCTGTAGCCCACTACCGAACAGCAAACCAACCAGCAACAGTAATGAGATCCTATAAGCTTTATTTTCGCTTTCCGTAATTAAAATGGCCAGGATGATCGGAATACCTAATGAGGCGAAAAACAAATAACGGTCGACGAACAAGGGTGTACGCAATGAAATGATAAACAGCAGGGTCACCGGAAGAAATACGCTGCACAGCAACAGCAAAGGATATTTCCTGTCGCTTTCCCGCCCCCGCAGCCACAAATACGACAACCCGGCGAAGCACAGCGGCAATAGCCAAAAAATTATCCCAGGATAGCCTCGGCCATCATTACCGGCGAAAAAGCGCCAATACATAGCGGGTAAGTCGCTCCACTCAACCTGAGGTATCCACCCCACATCCCCGCCAACTCTCAGTTCTGCAATATGAGTCAACAAATCGAACAGCACTAACAGCCATGGGATATAGGCCAACCCTATCGCCAGGTTGGCCAACCACCACGCCGGTTGTTTGAGATAATTCACTGGCTCATCACGCTGGAACGATAAAGCCAGCAATACTATCCAATGACTGAATAAAGCAAAAATGGTGAAGTAATGGGTATAAAAACTCAGCGTCATCAGCAACGCATAGGCGAACAAATAGCGGCGGTTGTCCGGTTTTTTCAGCCACATCATCAACGCCATGGTGGCTGCAATCGTCAACATGCCCATCAGCGCATACATTCGCGCTTCCTGGCTGTAGCGCACTGCCATCGGCATGATCGCGACTAACCAACCCGCCAGTAGCGCTGCCCGTTTGCCGGCAATCCAGCGGGTCAGTTTGATCGTCAATGCGACCGTAATGACGCCAAATACCAAACTGAGCGAACGGACCGCCAGGATACTGTCACCGAACAGGGCCATCCAACCATGCAGTAACAGATAATAAAGCGGGGGATGAACGTCAAAAGAAGCGTGGTACAACAATGCCCCCACGTCATAACGACTGGTCAGAACGCTGGATGCCTCGTCACACCAAAAATATTTGTCGGTTAAAGAAATAAACCGAATAACCGCCGCGAATATCACGATCAGATACGCATAATGCCTATAGCCGATGCCCTTCACCCTGTTGTTCATCAAGGGAGTATTTGATATTTGTTGCAGTGACATAGCCACATTCCACCGAGTTGTTCCACACAATGTGGAGACGCGGTGTCATCATTGCCGAGAAGAGGTAAATGGCGACTCAATCATCGCGAAAAAGTCCGTGAATCTTTTCCGGAAAAATTACATTCTGGGTACTCCGCCCGTGAACCACGGGTTCCCCCTTCAGATACCTGATCCCAGACAGAGAATACTCACGCATTGTCCTGCCGGCAGCCGCCCGAAAAGCCACGCTAAACTAAAGAGGCCGAACACAACCCGCTGACAGGCAGCGCCGTAAAAAGGGAACGCCATCATGCACAGAGAACGACACAGCATAGAGAAGATAGGTTGGCTCAGAGCCGCAGTCCTTGGCGCTAATGATGGGATCGTATCTACTGCGAGCTTGCTGCTCGGGGTAGCATCGGCCAACGTCACCCACCAAAGTATTCTGCTAACCGGCATTGCCGGTTTGGTTGCCGGGGCGATGTCGATGGCAACCGGTGAATATGTTTCCGTGTCTTCTCAGTCAGACACCGAGAAAGCCGCCCTGGCGGAAGAACAGGCCGAGTTGGATGCCGATTTTCAGGGTGAATTTCGCGAGTTAACCTCAATTTATGTCCATCGCGGCCTGGACGTTACGCTGGCAAAACAAGTGGCTGAAAAACTGATGAGCCATGACGCTTTAGCCGCACATGCGCGTGAAGAGTTAGGCATATCGGAAATCACCACTGCCCGCCCCTTGCAGGCGGCTTTGGCCTCTGCTGCGAGTTTCTCGGCTGGGGCAATCTTACCCTTATTGGTCGCCGTGATTGTCACGGGCCCGTGGGCGATCCCAGCAATTGCCCTTTCAGCATTGCTATCTCTGGCCATTCTGGGTGGCGTTGCCGCTAAAGCAGGCGGTGCACCCATACGCCCCGGCATTATTCGCATTACTTTCTGGAGTGCCCTGGCAATGGCGATGTCATCGGGCGTGGGGGCGCTTTTTGGTTCGATAGCCGGCTAAATACTGCTCCTCAGCCTCGGCTAATATCCTCATGAAGCCGGTGAGAAATGCATCCATCAAGACTGTGCGGATCTTACCGTCGTAGAAGTAGAAAAGGACCGACCGAATACCAAGGCTGACGTAATCACCATGCCTCCCCCTTGCAGGGTTCATTACCCGGTAGCGGATAATGAACGTAAAAAATCCCGACATAAGCCGGGATTGATTTACTTTGGTTATGCCGGTTGCGAAACCGGAATGTGTTGGGTAGTTACCTGCTCTGCGTAGCTTTCGAGCAGGATAAATGGATACTTGAATTCCCAGGTGTCTCCTGCGGCTGATACTGTCGGAGCACCTACGCCAGAAAAACAACGCCCATCGACAGAGATAGCCAGCGAGTATGCAGGAACTGTGTTCAGAACCTCATCGAATTCAGTACCTGGTTCCATTGGCACTGACATGCGGCCAAGGTATTTGTTCAGCAATACAGCATTTTCAAACTGGCCTGCGACTTCAACCTTAGTAAGAGTCTTAGCTTGCTCTGGGGTCAAAGTAATGTCGTTGTTTTCGCTAATAATCAGATTTGCCATGTGAGGCTCCTTGTCATTGACACTGTATCCATATACAGCCCATGAACGTTATCTATTAAGAAGCTGAGCATCACTTGGTAATCGTTGTCTCAAAGGTCACACAACCATGAATAGATGAGTGTCCTGAGCCACTAAAATCCACTGTTTAATTTGCACTAACAAACGGCTGCGTCGCTCTAGCAATATCGAGTCTGTCTGGCCGTGCGATAGGGGTCGCTCTCGACGACACCTGACCCCGTGACGTACTGCGATTTCGACTGAACACTGGTGACCATAGCCTGATACTGGTAGATCTGCCAGGTGTAGGTGAGAGTGAGCAACGGGATAAAGAATATGAATATCTCTATCGCAATATTCTCTCTGAGCTGGATCTCATCCTGTCGGTTATCAAAGCCGATGATTTAGTGAAGGGGTTTTGCGTAACTGATTGAATCGAAATGGTCCCTACAGGATTCGAATACAGACCACATTTCCATTGTTATTACACCATTTTTCTCTATTCGAAAAACACCGGGGCCCCCGATTAGGCCCCCAAACGCATTTCGCTGAAAACATCAGTGATTTCGAGCCCGTTGATTGTAACGATGAACTACAACGCAGCCAACATCCCCGGATTTTACTTGGCAAAGATGCCACTCATCTTTCCTATAAGTCTCAAGTGATTGGATGTCAGAGGTGCAGTTCTCAATCTGCGCCAGCGAGGCGTTGCGCCCGGTGACGATACGTTCAATGCTGGTCGAGCAAATCACCTCTGTGTGGTCGGTTAATACTTCTGGTTCAGTCTGCATATTTCCTACCCCATAATGAAAACACCCGCCGGTTTAAGGGCGGGTGTTATGTTGTGGTACCTGTCATTGTGCTCGGGTCAGAGGGCATGCCGGGGACGTTCACCAGTCAAAGGTCTCAATCCCCGGCAGAATATCGCCTGCAGCGTCGAGGTTAAGGAGAGCGATGGGGTGATGGTTCATCAGCGTGACAACCAACCGGCGGCAGGCTTTTGACACCCCTAACCGTTTAAGATGAAGTACCGGATGTCGCCAGGCATGGAGCCTAATCAAATACCCCGTTCCGGTAAAATGGAGCCACTCACCATGGCCATACTCCTCCTGCTGATGTGAAGCGTGATACAGCAGAGAGTTATCTCCGTCGGTGATGTGGGCGGTACTGCACTGGATACCCGTGAGCAGTGCGCCGGTGGGGAGTGTGTCACTGCTCATGGTTGCTTGCTTCCCTGAATGGCACGTGTGACCTCCCGGTAGCCGGCTCGCGTCATCAGGCCACAGGCCCGGCGGGCGCGCAGGATGTCGATGACGGTCACAAGGGGCGATTGCGCCTGTCCGGTGAAGCCCCGGCGGTCAATGCGCACCAGCTCAAACTTTTCCACCATGGCATTCAGCACATCCGCGAGGGACATACCGTTATCGATGTGTGCCTGTATCACGGCATCGTCGCTGAACGCGGTATCGTTGAGCGTCAGGCCGTAGTGCTGCGCCAGCAGGTAGGTGAGCAAGGATTGCCAGACAGTTATGGGAGACGGGCATGTTTGGGCCGCCCTTGACGGTGGTGCGGGTACTGTTCGCATAAGGCGTATCTCTTTGTTGGATAATAAGAACGGTGTGAGACTAAAAATGCGGGGCGTTATACCTGGGCGTTTCAGATGTCGGATAAATCGAAATGTAGACGTAGCCGTATGAGCCGAGGCTGTCTGCTTCGCAGGTCAGGCCATGGCAATACAGTGTGACACAGTGCTGATGACGCGGATTGAGCTCACCGGAAAGCAGCATCAATTCCAAATGCTTGATGAACTGCGGAAAAGCATTCTCCAAATCATGGCGCTGTGCGTCGCTGAAAATTCCGCTGATGTCTGCCCGGTCGGCCAGAAAATGCAGTCGTTCCCTCTCCTGTACCAGACGGGCGCCAAACTGCGGCGTGACGTTGCGTTTCAGCCCCCAGGCGGGAACATTATGGGGTGATGGCATGTAGTGCCTCCTGATTGCGTCGGATAAATCATAAGAGCCCGTGTTCGGCGAATGAGTACACGGTCATGCCGCCGACAATGCAGTGGTCCAGCACCCGGACGTCAATCAGCGCCAGTGCGTCCTGTATCCGCTGGGTAATGAGTCGATCGGCCTCGCTGGGGGCGGCATGCCCGGAGGGATGGCAGTGCGCCACGATGACCGCGGCAGCGTTATGCTTCAGTGCGCCCTTCACGATTTCACGCGGATGCACCTGCGTGCTGGCGATGCTGCCGCTAAACAGGGACTCATGCGCCAGCAAGCGATGCTGGTTGTCGAGATAGAGCACCATAAAGACTTCTCGCTCCAGCCGGGCCATTTGCAGGCGCAGCCAGTCGCGCACCATGAACGGGGCGGTGAAGGCTTCACCCGGTTTGCGTAAATGCTGCTCCAGCAATGCCAGCGCTCGTTGAATGGTGCGTTGAGAGGGTAAGGGCAGACCGGCGGTTGCCGGGGATAAGGTGATATTCATCATGATGGGGTGCCGTTGTCTGAAGGGTTAGTCGATGATGCGCATAATGGGGTTGCTTTCGGGATGGCTGAGGGCGTAATCCCGCAGGCGATAGTAGTGTTCGGTCATGGCGTCGCATTCGGTGCGGCAGGCGTGGTGGCTGTAAGTGATGAGGCAAGCGATGATGCCGGCAGCCTCATGTCCCACCGTTGCGCTATTGCCATTGAGGGCGTTAAAGAGCACGTACTCGCCTTCAGTGGACGGGATAATAAAAGCCCCCCCGTTACTGAGGGTGTAAAATTCCCAATAATCTCCGTGGTAGTCCTTACACAGGAGGTTGAGCCAGGAAAATATCGGTGACTCGAGGTGAAGCCATTGCGGAATGTCACCAAAGTGCTGTAGCCAAAATGACAGGCGATCTTCGTCATTAACGAGACTCGCTGTCAGTGTTGAGTGGTTGCTTATCGGACGTGTTGATGGTGTGTTGTTGGCAATATTCTCTTTCACAGGAATTATCCTTACGTTGGTGAAGTTGACCCACCTGATAGAACGGTGGGCGAATGACATGAAGCCGTTATTTATTATTCAACGGTATAAAAGCAAACAGGCCCTGCACCCGAAGGGGCAGAGCCTGCTGATGTGCCATGTTGCTGGTGGGATAAACCAAGCCGTAAATACCGCGACACAGCAACGGTTTTTCGGGTTATTGCCAGTTAAAGGTAAAGTCGCCTTTGCTGGTTTGTACCGTCAGCTCAAGCGGGCGACACTTATTGAAGCCATTGTTACTGGGGGTGGTAAAAGAGAGAGTCTGGCCGTATCCCAGACGCTTGTTTACATTTTTCCCCCGACCCGCCATGGAAATCAGGCAGTTGCCGCGATTTAGCGTAATTGACTGAATGGTAATGTCGTTCTCCAGACTGGTCAGCGTCAGCTGCCAGACGGGATAATTGGGGTTATTGATGAGGTAAGTGGCCTGAGACTTTACAGACAACGGGGTTGTGCCGGCGAGCGCAGAAAAGCTGCCGATGAGCAGTACGGCGGTCAGTACATGTTTAAACATGAGGGGGCTTTCCTTTCTGAAAGATATTTAAGGTATTTGCCATTCTTGTATGGTATGAAGGTGGGTTTCTTCGCGGAAGGCACTACATCAGCTGTTTGCCAACCATCATCAGGCCGGCCAGCCAGCCGATACACTGAGGGCCCGCCAGCCAGAACAGTCGGGCTTTTAAAAGGCCGCCCATTCCACCGGTGGTATAGACGCTGTCCGGCATCAGCCACTGGCGCAGGAAGGCGCCGATGGTCATACCGGCTCCGGGGCCGAGCGTCATCCAGAACAGATACCCCATTCCCTGCCCGAAACTGCGAATTTCGCCCGTATTCCCGAATACGTTAAACAGGACAACCACAAGCGCGATACCGAAGGCAATTGCGAAATATTTAATAATTAGCGCCATTCTGTTCAATCCTTATTTTCTGCACTGCTGAGCGGCGCTCAGCATGTTGTCCATAAAACGCGGGGGTACATAGCCGACCTGCTGATTCATTTTCTCCAGTTCCCCGTGGGTATATTTCGTTTTCAGCTCATCCCAGATACAGCCGCAGACCGCAGTGGTTCCGCCACCGGACTTGCAGCCCCGGATAAACTCTCGTTCGTTCTTGTCACCACAACCGCTCACGGCCAGAGTAGACAATAGCGTGAAGACAAAAAATACGCCCCGGGGAGCCATCGCTAGATTTAATTTCTTTTTTATCATCGTGTTAGGTTCCGTATGTTAAGGCAGCCTCTGTTCAGAGTCTGTCAGACTCCACCACACCTTCTTCCGCAAGTGCATGGCTGATGTTGTTCACCACCGTATCCGGGGCGAGCCGGATTTCCGCCAGATGCTTACCCGCCTCAGGTGTTCCCTGGTAAACGTCCAGGGACGCAAACGGTTTGCCTTCATCGTTTGTCCCGGCAGATACCTGGTATGAGGTGTCGCCGTTCCGGACAGTGAATTCCTGCAGACTGATAACCTGATTGCTCTGGTATGCGTACGTGGCGGCGTGTGTCGGTACGGTAATGTCCATTTCCTTATGCTCTGCGCCGGTCTTCCCGAATGAGTACGATACCGACGGGGTGATGATGCAAATCTCGACCTCTTTTTTGTGGTTAGCGGTCTGCGCATAAAAGACGGGCTTTCCGCAGCGTTGGTGGTGTGCCTGTATAAGTGCGTCGGGCGTACCGGCCTTTGCTGCCGACAGCGTTGCCAGCATCATTCCGGTGCTCAGCAGCAGGGCTGTACCGTGTTTCATGTTTTAACTCCTCTTGGAATGGTGTGAGGTTCGGGAGGTAGTTCCCGGAAGGTATGAATGACGTTGCTGATAAAGTGAAAATGCGGAAGGGCGTTGATGAAGTCCTCCATGGCGATAAGTGCGTTAGTCTCGTTGCGATGTCTGAAATGCTGCTCTGAAAGCGAGACGGAGATAATCTCGTCAAGCGAGAAGACGTGAATGGCTCCCTGCCGGCTGGCCACCAGATACCAGTTTGCCTGTGAGAAAATCAGCCGGTAGGGCTCAAGGTGGTCGTGACGAATACCCTTAACCAGGAGGCTGATCATCCGGTGGTGGTAAATCCCTTCAGCAAGCCGCTGAAAGCAGTCCGGGAGGATCCCCGCTGGCTGCTGTACATGACCTATCAGACACGGCGATGTGCCGTTTTCATCCATCAGCAGCTGTATTAACTGACGGCTCTGTGAGGGAATGAGGCGGGCTATTCCGGTGTTGCGGGCAAACGCCAGTGCACCAGGAGTATGATCGCGCATTGGGCTAGTTCGTAACCGCCAGCAGCCGTTATTGCCAGTGAGATCCAGATGCAGCAAACGCTGAGAGAAATCCCGGCGCAGGGTGCGTTCAGATACGCCAAATTCACCGGACAGCGCTTTCAGTGAAAGGGATTCACCGGCAAGAAGCCGGCTGATAATCACCGACAGCCTGAGTGCCAGTCTGTCGTGTCGATGCGCAGGATCCGTGGCACGCATATGCCCTCCGTGAATGAAAAATACTTAGATAACTCATGCGGTTATTATGCAGGACGGGGTGGACAGGGTATGACCAGCGATGAGAGGGATCGCTAGAAAAGATGAAATATTTTTCTGTCTGTAACCGACTGAATTTACGTAGATAATCACGCATTTTTCAGCAAAGGGACTGCAGATGGTCATATCCTGTCAAGAATCAGGTCAGCAGTAGGCGTTGCCAGGGCGGAAGGAGGATGCAGTATGGCGTTGTATAAATCGCTCACTCAGTAAACGCAGTAAGAGGTGAAACAGAACGATGAGAGCCCAGCGGATGCTGTGGATCTCTTTCTCCGGCCAGCCTGCGCGCCGCCAGTAATCCAGGATCCGGGTTACTATCTGTCTTCGGATATAGCGCAGCAGCATGCGTAACTGGGGCCATGTCAGCTTCCTGAGTATCATTTTCTACCTCCTCAAAAAAGTAAGTGCCACAGTGCAGAAGCGGCATTCACAATGCCGTCGCGGATTGTTCCCAGCACTTCCCGGATCGGTTTTGGCAGCGGAATGGCGTCTACTATCCGGCTGAACAGCTCACCCAGTAGATCGCCAAAATCCTGCCGGGCGGTACTCTCTGCCTCCGCAGATCGGTGCTCTTCTCTGACCTGACGAAACACGCCGCTGCTGGCCTCCGGGGGCAGGGCAAATATCATGGTTTCGACCAGACGGGCCAGGTTGTAGCCGGTTTTGGCTGACACCGCATGCACCGGATAAGGACAGGAGAACTGCCGTGAGATAGCTGCGCTTCGGGCGGTCAGCGTCAGCAGCTGGCCGGTGGAGGGCTGACGTGCTGCCCTGTCCCATTCCAGTGAGGGTTCCGCCTTGTCGGCCTGGTTAATAACGAAGATAATGCTGCCCGGTGAGACACCGCATTTGAGTAGGAACCGGTGAAACGCTTCATCGGTCGCGCAGGCCCGGTCATCCGCTTTCATCACCCAGAGAATAAGATCCAGCGTCGGTAACTGCTCTTTATACAGCTGCCGGTATTCACGGTCATAGTCCAGAGATTCACCTGCACCGGGTAAATCGACCAGCGTCATGCGGCGCCCGCCGATATCAAGCGAGAAGCGAAGCGGTTCACGGGTACAGCCCTGGACATCGCTGACCGGACTAAGGGGCTGCTGAAAGAGCGCATTGCAGAGCGAACTTTTGCCACTCCCTGTTTTACCCATGATGCCGATGACTGGCTCGTAATGAATGTGCTGGCGGATGCGGTTCAGTATTGTGCGGGAGAGTGTTTCGGGCAGGAGAGACAGCTGTTTCTTCAGGGCATCAAGACCCTGTTCAGTTTTATCGGACACATTAACCTCCGGGAGTGAAATAATAAAACGGTAGCATTTCTGCTGCCGTTCTCACCAGGGTAATATAGGTCTGAAACTTTTTTGAATGTAATTTTTTAGGGGGGCGAACTGTTCCTGTTGAAAGGACAGTTTGGGGTATGACAGAACAGGTGCAACAGACCCGTTATTATGCAGGCTATTATATGTGAAAAGAGTGCTAACTTGAGAGTAAAAACAAGCGGTTATCTGATGTGAAAACACGACTTTTAAGTGTTTTCTTCTTTTATTGTATTTTCCAATAAGTATATGTTAGCACTTGTCGGGTTGGTAATATAATAATATAGATACTCTTGTTAGTGTTTGTGTTTGTGTAGTTATATTAATAAGCGTATCAGATAGATTAATGGTTATATATGTAAAGTCAGGTAATAAACTAACCTAATGAATGCAATCAATCTAAGTTATCATATCTAGCGTCATATAAATAATACATATTCATATTCTCCCACTTCCTGATATTAATCTGCATGACAGAAAGTAATTTATTACTGCCTGTGTATATCTATTGAACAAACTCACTAACACAAGGTCATTTCATAATGAGCATTAATACTTACAGCTACGGTAAACTGAACCATAACTATGTTAAGCGTATTCAGGATACTATCACTAAAGCCCTGAATGATTATCCCCGTGTAATGGTCCTGAGGGTAGACCTTCGTTTGCCGGAGATTGAGACAGGTTCGTATAACTCAGATTCAGGAATAGTCACCCGTTTCATTGTTTCCCTTAAAGCTCAGATTGAGGCTGACCTACTGAAAAAACAACATACAGGGAAGCGGGTTCACCCTTGTCGTGTTCGTCATATCTGGGCAAGGGAGTTTAATGAGTGCGGTAAAAAACATTATCACGTGGCCTTACTCTTTAATCGTGAAGCCTATGCTTATCCAGGAAGCTATACCAGTGCAGACGGAGAATACACTCACAATCTGGCCATGATGATTATGGAGGCCTGGGTACGGGCACTGGGGCTGAATACAGTGGTTAATCATCAGCAATATTATCCCCTGGTAGAGTTTCCTGCCAATTGCTACTACCACCTGAGTAAAAACCACAGTGACTATACGGCTCAGTTATCCAATGTCACTGACAGGCTTAACTATCTGGCCAAGGACTACAGCAAAGATAATTCAGACAGCCAACGTAATTTTGGCTGTAGTCAGTACTGATGAGGTCATAAGTATTTTTCTACTGGCGAGAGGAATGTTATGTCGGAGTACCAGGTGAGCGATAAATCAATCATTCCTGGCACTCCTGTCTTTCATTTCCTTAAGACAGAGAGAAATCGTCATGACAGATACAACCCGCAGCCTGCTCAGTGATAAAATGGTCGATATGGCATTCATTACGGAATTTACCGGGTGCAGCGATAAATGGTTTTACAAGTTGATTCAGGAAGGTTTATTCCCAAAGCCGATTAAGCTGGGGCGTAGTTCGCGCTGGCTTAAAAGTGAGGTTGAGGAATGGGTTCAGAAACTTATTTCCGAGTCCCGTGCATAATGCATCCTGATGTGCGAGTCGTATACCCCCCCCATAAACTCTCCTGTGGATCTTAAATATTTATGTAACCTTGTTTGTTATCTGGGTTGTTTGAATATTACAGATAGGCATGCGCTAATTATTCTTGTGTATTTATAATGAGAGCCTGTGCGAATGTTTTATGTTCACCTTGCAGGTCTCTCGTTTACAGTTTTTAGAATAAACTAAACTGAGTTTCGAGAATAAACGACGAAGCATGTTAACTCAGCGGTGATAGTGAGTTAAATAATCACCGGTCCAATACTGTAGATAAAAAGCACTTAACTAATCAGTGGTTCCCCATGATTCCTTGTAACAATTTAATAGCAATCTTGCGTGGTATAAGAGCCACTGAAGCCAACATTGATGTAATGCGTCGAGGTTTACCATTGTATAAATTATGTGTTTTAAGTGTACGTGGCTTTTCTAATAATGCAGCTAAAGCTGCTAAAAAAAATTTTTAGCAACTTTAGCGGGGTATGGTGAAAGAATTCATCTCTTTCCTTGGCTGACTTCCGGCCATCAGCAGAATCCCATCGGACGGATGAACTCCACATACGACACCAGTGTTTCTTGGAACATTTCGATAACAATCATTGCCATTGCAGTCTGTTGGGATCGTAACCACTCAGTGGTGGAGTGGCATTATTTCTGTAGTCTACTGTGTTAAATTTATTGAAAAATGGATTGAGGGGATAAATATAACCATGTGCATCTAATTGTGCTGCCGCGATATAAATCGCACGTTGTGGTGGGTAGCATATTGTGACAACCAGACCGAGCTGAATGAGTTGGTTGAGTGCAGGTGTTAAACGTTCAATTCTTCTGAGTCTGGCGGGACCATGCGTCTCCAGTTCATTCTTTGAGAACGGCTGCCAGGGATTAATTCTTACACCAGTCACTTGCCCTGTTTGAAAATTAGTGACTTTCATTACACCTGTCGGATTAGCAAAGCGATTTTTTATCCAGTCGAACAACTGGTATACATCTTGCTGAAGTTGATACTGTGTACTTAGTTTATAAAAATACTTAGCTGCCTGATTAAGGTGCCACTCAGTAATCGTAAATGCGTTCTTTAAATATTGTTCTGATATATCACTTTCAGAATAGCAATCAAAAATTGCGGCCATGCGTATTGCCTGACTGCTTGCTTTAGACACGAATTCAGGGATGTGCTCCCAGCACTGATTTTTGGCTATATTCAATTGATACTGACTTATTTTTTCTTCAAATAATTTTTTCGCACCCTCAGTTAATGTTAGTGTCCTTTTAGATTTGCTGGTATCGTAAAAATGTTCCTTTTGCTCTTCCAGGAATTTATTTAAATGAATGAATAGATTGTCCAGTGCTTGCCTTGAGTTATCTTGGTTCAGGTTTATTCTTCTCTGACCTATAGTGCTTACTGTTTCTGTAAATAAAAAACGGGCAAGGAATCCGCTAGATACAGCTTTTTTTCCATGGCGTTCCAGATACTCCTCAAATACTTCAGGCTGAACCATAAGAAGAAATGTCAGATATGCGTTAAGACGGATAGTGCCTTCTTTTTTACGTGAGACCGAAAGAGGTTCGTTTTTCCATATTTTATTGAGCAATCCGAGGTTGTTTTTTAACTGGCCGGTAAAAAAAGTCATGGCTTCATCTGCAAATACGCCAGCATACGGATATTCACTCAGTCCCTGAATGATACCTTCTGGCGTTGCATCTTCATAAAACATTTCAAACGCTCTGGGTTTTTTCGGTTCAGCAGCCTGATGCTCGCGCAGAAGAAGTTCTTCAACCTCACCTTCCCCACCATTCTTTACTGCTTTCTGATAATTACGATTTAGTGCTTTTTCTTTTAATGACCAGATAGCATGGTCTTTTTTGTAGACATCAAGTAAATCTTCATATTCCTCATGCATCTCAGAAGCAAATTCATCGAAGGGAGTCATAAGCAATTCACGGAGGGGGCTTTTCCCCTCACCGGATTTTGCGAGCGTCAGAAAATAAAGAGAGCAGGGTTCTGGCTTTTTATTTCCGAAGGGAGAGGCCACTTCAACAAGAGGCTGCAAAGCCAGTGATAATGCCGCCAGCACCGTACTGCCAATCATTTCTATGGGGATAAGGGTGTCTTCATGTAGCGTCGTAATGACATTACGTAAAACTGAAGGAAATACATCTGTCGGATAGTTGTTAAGGTTACTCATTGTAATTACTCAATTTACGATATCAGGAACATACATATCAGGATAAAGCAAAGTGGCAATAAAAAGCGAGCGAGGAAGGTTCCCGGAGCCCTGTCATCACCCCGTAGCCTGGTGAGCATCCCGGCCCATGGGCAACACAGGACCAGTAATGAGCTGCGTAAAAAAGGCGTGTTTATCTCCGACAGCGGGGTTCGCTCCATCTGGCAACGGCACGACCTGGAGAACTTCAGTAAACGGTTGAAGGCGCTTGAGGAAAAGGTTGCCTGAGAAAGCATCGTGCTTACCGGCGCTCAAATCGCAGCTCTGGAGAAGAAGGCGCACGATGACGAACTCAGCGGCGAATGCGAGACGGCACATCCGGTGTATCTGGGCTCGCAGGACACCTTCTACGTGGGCAATCTGAAAGGTGTTGATCATTCTACCAGCAGACGTTCGTGGATACGTATTCGAGAGTGGCACACTGCAAGCTGTATACGAGTAAAACACCGATCACTGTCGCCGACCAGCTCAATGATCGTGTACTGCCGTTCTACGAGGTTCAGGGACTGCCGATGCTGATAATACTGACCGACAGGTGTACGGAGTACCGTGGTAAAGTGGAGCAGCATGTAGTGACACCGGGTTATGCCGGTGTCACCGAATTTAAAACATACCGTAAAGCAGTGCGGAAACTGTCAATAAACCGCACCCCAGCACTATCACTGCGGTTGGGCCGCGCAGCGGTTTGAGCACCGGGCGGATTAACACTAGCCAGGTAGGAATAACAAACAGGAATATGGCAATTAATGGCCCGCAGACGGTTTCAATCATATTGATCACGTCCGGGTTTAAGAACACCACAATGGAAGTGACGATAAACATCACCACCGTTGTCAGTAGCTTCACGCTTTGGAGTTAACTATTGCGCTTAAGGTTGAACAGATCACTGGCGAGCACGTTAAAAGTTTCTGCCACCGGCATCGAGATCCCCAAAAACGACTTCGTCATGCCCAGAATAGCAATCAGCGGCGCCAGATACAGCATGGCACTCATTCCGCCCTGCTCACCAATCACCGACAGTACGTTTAAATTTTGAGCCTTCGCGATCTCAAAAGTTGAACGAGGGGTACTTAAAATACAACTCAACACGAAGAAAATAATACTGATGAAAATCAGCCAATAAGCTCGACGGATAACGCGAACTGATTGTGTCTCACCACCGTGCCCCGGCTCGCGATACCAGGATGCAAGTGCAGGAATTAGCGGGGCAGAACAGAGTGAGAAAGCGATGAGCGGCAGGGTCAGCCACAGAGATTTCAGTGAGCTTGCGATGTCAGTGGTATGCGTCTGTCGCCACGCGTAGGTGATATTATGGATATCCCAGGCCGGAATTTGTGACGTTGCGACGACAATAATAGCAATCGCAAAAGGCAACGCCAACGCGCTCATAGTACTTACCACTTTGTCGCGACCTTTGCTCAATACAGGGTGCAAAATCACCAGTACAACCAGCGTCAGGGGAGCACGACTAATGCCGTTGATGTGCAGACGCTCGTTGAAAAAGTGACTCAGCGCATTTACCAATGAAACAGCATAGACCAGAGTCACCGGATAATGGGCCACGCAGAAAAACAGTTTCATCGCCTGACGGCCTTTGGAACCGAAGAAAGAGCCGAACAGGGGTAAGGTTTGATCAGTCTGGTCTTGGCCCTGCTTGTCGCGCATAAAAACGCGGCAGATAAGCACGTGCGGAACAAGCGAAAGCGGGAAAGCAAGAAGGAGTAGCGAAATAAACACCATCGGCCCATGGGTACCAATCTCAACCGGTAGAAATAGCGTTCCGGCACCGACGGTTGCGCCATAAACACCCATCATCCAGATGGTATCATTTTTTGTCCATTGCGGGCGTGTTATAGCAGTTTCTTTATTCATATTACTCACAGTGTTTCGGTATGACGATGACGTAAATAGTTATAACTGTAGGGTGTTCCAGACAGAACAAATAGAGTGTTTCTTATAGTTATCTCGACGTGAACGCTCCATACTACGGGTGGCAAGAGGCCAGCAGCAAGCGGTTTTTGGATGTGTCCTTGGCACGCCGCCCCTGTCCGCTGCCCCTGAAACAAGCGCCTATTACGGCTTTACCGAACGGTGCTGATGAAAACAGGCTTGATGATTAGGAGATCGAATCGACCATTTTTGATAGCCATAACCATGAATCGTAGCATGATACACTCTCAGATAACGGGGAGTGGCGAGTTATTACGCGTAAAAATGCCTGCACTGCTGTTTTTTTAATCCAAAACCCGTTTAGCGCCCTGGATTATTTATTTCTATCCAAGGACGCTATAACTCAGCTACTAACGCCCTCAGTTCCGAGAGGCAGCATGTAACCTGTTATAAATATAGTGTCTATAGCTATTAAGAAGCGGTTTATCCCCACAATCGTTCAAAGCTCCTTTACACAGATGACGCATGTCGATATTGGCCTGGTAGAATGGTGATACCTTCAAGTTAGCTTGTTCCAGCAGTATCCCTCCCAGAAAAGCTATATCAGTCACCGATCCCAGGTCTGATACTGTTCGCATATTGGTGTTATCTCTCAGGCTAAACTGCGTAAGATGAGAGGCATCTGTTAGCGATGTCGTATAGCCGTTAGCCCAATCTATGCTCGGCTGATGGTCACCAAAATACATAAACATTGTTGGCTTTTGGCGCTGGTCGACAAACTGGAAAAATTCTGACATCGCTACGTCAGAATTTTTTATTTTTTCCATATAGTGACTGAATTTAGATGCAGAATCTTTGTTTTTTACCACCGAGGATAGTTGATAGTCATCCCTATGATCAGAAGCGTAAGGACCATGCTCATACATGGTAAGTGCATAGACAAAAATAGGCTTATCAGTATGAATATCTAAGATTTTTTTGATGTAATGCAGTATGTCTGCTGTGGTGATATGCCACAAATTATCTTGCAGACTACCGGGATAACCCAGCTCCTGTGGCTGGATAATCTTATCGACCCCCATCATAGTATAGGCGTGGCCGGCATTATAGGCTGACTTATTGAATGGAGTGAGTACCACGGTATAATAACCATTGGCTTTCATCTGTTTGAAAAGGCTATCATTCACATGGTCGATAACCGAGTAAAATACCGCATTTTTCCTAGCACCAAAATCATCACTGCGCAGTCCCGTGAGAACTGCAAACTCCGATAGCCAGGTCCCTCCTCCAAATGTTTGCACCCTCAAGAGTGTTTGTGCTTTCACAGCATTTCCTTGTTCAAACATGGATAAATGCGGTAGCAACGCTGGAGTCGGCACTTGATACAATCGCGGATCAGTGGTTGACTCTTGCAACAGCAGCACAATGTCGGGATATAGACTTGAAGCGGCTTTAGTTTCTCTGTGGAGGACGGCCGCGCGAGTGATGAAATCCCCTTCTCTATCATCAGAAAAGTACGGCGGATCATAGTCCGTCTGGCTACTCGACATAACCAAATTAGACACAACGCCAGTTCCTCCCGGCAGTCGACCTACCCAGTCGTTTTGATAACGCATAACACACTGGCTTACCAACCAACCGCTGGCTACCAAGATGGAAATAGCAATCAATTGTGGTGTAAATCCATGCCGGCGCGGTACCGCACGCCATCCAACAATGAGAGTGAAGATGACAAAAGCACCCAGCCCGACTAGGGCCAGTCCAGCGGCCGGGTAATGAAGCAGCGTATCCGCATTGGATAGGTCTGCCAACATGTAGAAGTCAGGGAACATCAATTTATCTTTATAATAATGCACCTTGAGTTGATTAATAAACTGCAGCACGATAACCAGTAGGCTGCCAGCTGACACGGAAAACATCGCTTTCGCAGAAATCAAATAAACCAGCCCACAAAAAAAAATAAAAGCGCCACTGGCAGTAACCAGGGGATAAATATCACCCGATGCATTACCCACCAAAATAATTAAAGCCGCAGTAATTAACAGAGTCAGATAAGAGTAAGACTTTGGCGCAGAACTAAACTGCGTCATTATCGATGGGTAAACTTGATATTTCACGATGCTAACGGTCTCCTGTAGAAACGCCCTTTACGGGCGACCTATAAATTTCTTGTAAAAAACAGTCGCCTCGGCAATATAAAAAGGTTTTATAGCTAGAAAGTAAAACCCACTGCTAACAATAAAGATCACACGCAGCATCTCTTTATCGCGAGGCCTGCTCCATTACTGGGGGGGAACTTGAATTTTTTAACCTTAAGATGCAACTCCATTAGAAAAACGGAAAAATATTAAAGCGTCATTTAGCGGTAATCTTGAAGACCAAAAAACATATAGCAACCAGTAAAAAATTTATCAAACGCACAGATAAAAGCCCCCTTCCATACCGTAACACCTCATCTTTGGCTAGTAACTAATACCTAGAGCATGAGCGATGCAATACGTCAAAAGGCACACTACTCCATCCGCCATAGCGTATTTTAAATTGTTAATAACAACCAGTTTCGCAATATGCAAAAATCAAAAAAACATCCCTACTTACCGCCGTGAACCTGACGATTTAATTGCCACCACAAAAGTCCTGTAAATGCCTCCCAGCGATGGCATTCTTTCCCTTTGATTAAATCCATGCGCTCAGGGCTAGCAAGAAGCAGTCCAGATTTATTTTTCCAAGGCCGAAACTCAGGCTTTCCGGTAAAAATGCAGGCACCTTCATTTGTAATCGTGATTTCAGGATTATATCCATTACACCAAGTACCATCCAAATGCTGAGCCAACAAGTTGCACCCCGTGCGATAATATAATGTATCCGAAAGACTAAGTTGATATAGCGTCGGTAGAATATCTTTATGGCTTCCAACCCTATTACCATCGAAATAGCTGCTATGTTGGTAGTTCAGAGGAACGTAAATATAAAATGGCACAGCATGGCCAAGTGCTAACTCTTGAGGCTCTGGATAACCTATCCCCCGTATATTATGATCACCAGTGACTGCAACAATAGTATGCGAACCTAACGTCTCAGACTTAACCCAGCTAATAAACCGCCCTAATTGATCATTAGAATAGTATAAGGTGCTCATAACCTCATTCAACTCCTCATCAGCTGCTAATTTTCTTAATCTTAGTTTTTCTTGAACAGTTAGATCAATATGCTTTTTTTCGTGACCTTTAGGCGTTTTGTAAGGAGGATGATGTGTTGTTGACATCGACATGATAAACACATGCTCTCCTTTTTTTTCCGCCTCTTTCAAACGCTCGGTCATATAACGAAACATATATTCATCCGGGACGCCCCAGGTTCCGATTTCCGCCTCAGGGTAGCGTTTTTTTAGACCATTCTGCTCTATAAATTCGCTGACACCTAAATGAGGAAGAAACTGATTGAGATTATGCCAGGCACCATTTCCTGAAGTTACAAAAATAATTTTATAGCCATTTGCTAAGAAGGGTTTAAACATATTACTGGCAAAATTGACATTTTGAGCGCTAGTCTGTCCGATACTGCTCATCGGGCTACGAATAAAAAGCCGACTCAAAGTATCAATCGTACCATCACCTTCAGAAATGAAACGGTCGAAACGCCAATCAGCCAACCAGTGCTTTCTTAAGGCCCCCAGTAAATCTCTTTCTTGATTGTCGAAACTCGCCAGGTGGTACCCCATACTTTCCATTACAGACAGTACAACATTTGGCGGATTTTTTTTCACATATGGATTTGCATCAGTCTGAGTCATAAAAGACCGAAGGCCAGGTGCCGAACTTCCCCCCAAAAACTGACTTAATAACTTGCTACCTTCTTCATCCGTAGCTGCTGAAAAATTACCGCTTTCAGCATAAGCATTGAAAGCCCAGTTAAGAGCAATCACTCCATTAGGAGTGAGCATATTTAGCATTTTTACTTCTGAAACTTGAGCATCACTCTGCCGCAAAGGAAAAGTTCCGACAGAACCGCGCATGCCGACAACACAAGCAAGAATGACAAGTAATGTATTAATAATAGATACCGACAGCCTGAGCGTGCCTCCTTTCTTATGACTCAGATAATACTGCCAGCGCCAGTAAATTTTTAACACAATAGAAAAAAACAATATAAGAAAAAGTAAAACCCATATAACCGGGTATTCTTTCCAAACCGTTTTTAATACAGCAGTGGTATCATCATCAACTAACCCGAACACAAAAACATCAATAAAACGCCCATAAGTTACATAATAAAAAACATTTCCAACTGTAATTGCTGTGACTATCAAGCTTAACACGGCAGCCATCCAGGGCCAAAAATGTTGCCATATAATAAAACCACGCCTATCCACTGAAAAACTGGCGGCGACTAATAAGAAAGGCACAAAAATCAAACAGGCAACGCGGACATCGAACAGGCCTCCAATCCAGAACATCCGTATGACATCATGAGAAAAATCCGTCAATAGCCCTGGTGTTTTATTAGTGTAAAATAAATAAGCACGCCCCAACATCTGGATAAGAAAAACAAATAGCCAAGGTAGTAGCAATGCTAGGAATGCTTGCCTAAATCTGCTAAACCACATAGAACCCTCTAATGAAAAAATCTAACAAAAAATAATGCATCAAGTTTTTATCCTCAACCAGCAATCATCTCATCAATGGAGTAAATATTATTATTTGAATAAAGCGAATCTAATCCCCTCTCTCAAGGAAAGTTTGCAGATAAATATATTTCAGCAGCTAATACAATACGGAACTAGATACTAGTATGCCATATGATATAGTCACACTTAATCGCTAATTATAACTCGTTGTCACTGAATTTAGCTCCAGAACACATATCTTTTTAACGCTGAGTGCAACTCGCACAATCAGGAAAACTTGTTCAGTCAATGAATTTGCTGGCGGATTAACTCTGCGATCCGAAGCCCCTCTGTTTCCAACATTCATCCCTACAGTGTATCGTCACCACTGTTTATCCTTTAGAAAACACCATGCTGCATCAGGCTCTCGGCCCCCCCCCTATTTGTTCACAATTTTTCCACACTCTTACTGTGCTTCGCTCATGTCACGTAACATTCATCTTGCTATTAGCTAACAAGACCATTTTTTATCCACCACATTGTTTATCTCCAACCACCAATGCCTCACTCATCCCCGCTGTCTCCGAACCTGAGTCACATTTCAAGTAACTGGACTTTTCATAAATGAAACTAGTTTTCATTTTTACTAAGCCATTGCGATAAAATTTAATTGCTTATGATACTGAAGTTAATTATAAAACGTTTATACTGACTTCATGTGGAGATGATGTGTAGACTGTGTGTAGAAACATGGTATTCATACATAATGTGGAGATTAAATGAAAACCATTAAAGTACTTCTTGCAGAGGATGAGAAAGACATTCGTGAGATCCTTACTGCCTATCTCAATAATGAGGGCTTCGAAGTCGTGACTGCATGCAACGGTCAGCAAGCGGTCGCGCTGTTTCGGGCTTCAGCACCACAGTTAGTGATTCTGGATATCAAAATGCCGCTAATGGATGGCTGGCAGGTACTTAATGAAATTCGCAAGACACACGACACCCCCATCATGATGCTAACAGCACTAGATACAGATGTTGACAAAATTCATGCACTCCGCAACGGTGCTGATGACTATATTGTCAAACCATTTAATCCAGCAGAGGTGAGCGCCAGGGTGAATGTTATCTTGCGTAGAATACAGTTTCACAGCGCCGACAAAAACACCTCAGTTTACTCAACCAAGAATATTTACATTAACATCGAAAATCATCAGGTTAAAATAAAAATCTCCGGTGAAGATATCGGCGACAAATTAACATCAACCGAATTCAAGATATTGACACATCTTATTCGCTACCCCAAGCGGGTTTTTACCCGACAAGAATTGCTTGAGCACTGTTTGCCGGAAAATGACGCCAATGAGCGTACCGTAGATAGCCATATCAGCAAGCTCAGAAAGAAATTTTGGCAAGCGGGTCTGCTAAATGTCCCTGAAAGTATTCGTGGCTTTGGTTATCGGCTGGGAGACTGATATGGCACATCGCAGCATCAATCAGCTGTTTTTCTTCCTGATGCAGAAGTGTATTAGACGTCAACTCCCGCGGGCCGTTGGATACGGCCCGCGGGAGCCGGTCTAAAAAGGAGAGTCAATGTTGATGAAAAAATAGGTATAAATCCAGTTGAGTCGAACATATTCAAAACAAGGCGATACGCAAAATTCTAAACCGCTTCACGTTTTGAGACTACTAAACTTAAATTTTTAATTATTATTACATCGTATCTTTTGGTTCAGCTCATCCCCACCCTAACTCTTTAATTTCTCAGGGCTATTTAGATAGTTTTGTTGAAAATAATGATTTTTGCCCTTTTTTCGATGGCTACGCAGGAAGCTCTTAATCAGAGTTGGCCACGATACGCTGATGTGCGATAGACACTTTCGGACCTTCAGCGTAGTAGATGACTTTAATTGCGAAGCACTGGTAATTGAAATTGACCAGAGTATCGGCGCACAACAAGTGATTAGCATGCTGGGCAGAGTTGAGGAAAATCGCGGATATCTGGTGAAGATCCTGATCGTTAACAGTCCGATTCTAAACCCACTGCCACTGGCACAATGGACTGAAGATCATGGGGTTATTCTGGAGTTTATCAAGTCTGTAAAGTTGACATGGAATATTTCTATCGAATGTTTTACAGGGATATCGGGCAGAAACTTTGGATTTTTATCAGTTCAGAACTTTGAATGAAGCACAGAAAATCATAGGGTGCTGAACGAAGGAATCCATCAGAGAAAGGGCCCATTAATGTCTAAATAGCCTGATGCTGCCGAGTCCCAACAGATGGCTGAAAAAATGGAAACCTAAAAATTAAGTGGAACTAAAATGGAGGGGGGGTATAATAGAGCATGGTAGGAAAAGATTCTGTCTTTATCTTGCATCATGTAATTTCATTGGTGTTACTGATGGAAGTGGTTTAATGATTTTTGTGTTGAACTTGTTTTCACTGAGTATAAAGCAAAGAGATCTTGCAATGGCTTTTAAAAACAAAATACGAGTAGTTAAACAAGCCCCTAAAATTAAAGCGGGTAATCTTTTAATGCAAATCACCAAGATTCTAATTTTCATAGCTCTTGTCGCTTTGGTCGGCGCACAAATATACTCTGACTTTGATTTTAGTATGTTGTTTGCCCCTATGATGTAATTAAATTATTTTTGTGTTTCTATGTGAAAAATGTTTATTGCAACTTCCGGGCTTGCCAATGTTGTGCTGCTAATCGGATTAGCCAATTTTTATTCATCAAGCTTTCTTATATTATTTATAAATAGATCCCTTATCTAACCCAGTATATTTATTCAACTTCTTGTTGCCTTGATGGAATTATTCCGATCAAAGTTAATACGCAAGATTTGATGATCAATACTAGATTGAGATGACCGGGAAAAGTGATATTAACAAACCAAAAGAAAAAGAAGATCACCAGAGAAATCGGCCAAGCAAGTGAAAATAACCGTGTGTCACAGAGTCGTTGGGCACAAAATAGCAGTTTTAATATGATCAGCAAGAAACCGCAAGGGAGATAAAGGAGAACCCTGAAGTATGAAATAAGCATATCAAAGAACGAAGAATTGTTGATAACGGAAATCGTAACTGACTGCAAGAATAAATGATCGTTTTTATAGAGAACTAAAAAATTTATCCATGTAAAGCTAAAAGCTACCGTTGCTGACATCCAAATTGAGTATTCTTTTCGGGATAAAGGATTAGTAATCATCTATTTTTACCATTGAAATTAAAAGTCATAATTTACGAGATTGATTTATCACTAGATTTGAACTTAACAAGCAATTTTTCAGCTGACATCCAAAGCTCGTCACGAGGTGTGTTCGCTTTACGAAATGTGGTAGGAGAAACACCATAATGGTTCTTAAATACTCTACAGAAAGATTGTTGCTCAGGATAACCATACTCAACTGCAATATCTAAGACTTTTCTGTCGGTAGATAAGAGTACTTTAGCAGCCTCTGTCATTTTCCTCGATCGGATGTAAGACTTCATCGACATACCTGTCAAAGAGCAAAACCTACGCTGAACATACCATCTAGAGTATCCTGTTTTATCAATTAAGTTAATGATACTTATAGGTTGTTTAATATACCTCTCCAAAAGAATTATGATACTAGTAATGAACATTCTAGATTGTTCCATTTTGCTCACTTTCATTACATTTTTCCTGAACCCTTTTCCTTGCCATTGAAATCCCAATTATCGCTTAAGTCTGTCAAGATGGTGTCAATTTTTGTTTTTTTTCTTGATGATTAATTGCGTTTTATGCCAACTAATTGAATTTAAATGAAAATAAACTTAACATTAGGCCTATCTATCGAGAAAGTCTACTGAATTCCATTTTTGGCCATTGAGCATAAACTTCATCCGATTTTTGTTTATTATCTTATTAAAAAAATGCTAAAATTCATTATATTGTTCTTTACATTGACAGAGAAATTGAATAACAGGTTAATATATGGAAGGAAAAAGAGTTTTAATCATTGAGGACGATATGCGGGCTGCAGAGGTCCTGGAAGCTTATCTAAAAAGAGAGTGTTTTACTGTTGCTAAAGTGGGTGATGGTGTTAAAGGCCTCGAGATGGTTTTTTCCTGGCAACCTGATTTGATCTTATTGGATGTCATGCTGCCAGGGATAAACGGCCATGAAATACTGGCTCGAGTGCGTAGAAAGAGCGATGTGCCGGTCATCATGGTGACTGCAATCGGCGAAATACAAGATAAGATTTCCTCGTTGAGGCATGGGGTAGATGATTATATAGTGAAGCCGTATAACCCAGGAGAGGTTGTAGCTCGGGTTCATGCAGTGCTAAGAAGAACGAGTATATTGAATATAAGATCTGAGCTTATTATTTGTGGCCCAGTACAACTTGATGAAGAGGCAATGTTAGTTCACGTTTGCCCTACCGAACATATTAAAATCGCAGTGGAACTTACGCCAACCGAATTTTCAATTTTATCTGTGTTAATGCGAGCGCCCAAAAGAGCTTTTTCCCGACAAACATTGTTGAATATGTGCTTGCCAGAAAGTGATGCATTTGAACGGGTTGTTGATACACATATATACAATTTAAGGAAGAAGCTCAATTCGGTTGGAGTGAATGATGTACTGTTGACAGTTAGAGCAATGGGATATAGGTATTGGAACAAATGAACGCGAAAAATAAAAGAGTCTCTCTCTGGAAGTGGATCTGCGTGAGAGTTATTTCTCAGTCCATTGGTGCGGTTGTCATTATAGCGTTCTGCATGTGGTTGCGGTTTGCTATTTATAATTATTGGATTTTGTATCATGAAATGCCGGAGGATGTTAGAAAGGAATTCCTGCATTTGCTTGCAAATCCAAATGAAGATTTGTACAGGTTTTATAGCCTTTTTCACTATTGGTATGGCTTTGATTTCGCGGATCCATCGATCGCCTCGGCGGATTGGATTATGCTAGGGATTTTAATTATTGTAGCTATTCCTTTAATGATTACACTGGGGCTTTATATGTCAAGGCCGTTGGCGAAACAATTTTTCAACTTGGTTTCTGCAGCAAGGAAAGTCACCGATGGGGATTTCTCTGTTCAAGCAAAAATAGAAAATAAAGCACCGGAAGAACTTCTTGCTCTAACTTACAATTTCAATGAGATGACCCAGAAACTTACTTATTATGAAAATGAGCTTCGAGCCTCTCATATTGCAATGGCGCATGAATTACGCTCTCCACTGACGGCTTCAATCGCACGGCTTCAGGGAATTATGGATGGCGTTTTTGAGCCTGGTAGGGAACAATTAAGTTTAGTCATGCAGCCATTGGTGAACCTTAATCGTCTTATTGATGATCTTCAAATGTTGTCGCTATCCCAAGCTGGAGCATTGTCATTAGAAAAATACAATATAAATATTTGTGATTTGATTAATGAGCGTTTGCAATGGCTAAAGGCAGAAGTTTCTCAAGAATGTTTTACGATTGAATTTGAAAGTACCACCCCCGTATTTGTCTATGCAGATGCGTTCAGAATTGGGCAAGTTGTCACAATTATCATAAAAAATGCACTGCGTTACGCTCATTCCGGCAATAAACTGACAATCACTATTAATCATTCAAATGATAAAGTTATCGTCGGTTTTCGCGATTATGGACCGGGAGTCAGTGAAGCGTTTTTGCCTATGATGTTCGAACGATTCTCAAGAGAGGAGGGTTCTCGGTCGAGAAATCTGGGTGGGAGTGGACTTGGTCTTTCTATAGCTATGGCAATAAGCCAAGAGCATGGTGGCAGTATCAGTGCTCAGAATCATCCTGATGGCGGGATGCTATTTTTACTAATTCTTCCAATGAAAATAGTGTCTTGATGATTTCTTGTAAAAAAATTGACTAAATCTACACTTAAAAAAGGTTTAATTCTTCTACAGGTCATCAGGAGAATGTCTTATGTCAGTAGGTTTATTCAGAACAATAAATACGCTCAAGAGCGTGTTCCTATTTCAATACTGGAAACTGTTTATTATTCCAGTGTTTGTGCTATTGCCAGGGTGTGATGATAATGCAAAGAAGGAGGAGGTGCCTATACGTTCCGTACGAACCCTTGTCGTCGATAATCCGGTTAGCGGAGTTTTGATAAAGCATACCGGAGAAATTCGTCCCCATGAAGAATCTCAACTCTCGTTTCGTATTGACGGTCGGCTCCTCAGCCGTCCAGTCGATGTAGGGGCGAAATTAAAAGCCGGGCAAACGATCGCGACTTTAGAACCTAGGAATAACGAGAATCAGGTGCGTAGTATGCAAGCTGAGCTGGCAGGTGCTGTTTCTGCGGAGCGCCTAGCTTCTCTAAATTTCAAAAGGTTGCAGTCATTGCTTAAAACCGGCGCTATCGCACAGGCTCAGGTTGATGAAGCAAAGGTCAATCTTGAAGTCGCAGTGACAAAGCGTGTTTCTGCCCAATCGAATTTGAAAATTGCTCAGGAACAATTGAGTTACACCCGCTTAGTTGCGCCCTCAGATGGCGTCGTGACTTCGGTTAGCCTGAATCCGGGACAAACTGTCAGTGCTGGGCAGGGGGTCGTTACACTCTCTCTTGATAAGGGAGTAGATGCTGTATTTGACGTTCCAGAAGCTATTTTGTATAGCGACCTACCCGATAATAAAGTCAAGATTGCGCTGCTTTCCGATCCTTCTGTTGTGACTGAGGGCATGATCCGTGATGTTAATCCACAAGCTGATAAGCAAACACGGACCTGGCGAGTCAGAGTCTCGCTGCCCCACCCTCCGGAGAAAATGGCTTTAGGTTCTACGGTACAGGGAAGCATTGTGATTCCAGGTCAGGAAACGTTTGTTCTCCCGGCATCTGCGTTGACACGTGATGGCGCCGATCCTGCCGTTTTTATCGTACAATCGGATACATCAACGCTGACGTTGCACAAAGTTAACATTATTCGCTATAGCTCTGAGGACGTCTTTATTTCTGATGGCATCAAACCAGGTGACAAGGTGGTGATCGCTGGAGTGAGTAAATTACGGTCTGGTGAGAAAGTAAGCTTGGAGGATAAATTCTGATGAATTCCTCTAAACCTAAGAAATTTAACCTGTCGGCTTGGGCTCTTGCTAATCAGCAACTAGTTGCTTTTTTTATGCTAGTGGTCACCATTGCCGGGGTGATGAGCTACTACAACTTGCCACGAAATGAGGATCCGGCATTTACTATTAAAACGGCTGTTGTTTCCGCGAGTTGGCCTGGAGCCTCTGTGGAGGATACCGTCAATTTCGTAACAGACCCATTGGAGAAGAAGCTTCAGGAAGTCCCCTATCTAGATTATTTAGAAAGTTATAGCCGACCCGGTGAGTCGGTTATTTTCATATATCTGCGCGATAACACTCCGCCGGATAAAGTTGAAGAACTGTGGTATACGGTCAGGAAAAAAGTAAAAGATATTTCCCCTCAGCTTCCTGCCGGTGTCACTTCACCTGCTGTCAACGATGAATTTGCTGATACCTACGGCACTATTTATGGCTTCACGCGTGAAGGTTTCACCGAGCGTGAATTGCGTGATATGGTTGATAGAGTTCGCACAGAAGTCTTAACACTGCCAGATGTAGGGAAAGTTAACCTGCTGGGCATAAAAGAAGAGCAAGTCATTTTATCATTCTCACCGCAGAAAATTGCGGGTATGGGATTGACGCTCGATAAAATCAAGAACGCCATCAGCGCACAAAATGCCGTTACTCCGGCGGGAGAAATCAGAACCGATAAAGATAAAGTCATGCTGAGAGTCAGCGGCGCTTTTGCATCAGAAGAAAGCCTCAAACAGCTGACATTACATATTCAGGATAGATACGTTCCTCTGACGGATATTGCAACCATCTCTCGCGAGGAAGTCGATCCGCCGACTCCGGCCTTTAGAGTTAATGGGGAGTCGGCGATCGGCTTGGCCATCTCCATGGCCCCTACCGGCAATATGTTGGACTTCGGTAAAGCGCTTAACGAAAAGATGGATGATATTTCCAGCCGCTTACCCGCAGGTATCAACGTAACAAAAGTGGCCGATCAGTCGACTGTAGTACATGACGCCGTGGGGAACTTTATGAAAGTGCTCCTTGAAGCGGTTGTCATTGTGTTGGCTGTTTCTTTCCTCTCATTAGGAACTCGTGCCGGATTAGTCGTTGCAGCCTCAATTCCGCTAGTATTGGCTATGACATTCATTGGTATGGAAATTGCCGGCATAGGTATACAGCGTATCTCCCTAGGTGCGTTAATTATCGCGCTGGGGCTGCTGGTCGATGACGCCATGATCACTGTAGAGATCATGATGTCGCGGTTAGAGAAAGGAGAACCTGTCAAAAAGGCGGCGACAGCAGCCTGGACGACGACAGCTTTTCCGATGCTAACAGGTACACTGGTAATGATCGCCGGCTTTATACCGGTCGGTTTCGCAACGTCAAGTGCGGGAGAATACTGTTATTCCCTGTTTATGGTGGTGTTGATTTCACTCGTCAACTCTTGGATTGTTGCTGTTCTTTTCTCACCACTGATAGGCGTGTGGCTTTTACCTAAGATGATGAAGGAACACTCCCACGGTAAAGGTAAAATCCTGCAAAAGTACGAAAGCGCATTGCGATACATCCTTAAGCGCAGAGGGTTGACTGGTATCGTGGCGGTTACTTTGCTTGCCATATCTTTTATCGGAACTTCATACATGGAAGAAGAGTTTTTCCCCACTTCTGACAGACCTGAATTGCTCGTCAGTCTGACGTTGCCGAGAAATGCCGTGCAGGAAGATACGGCAAAAGAAGCCATACGTTTAGAGGAGATTCTTAAGAAAGATCCCGATATTGAGTATTTCACGACGTATGTTGGCTCGGGCGCTATAAGGTTTTATTTGCCAATGGATCTGTTACTTGATAACGAAAATATCGCTCAATTAGTGGTGGTGACCAAAGGGCTTGAAGAACGCGATGCTGTAAAGTCTAGGCTCGAAAACATTCTACAAAAAGATTTTGGTCATCTTGTTACTCGTGCTTCGGCGTTAGAGCTAGGCCCCCCGGTGGGCTGGCCGTTGAAATATCGCGTTTCTGGCCCAGAGCTTACTAAGATCCGTGAGATATCTACTGAGTTAGCTGGAAAGTTAGGCGAAAACCCGCAGACGAGAGAAGTCAATCTCACTGCGGGTGAGCCACAACGAGAACTCTATATAAAGGTCAATCAGACGGAAGCAAGGGCCTTGGGACTAAGCTCTCAAGATGTCGCCAGTGCCCTTGCTGAAATGTATTCTGGTTCGGCTGTGACGACGATCAGAGACAAAAATCGTCAGGTTAACGTTTTATTGCGAGCTTCAGAAGATTCGCGTCGAGATATTGAAACCGTTGCGGACTTGCAATTGACTACAGCCGATGGGCGTGTTGTACCATTGAAACAGATTGCAACGATAAGTTATACGTTGGCTGAGCCTATCCAGTGGCGGCGGCAACGCGAGCCTTTCATCACGGTGCAAACAGATATTGCACCAGGGCTGAATGCGTCCGATGTATCTAAGGGCTTGGAGCCTGTTGTCGATGAATTACGTAAAAGTTTGCCACCGGGATACCACATTACCGAAGGCGGAAGTGTCGTTGAAGCCATGAAAGGTAACAGTTCGGTATTCGCCGTTTTGCCAGTGACCCTATTGGTGATGTTGATCTTGCTGATGGTACAGTTGCGTAGTTTTTCACGCATGATGCTAGCGCTGTTGATTGCCCCCTTCGGTTTGATTGGTGTCGTTGCCGCTATGTTGCCCACTGGAACGCCGATGGGGTTTGTCGCTATTCTTGGTGTGATTGCATTATCGGGCATGATTATTCGCAACGCCGTTATCCTTATTGAAGAAGTGGAAGTAAACAGAGCACAAGGTGCAGACAATACTGAGGCGATAATTGAGGCAGCATTGCATCGTTCCAGACCTATACTCTTGACGGCTTGTGCTGCAATATTAGGGATGATCCCTATTGCGTTTCAGGTATTTTGGGGGCCAATGGCCTATGCCATTATTGGTGGGTTATTAGTTGCCACTATATTTACCCTTACTGTATTGCCGGCTGCAATCAGTGCCGTTCTGCAGTGGGAGACGTCTCGATAAAACCTACCCCCGGAGATCATTTCGGGGGACTCATAAAAGAAGGTGGATATATGTTTGAGTTATTTAAACTTATTGGGTTGGGGTTGGTTTTATTGCTGCCGTTAGTGAATCCCTTAACCACAGTGGCTCTTTTTCTTGGCCTATCAGGCGACATGACTGAAAAAGAAAAAAAGAAGCAGTCAGCCATGGCAGCTTTTTATGTCTTTGTGATTATGATGGTTGCATGGTATGCCGGCAAGGCCGTTATTAACACATTTGGCATATCTATTCCTGGGTTAAGAATTGCTGGCGGGATGATTGTTGCCTTTATTGGCTTTAACATGTTATTTCCACAAAATGTTAATAAACCTCAAGGTAGTGAGAAAGAAAAAACAAAAAATATAGCGTTTATCCCATTGGCAATGCCCAGTACGGCAGGACCAGGCACTATTGCTATGTTGATCAGTGCCGCGTCAACATTCAGCGCTGAAACATCACATCTGGATTTGTGGGTAGCATATACCGCGCCACCTCTAATTGCGATAGCTATCTCATTGATTTTATGGGGATCACTTCGAGCATCACTGGGTGTAATGAAGCTTGTAGGCACTTCGGGAATCGATGCTATTTCGAGAGTGATGGGATTCTTGCTTGTTTGTATGGGGGTTCAGTTTGTTATAAATGGAGTTGTTGAACTCATCGCCATCCAATAGGCTTGAACGCTTCGGTTACTAAAGTCACTGATATTTCTCATGTATCATGATGACAAGAGCCACTGCGCTATAGATGCCAGTGGTTTTGTGACACAATTTATTATCTTAAAGCTATCACTCAGCTAAGTGATAGCTCTTCTGGCTATCGTGAAACTGTAATTTCCTCCAGCGATGAGTTCCTACCTTACTTGGCAGACTTTCAATGTGTACCAGCATGTTAGAACACATTATCAATGGGTCTCGATTACTTTTTATGAGTCTGTTTTTTTTGTTTTTTCTCTTACGATTGCGATAAATCCCTGCCTATAAATTTCGTTGTGGGCTATATCATTATTTTCAACGAGGGAGCATTCGTTGTAGCAACCAAACGACTGTGCCAGATTTATCGCCGCTGCCTTGTTTGGCATAATATTGATGGAGCATTTTATCTTTTAGGCTTTTGCCCTAAGATGAAATGCTACGATATTCCTTGCGCCAAATGTTAACTGTTGCAGTTTTCGCATCCTTTCTATTGGCACAACTGTAAGTATCCCGGCAAAACGAATCATTAAATTTTGAAAATCTTCCGACATACTGATTATATTCCTTGAGGAGATCGTTATGCGTAAATCCCGACTCACTGAACACCAGTTCATTGCCATTCTGAAGTCCATCAAGGCCGGGAGTACCGTCAAAGATGTCTGTCGCAAGACCGCTATTTCTGAAAGCAGATATCCCGGCTCAGCGTGTCATCCAGTAGTACACAGGCTAGTGGCAAATCGCGGATACCCGCTGAAGTGTACGGACACTGTTCCGGAATTAGTCTCACTGACACAATGGGCTGAAGTGCATTGAGCTATGCTGGAATTTATAAAGCCTGTAAAGTCGACGCAGCATGCCTTTATCGAACAATTTAACCGGACCTACCGGACAGAAATACTGGATTCATATCTGTTCAGAATCCTGAACGAGGTACGGGAAATCACAGAACGCTGGCTGACGAAGTACAACGCAAGCGACCTCATCAGTCTCTGGATGACCTGACACCGGAAGAACACCGTCTGATGGCTGAAAAACAGGAAATCTCAAAAAGTGCGTGGAACTAAAGTCGGGATGCTTACGACTCTCTTGTTGTTATCCATGTTGCAACTATCCCTCATAGCTTGAATCTGGCTCACGCTCCAAGAGTAGACGCCGAGCTAAAATAAACCTTCAGGCACATTTGCGACATCGATAATACTTTCAGAAACCAAAATACCTCCACCAATTGACAAACCCTTGATGCAACCTTGCAGATACATTGATTAAATGTAGGTATACTCAACTTCACAAATAGGAAGCATACACCATTACGAGCGTTTTAATGAATAAAATAAATTTTACTGCGGTAATACTCATTGCAATATCATCTCCTGCATTTGCCTCATCTTTTGATACAGCATCGACGTTTACTATCGGCTTTGGAACAAAATATGCGCCAAAATATATCGGCTCTGATAAATATGATATAGCTGCGGCACCTTATTTAGGCTGGAGTAATGGTTCCTTATATATAAACTCCGAAAAAGGCTTTGGGTATATAATGGGGCCTATGTTGGGCAGGCTCTCGGATACTCATTAGGTCGTGCTGATAACAATAACTCTTGGTTAAAAGAAGGTTCAGACAAACTGAAGGGTATGGGTACCATTAAAACAGCTATGACAAGTACAACTACTGCAGGGTGGTGGTTAACACCTTGGATGGGAGTCGAGGGAAATGTTATTGCCCCAATTACTGATAGTCAGGGTATGCAATATAATTTAAAAGCTAATTTCCTGGTAGTTAATAATGAAACTGACACTCTTACATTAAGCACTACTGCGTGGTATGGTGATGCCCGGTTTAATAACACTTGGTTTGGTGTCAACGAAAAGCAGAGCCTTCACTCCAGCTTCCAAAAATATAATGCCAAAAAAGGATTTAATCGTCTCGATTATAGCATTACTTGGCAGCATGGCTTCAGCAAAAACTGGTCCGGTTATGCTGAAGCAAGTTATACGATGCTGGAAAACCGAGTAAATAATAGCCCGCTGGTGGATGCGAACAACTCGTTCCAATTGGCTACAGGTGTATTTTACTCGTTCTGATGGCCCTAACACTAGGGCAAGATTGCGAACATATTTGACCAAAGAATTTCTGTTTGACGAGCATACATGGCTGTGATCATATGACTCCCCTTTTAGCGGGAGTTCATGATATCCATTGATGCTTTTCTCGGTACTTTTCTGTTATACAAGTACCACGATCGTCAGCCAAAATTTCGTACCCTTTGTTCGACATCTTGTTTCTGACGATATGCGTCACCATTGCAGGCATGGATGGCTGGGAAGATATCGAAGACTTTGACGAAGCGCACCTTGATTGACTTCAGAATAACGGCTTGTTCTATCAGGGTATTCCTGTTCATGACTCTATTGCTAGAGTGGTTTCTTCTATTGGGCCTGACCAGTTTCAGGAGCGCTTTTTGAAACGGATACTATAGTCCACACGCACTCTCACGGTGGCCTGATTGCTACCGATGGTAAGGTGCTTCGTAGCGTGTACAATCGAAAAGAGCGGTGCTCAACACTCCACATGATCAGCGTTTTTGCGCGGCGAATAGCGTTGTAATTGGTCAGGTAAAAAACTAGAGGAAGACGATCCGCAGGTACCCTATCAGCAGTGCCAGTCCTGTCACCGTAAACTTCTCCCTGAACACCCTCCCCGTGAGATACACCGGCTGGAGAAGCATCCTCAGCAACATCTTCGCCATTATCATGGTGTGTTGCAGGCGGATACCTTTGCAAGGTAAGACAGCTAATTCAACCCAGAGCGTGACGGTGGTCTGTTAACAGAAGCTGCATACTAGGCCCATGCGCGCTGCCAAATCCACGACGTCTATATAAGCACTCAACAGCGACAGCAAAACGTATTGGTGAGCTTTACGTAGTAGACGGCCTCCCGATAGCAGAACGCCCGGCAATCGGGCAAAAATCCCAGCCGGGAGAGGCGTTAGCTTATGTGCTCAATCAGTGGGATACCTTGTGCTACTACTGTGATGATGTTCTGATCGAAACTGACGACAACGCCGCAGAAAGCTCGCTGCGTGCGGTTTGTCTTGGTAACAAAAACTATATCTTCTCCGGGAGCGAACACGGTGGCGAGCGCGGAGCCATGCTGTATGGACTTATCGGGACATGCAGGTTGAACGGTATCGATCCGGAAGCCTACCTTCGCTATTCCTGAGCGTCCCGCCGGAGTGGCTCAGAGCAACAAAGTGGCCGAACTGCGGCCATGGAACGTAGAGATCTCGCCAATAAGCCAATAAATAGTAGTCAATACGGCGCTCGCTTAACGCTTACGATTGTGAAGCAAGATGGCGATTATCTGCTAGCCGTAAAGGGCAACCAAATAAATCTGAAAAAGGCGGTAAAAAAGCGTTAGAACCGTTGCTTCAAGAAAATCCAGGCTGCAGTATCGAGTATGAACATGGGCATATCGAAGCACGCAAATGCTACGTAATACCAGCACAGGAACTGGCTGCTCATTACCCTGACTGGCAGGGGCTTCAAACACTGGGTATAGCGATAGGTTATCGCATTGATTCAGTAGGGGGAAAGAGTCGCTAGATACCGTTACTATATCAGTTCTGCAGTGCTGACATCCGAACATTTTCCCAACATTGTTCGAAGATACTGGGAAATTGAAAACCGATTGCACTAGGTGCCCGATGTCATGATGAATGAGGATGCCAGTCAGGTCGATCGCGGTAATGCCGCTAAACTCCTGGGTAGTATGCGTCATATGGCGCTTAACATGCTCGTTTAGAAACAAGCAAGAAAGCGAGTATCAGTCGCAAGCAGAAGATGGCGGCAATGAATCTTGCTTATTTAGAGCTACGTGCTTTTACCCTAGGAATTTGGCGTATCTTTTCGATTGGCACAACCTTCGCTCAGAGGTTTAGTATTTGAGCGATAGCCTGAGCTTCCTGCTGCCAGCCCTGCGCCAGGGTGCGTACTAGGGCGTCATAACCGTCCTCACCCTGTTTCAGCTCCAGACTGAACGGCCGTTTGATCAAACGCCCCTGGCGGTTCAGCACCCACTCGCCGCGAATGATCGCCTTGCCGTCAAAACGGCCGTGGAAACCGCTGATGGTCACGTTCAGCACAACCTGATCGCTGCTCATCGGCTGCGAAGAGACCACCCAGCCCGGCAGCGCACTGCTCAGGTTGGTGACCAGCGTTTGCTGCAGTTGCTGGTCGAGCGGGCTGGCCCACAGATTGTTCTGGGCAATCACATACTGCACGTCGTTGGTCTGATACACCACGCCGCTCTGCGCCAGATAATCCGCCACGCTCACGTGCTCCAGCCACAGCTGGCGCGTGGAGGCGCCGCTGCTGCTGACCACCGCCGGCGCGCCCAGCGCCGGCAACTGATAGTAAGTCTTCTGTGGTGAACTGCTGCAGGCGCTGAGCAACAGCGCCAGGGCTACCGGGATCCATTTCATCATTTCGTGGCCTTCTTCGGCTGAGGGTCAGTGCTGCCGGCGGCTTCAAACACCAGCGCGTTGCTCTTCTCATTCAGGGTGCGCAGCACCGGCTGCAGCTCACGCAACACCTGGTCGAGGCGCTGCATGTCGCCTACCATCTTGTTGTAAGCCGGTGAACCAGGCTGGAATCCTTTCATGCTGCGGTTCAGCTCCAGCAGCGTTTTCTGCATATCCTGCGGCAGCGCCTGCATCTCTTTGCTGGCGATGATGTCGTTCAACGACTTCATGGTCTGCTGCGTCGACTTCAACGTTTTCTGGCTTTCCGCCAGCGTCTTGGTCGCTTCGTTGATCATCGGATTGATCGGCATCGAATTAATCTTATCCAGCGCCAGCATCAGTTTCTGCTGGATCTGCGCCAGACCGCCGCTGGTGGTCGGCATCAGCGGATAACCGAAATCCTCACGCGGTCCTTTCCACGGTTTCTCCTGCGGATAGAAGTCGAGATCAATGTACAACGAACCAAGCAGCAAGTTGGCGGACTTCATCGAAGCACGCAGACCGCGTGACTCGGCGTCTTTCAAGTGCCATTCGATATCGAATTTGCCGCCCAGCTGTTTATGCAGTCGATCTGGTTCGATGCGGATCAGCACCGGAATGCGATAATCGTTATCCAGACGCTGCGCCATGCCCTCTTTATAGAATGGCACCTGCGCCACCGTGCCCAGGCGGATGCCACGGAACTCGACCGGCGCGCCCGGCTGCAGGCCTCGTACCGAATCGGAGAAGAACAGCAGGTATTCCTTATACTCGGTATACAGCGAATCCTGCGTACTGCGCTGGTTGTCGAACAGCTGGTATTCCGCCTTCTCTTTCGCCTGCTCACCGCGGCCCCAACCGTCCGGCACATCGAAGCTGACACCGTCACTAAACAACGTGGTCAGCGAGCTCATCTCCACCCGCATGCCCTGCGCCGACATGTCGAACGCCACGCCGCTGTCTTTCCAGAAGCGCACATTGGTGGTAACCAGTTGGTCGTAAGGCGCGGTGATGAACAGCTGATAGCGCATGGCGCGCGCTTTAGGATCGAAGTAGCTGGTCTCCACCGAGCCAACACGATAGCCGCGGAACAGCACTGGATCGCCGGCATTGAGCTGGCCTGATTTCTCGCTGTCCAGTACGATGCGCAGCCCTTTGGCATCCGGTGGGGCCAAAGGTGGCGCGTCGAGCAGCTGATAGTTGTCTTTGCCGTCTTTACCCTTGCTGCCCGGCTGCAGTTCGATATAGGCGCCGGAGAGCAGCGTACCCAAGCCGGAGACGCCTTCATGGCCGATCTGCGGCTTCACCACCCAAAAGGCGGAGTCCTGGTGCAACAATTTCTCCATACCGGAATTGAGGCGTGCCTGCACCATTACCTTGCTCATGTCATCACTCAGCGTGACGGTTTCCACCACCCCGACGTCAACGCTGCGGCTTTTGATTTTGGTTTTACCCGCTTCCAGCCCTTCCGCCGTCGTAGTAACCAGCGTCACCACCGGCCCCTGATGGCTGAAGTGGTAAAACAGGATCCAGGCGCCGATCAGCGCGGTCACGATGGGAATAATCCACACCGGCGACCAGCGTTTTATCTTCTCAACGTCCGCGACGCTATGATTATTTTCCGTCACCTTGCGGCTCCTTGTTGATTGTTTCACTTGCGCGATCCCAGGTCAGCCGGGGATCAAATGTCATGGCGGCGAACATGGTGAGGATCACCACCAGTGCGAACAACACCGCGCCCGTCGCGGGGTAAATGCTCATCAACTGCCCCATTCGCACCAGCGCCGATAATACTGCGATCACAAACACGTCGATCATTGACCAGCGGCCAACGAACTCGACCACTTCATAAATCAGATGCATACGCTCGCTGTCGGCGCGCGGCTTCTTCCTGCCGTTGGCGTCCCAGCACAGCCAGCCGATCGCCAGCATTTTCAGCGACGGCACCATGATACTGGCGATGAAAATCACCATCGCCACCGGGTAAGAACCGTCTCCCCACAGCAGGATCACCCCTGCCATGATGGTGGAGTTCATCTTGTTGCCCAGCGCCTCGGTCACCATGATCGGCATCAGATTAGCCGGTATATAAAGCATGACAGAAGTCACCAGCAATGCCAGCGTCCATTGCAGGCTGTGGCGGCGGCGCACGTAGCCCTTGGTGTGACAGCGCGGGCAGCGCACCTGACTGGCCGGCAGGATCGCCGTGCAGCACGCGCAGGAGCGCACGCCCTGGCTCATGCCGGTGCGCCCCACCGTCAGCGGGCGATCGAGGCACGGCGCCGGTTCGATGTCCTGCCACAGCCAGCGCCGATCCACGCACTGGAAGGCGCGCACCTGCAGCAGGCAGAACAGGCAATACGGCACGAAGCTGCTGCCGATGCCGATATCACCGTAAGCCATCAGCTTGACGAAGCTGACCAGCACCCCGGCGAGGAAAATTTCCACCATGCACCAGGTCTTGAACTGGAACAGCACCCGAGCCATCCACTCTTTGAGCCCCAGCGGCAAGCGCACTCTGGCGCACAGCAGGATAATCGCCACCATGCAAAACGCTGGGATCAGCTGCACGAACACCATAAACAAGGTGGCCATGCTGGCGTAGTCTTCCGCCACCATCACTTCCGGGATTTGGATCAGCCGGATTTCGTTGCCGAGGCCGGCGACGCGCATGTTGATAAACGGGAAAATGTTGGCCAGCACCAGCATGAACAAGGCGCTGAGCGCGTAACCGATCGGCCGCTTGCGCGGCTCGTCCCAGCGGGTGCTGAGCGTGGTTTTGCAGCGCGAGCATACCGCTTTGCTGCCATGGGACAACGGCGGCAACACTGCCAACATGTCACATTGCTGGCAAAGTGTCTTATTTTGTGACGAAGAATCGATTGGTTGTAGGGCTGGCCGACTGACTGATGGCAACATTTTTTTCTCTGAATTAGAGGAGCAACGTACTGGTTACTTGACTCACTAAAAATTGCCCAATAATGAGCATGATAGCCTCATTAAACTTATTTCGCGCATAGGCACGCCGTATTAAGTGTGCGAACTTGCTCTGCTATATCATCTAAAATTTTGAATCGCCGACGATACTCCGCTCGCTTTTTGCTAAATAGCTGCGCCTAATACCGCTACACTTTTGCCTGACCATGTTTTCCTCCGGGGAATGGGCTGGCGGTTTCCATAAAATGGCGGACCTTTTTCAGTAACTGCCACATTGAGCGGCACTGATGATTACGGGTTATCGTGTCATGAAGTGCCTGCCATAGCCGTTCCACATGATTCACCCACGGCGAGTAAACCGGCTGGTAAATTACCCTGAACTTGGGATTTGCTTTCAACCAGCGCTGTGTTTCGCGGCTTTTATGGATAATGTAGTTATCAACGATCAGCGTGATTGTTTTCGCCCGCCGGTAAGTGGCTTTCAGGTGCTTCAGCAGAGCGATAAACAGCGCTGAACTTTTGCTGTTGCCGCCCACGTAGCTGACTTTACCCGTGCCACTGTGCAGTGCGCCGGCCAGATAGTATTTTTCGTTCTGCCCCGGCGTCACTACCCGTTTCTGCTGTCCGCGCAACTGCCAGTCCGCACCGATTTTAGGATTAAGGTGGATATCCACTTCATCTTCATAAAATACCGGATGCTCTGCGCTGCATTCATCCAGCGCTTTGTGGATTACCGCCATCTTTTCATCTTTATGTGGGTCACGGATACGCAGAGTTGGCGCGGCCCTGCGCCATACAAGCCCCGCAGATGGCAACCAGCGGCGAACGGTTCCTGCATGTAACTGGCAACCGGTTATCTCATTGATTTTTATTGCCAGTAATTCGGTGCTCCAGCGTGAACGTTGATAACCAAAATCGCCGGGAGAATGCTTTATCAGCTCACGTAACAGGGTGCAGATATGTTCAAAAGGCCAGCGTCGGGAGCGCCCTGCGGGTAAGGATTTCAGGCCTTCAATACCTGAGTGCGTAAACCAGTTAATCCAGCGACCAACGGATGAACGGGCACAACAGAGAGTTCTGGCAACATCGCTGACCCGTTCACCCCGATGAAGCATCAGCATGGCCGTGAGTCTGCGGGCATGATTTTTATCGCGCGTTTTATGAATAGCTTTCTGCATCAGGCGTCGTTCGCCACGGGGTATTGGTGCTATGATCGGCATCGCTCAGTCCGGTTGGTGGTTTTGGTTGGTTTGGCGATTGATCAGATCGCACAATCCGGGCTGAGTTCCCTTTCAGTGATCTACTATTCCGCGCAGCTATTTAGGGATATGTTCCAATGATTTCCTTTCAAACGTCAAAGGTAGTTGCCAGCGCCACGAATTCTGTTTTATCCCACCTATCAGCGACCAGAAATCATCATAACTTGCATGCAAATGCTGACCTTTGCTCAGCCGATAGCGCAGTGAGCGAAAGACATGCCCATTATCGCTAACGCCATAAATAGCATGCACTGAGGTGAACTCAGCGAGGCGGCTAATAAATTCCATCAAAACACGTTTTGGGAAAATGCCTGACAGAGCACGGGTAGCTTCTTTGATAGCCTCGCGGGGTACGTGCTGACCAGGACCTTGTAGACCACCAATGATGAAATGCCATTCACCTTCTTCAGACACGGCCGAAAAGGTCATGCTGGCAAGTAGCTCTTTATTGTCGCCACGTAACCATAACGTTGACTCACCTTCTCGTTCAGCTTTATGCGCACAGGATACTGAAATAGTAAAATGGGTCTCTTCTCTGCCGATGAGTTCGACCAAAACTGTTTCTTCTCGTTTTATCAATGCGTTGGACAGTATTCTGCTATTAAGAGATGACACATACTGGTAATGGCTAACAATTGCTGATGCGCGTTGTTTTGCATTGAGGTTACGCGTCAAATATTGTCGATGCGGCTTACAAGGAAATGTGTGTTGATTATACAACACCCATTTTAACTCACTTTTTTGAGTTAAAATGGATAGTACTTTTTTAGTCGCTGAATAGTATAAAATAAGTCGAAGTAAGAACTTTGCACGAAAGCTCTTCTTTCTCCATACAGGAGCAGGAACGAACCTTCCCGAGAGCAATTCATAGATGATGTTTTTTTTCAAGATACTTACCCTACAAGTGCTATTTTTACTTTTACAGTTGAATTTATAAAAATAAATATTTCTTCAATACTAACTGATAATTGTTAATTTATTATCCACCAATTATCAATGTTTGATAAAGAAGGCTGAAGAGCGCTAAAGACATGCCGTTACCGTGGTCTTTTCTTCATTAAATGTTGACATTTAGCTTCGTATAGATGCTATCCAGATAGTCAAGTAATGTGGTCAGTTCCCTCAGCTATCAGCTTCCTCGCCGCATCGCGTTTTTCCCTTGCTTCTGATAACGAGACTTCATGATAGACTCCCAGAGCGAGCGCTTTCTCTTTGCCCAGAAACCGATAGCGAAGCCGCCAGCAGCTCCCCCTCAAATTTCTAAGCAGGAGGCTGTCGCTTATATTATTAAAATCTCACTCATTAAATCCACAAGGAAATCATTCCCGTTGCAATGATTAGTTTGAAATCATTATTTTGGTTAGCCTTACTTAATACCAGATTAATTGTCGATATAAAGCGAACAATGAAAGGTGGGTCACATGATTTCGAAACAAGGCTTGGCCATGCTCGCACACCTGTATTAATTTAATGGTTTAATGAGTAAAACTCTGCCAACATAAGAAATAGGGAATTACCTTCCTCTTTCCACGCTTGCAGTTCAGAAAATAAGATATCTCGTGGGGTAATTATGCGGATAAAACACATAGAAATCGCTAACTTTCGCAAATTGAAAGCAGTTCATATAGATTTTTCAGAGAAAACAACTATTTTCGTCGGAGCCAACAACAGCGGGAAAACATCCGCTATGATTGCACTTCGTCGATTTCTGGTTGAACGCTCTGGTTTCTCCATCAATGACCTCACCCTATCTTATTGGCCACAAATTGATGCAGCAGCTATGCAATGGGAAGCAGCCCCTGATGACCAAGAGCCGATTCAGTGGGATCGCTTCTCACCATTCCTGGATGTATGGCTCGACGTTCCTCCAAATGAACTTCATCACGTACAAAAGATTTTGCCCACGCTGGATTGGGATGGGGAAAGCATAGGTGTGCGCCTCCGTTTTGAACCCAAGGACCCTGACGCACTGCAACACGAATATCTCACGGCAAAACGCGCAGCCGCCGAAGTTATGGCCCAAGCTAAAGAGTACGGTGAACAAGTAAGCTCCACAACCGCATTTGCACTTTGGCCGCGTTCGATGATGGAGTTTTTAGCCCAAAGAATGCGCTCTACTTTCGAGATCCGTGCTTATTTGCTTGATCCTTCAAAACTGAAAATGCCGGAAGAAGGTAGAGCCTCCCCTCAAACACTCCCAGAAAGCAGTGACCCTATCGATGGCGGGGATCCGTTTAATGGTCTTATTCGTATCGACGAGATTAGCGCACAGCGTGGATTTGGGCACAGCGATCAAACAGGGTATACGCGGGGTAACGAATCACGTGAGGATATGGCTGAACCCAGAATGGGGAAAAAACTTTCCAGCCAGCTGCGCAACTACTATAGCCAACACTTGGATCCTTTCGATACGCCGGAACCCAAAGACCTTCAGGCGTTGATGGCATTGCATGAAGCACAAACGGCTTTCGGCACGCGTTTAGCAGATTGCTTCTCAGATGCCTTGACCGAACTGGAAAATATTGGCTATCCCGGCGTTACCGACCCCAAGCTGACAATAACCACCAACATCAGGCCTATCGATGGGCTTAATCATCCGTCCGCCGTGCAATACGAAGTGCCAACCCATGTTACCGGTTCTTTTGGCGCACATCGCCTTCCCGAAGATTCGAACGGACTTGGTTACCAAAATCTCGTCTCCATCGTCTTCGCACTCATGGCATTTCGTGATAACTGGATGAAAGTCGGAAAGGCTGGAAAATCAAAGGTGGCGGAAGAAACTCTCATTCCACCGCTTCATCTAGTTTTGATTGAAGAACCTGAAGCGCATTTACATGCACAAGTTCAGCAAGTTTTTATTAAGCAAGCCTACGGTGTTCTGCGAAAACATGACAAGCTAAAGGATTCTTCACGCCTTCAAACTCAACTGATCATCAGTACCCACTCCAGCCACCTTACCCATGAAGCTGAGTTTTCGTCTTTGCGTTACTTTCGGCGGCTACCAGCACTCGCACAAAGCGGTGCTGTACCCTTGACTTCCGTTATCAATCTTTCGGAAGTCTTCGATGGCAAAGACAAAACCGAACGTTTCGTGAAACGATATTTGAAAGCTACCCACTGCGATCTCTTCTTCGCCGATGGAGCGATACTCGTGGAAGGTCCGGCTGAGCGTATTCTCGTTCCCCATTTTGTTCGTGAGCGTGAAGCCTATGCTTACTTAAAGCGTAGCTATATCACATGGCTTGAAATAGGCGGGAGCCATGCACACCGATTGAAGAATTTGATTGAACATCTGGGTCTCAATACCCTGATCATCACAGACATTGACGCCAAAGACGGCACCACCAATGCTGCGGTTGTCCCGAAACGAGGCATGGGCCAACGAGCCCGCAATGAGACAGTGAAAACGTGGCTACCTAAGGAAGAATCTTTCGATGCACTCCTCGACATGGAAAGTGAGCGCAAAGTGCTTGCCGAACCAGGCGGCTATGCCATCCGGGTGGCGTATCAAACACCTATTTTCATGCCATTCAAGTCTGAAGAAGCGCTTGAAGCAGTAGCCAACACTTTCGAAGATGCCCTCGTGTATGAAAATCCGGGGCTATTCGCCAACCTGGACGGTTATGGGCTCATCGCAAAGTTTCGTGAAGCGCTAAAGGAGTCCGCCGATCTCAGCGAATTGGCAAGAAAGATATTTGAGGCACTGAAAAATGGGACAAAGGCCGAATTTGCTCTCGATGTCCTTTTTAGTGAGGAAATCGAGCGGCTGAAGGTCCCACAGTACATTGACGAGGGGTTAGTCTGGCTAGCAGAACAGCTGAAACGTAAAGAATATGATGTTCTTGGAAAAACGGAGGTGGGAGAGTGAGCAGGCTGGAAACTATAATTCCCGACGATGAGATAGACATGCCGGCTGATGCGGAAATCAGAAAATGTCTTGACCTCGACACCCCAAAAAGTTTCTTCCTTTTTGCCGGCGCCGGTTCAGGAAAGACAAGATCGCTGGTATCCGCTCTCCAGTATGTGCGCGACACATTCGGGGATGAACTTCGGCTGAAAGGACAACGAGTCGCTGTCATCACTTATACCAATGCGGCGAGCGAAGAAATTCAACGCCGCCTGGATTTTGATCCGACTATAGACGTTTCGACTATACATAGCTTCGCCTGGTCGCTGATAGAAGGGCTTAACCGTGATATCCGTGAATGGCTTCGCGCGAAAATAACCACCGATATCACAAAGCTTGAAGCAGAAGAAGCAAAAGGGAGAAAAGGTACGGAGGCATCAAGAACCCGCTTAAAAAAAATCGCCTCGAGAACCAAACGCCTTCAAAACCTCGATAACGTCAAACGTTTTGTTTACAGCCCAACCGGAGAAAATCTCGGCCGCGATTCGCTGAATCATGCGGAGGTGATTCATCTCACCGCCTATTTTTTAACAACAAAACCGACCATGCAGAACATCTTGATCGGCCGTAATCCCATTCTGCTTATCGATGAGAGTCAGGATACCAATAAATTTCTGATAGAAGCCTTATTTGCCGTTCAGGCTCAACATAAAGAGACATTCGTTCTCGGTCTGATTGGCGACATGATGCAGCGTATTTATAGCGATGGTAAAGACGGACTAGATAAAAATCTGCCTGCCGACTGGGCAACCCCCGGAAAACAGATGAATCACCGTTGCCCAAAACGCATCGTAAAATTAATTAACACCGTACGTAGCGCAGTGGACAAACAGATACAACGGCCACGAACCAACAGCCTTGAAGGCAGTGTGAGGCTTTTCGTGCTTCCTAATCATACCGTTGATAAACCTGCTGCCGAGCGAAAAATTGCGATGTATATGGCCGAGGTTGCCGATGATGAACAATGGCGGAATTTGGCGCTCTGCAAATGCCTCACATTGGAACATCACATGGCCGCCAGTCGGTTAGGCTTTTTAGAGCTGTTTGCCCCTTTGTATAGCGTGAAAAGTTGGCGAACCAATCTTATTGATGGCTCTTTACCCTGCGTTCGATTCTTTACTGATGAGATGCTGCCATTAATTCAGGCAAAGTTTGCCGAAGACCGTTTTTCCATAGCCAGAATTCTAAAAAAACGATCGTCGCTAGTCAGCCCAGATGCCTTGCAATACGCAGCAGATCAACGCTCGCAACTGAAGTTAGCATCGGCAGCAATGGAACGCCTTATGGCATTGTTCGCACAGGGTTCTGATCCTTCGCTTGGCGATGTCCTTCGCTTCGTAGCGGATAGCGCGCTCTTGCCTATTCCTGAATCTCTGCAGCTCTGTATAGCAAGCGATAATACGCTACCTAGCGTAACACCGTATGTCGATGAAAGTGATGCCGACCACCAGAGTGAGCGTACAATGGCGATAGGCGAGTTTTTACTTGCCCCTTTCTCTCAGGTCGAAAAATTTGCATCCTACGTATCTGGAAAAGCGCCTTTCGATACTCACCAAGGTGTGAAAGGACTCGAATTCGAACGTGTGATGGTCATTATGGACGATGAAGAAGCCCGGGGTTTTATGTTCAAATATGAGAACCTTTTCGGGGCAAAAAGCGTTACCGATCCCTCGGTTGAAGCAGTTCGCCGACTGTTCTATGTTACCTGCAGCAGGGCGCAGCAAAGCCTGGCCCTCGTAGCCTATGCAGCGTCACCGGAACAAGTTCGCCGATTCGTGATGGACCAAGGCTGGTTTAATGCTGATGAAATTGTCATCGGAATACCTGAGTAATCGTGGGCGGGGATGCCGGACCATCGTCATGGCCCTGCATCTCCTTGAGTCATCCTGTTTTCCCAAAAGATTCGGATAACACTATCCTATTCATTAACCCATCCACATAATCCCCATACCACTGCAACATCTCCCTGCGCTGCTCCAGGTACTGTGCATGGTTGTAAGTGCCACGAATGGTGTTCTTATCCACATGAGCAAGCTGTAATTCGATCCATGCCGTGTTATAGCCCTGTTCATGCAGGATAGTACTCATCGTGTGCCGGAAACCGTGCCCTGTAGCCTTGCCATGATACCCAATCCTTTTTAGTACCTGATTAATACTCGCTTCACTCATCGGTTTCGTAATGTCGTTACGGCCAGGGAACACCAGGTTGTAACGGCCCGTCACCGCCTGAATTTCACGAAGTGATGCCAAAACTTGATCGGATAGAGGGACCAGATGCGGGCGGCGCATCTTCATTCTTTCAACCGGGACTTCCCAAGTACGTTTATCGAAATCAAACTCTTTCCATTCAGCCTGGCGGAGCTCGACGGTGCGAACGCCAGTCAACATCAGAATTCGAGTAGCCAGTCGGGTGATCGGGCTACCTGTATACGCAGCAAGGGCTTGTAAGAAATCAGGAAGTTCATCAGCTAGCAAATGGGGGTAATGGGTAGATTTAGGTGCAGTCAGCGCACTCGCCAATTCTGAGGCAGGGTTCGTTTCGGCTCTGCCGGTAACAATGGCATAGCGGAACACCTGATTGCAGGCTTGGCGGATTTTACGCAGCTTATCGAGCACACCTCGCTTTTCGAGTTTGCGTAGTGTGCTGAGCACTTCAAGAGGCTTGATCTCAGCAATGGGACGCTTACCAATATCAGGGAAGATATCGTTCTCGAAGGCCTCCATCAGATCGTCAGCATAGCCTTTCGACCAGTTAGATCGTTTGTACCCATGCCATTCTACTGCAATAGCTTTAAAGGTATTTTCGGCATTGGCTTTTTTAGCCAACTTCTCAGCTTTCTTCTCTTCTCCAGGATCACCGCCTAAGGCGATGATCTTCCGAGCCTCCTCACGCTTCAGGCGAGCATCAGCCAGAGAGATGTCAGGGTAAACACCGATAGAGAGCTTTTTCTCTTTCCCCAAAAAACGATACTTCAAGCGCCAGTACTTCGCACCATTAGGCTTTACCAGCAGATACAGGCCGCCCCCGTCAGTGAGCTTGTATTCTTTTTCTTTGGGTTTTGCAGTATCAATCTGTCGTGCATTTAGTGGCATAAAGGGGCCCCTAATTTCCATTGAACGAGATGAGCCCCCTCAAAGGCCCCCAGATACCGCTTGATTTGGGTATAACTGAGTTGACCTCGGTAGAGCTCGAGACAGAAAAATTCAGTAATTTCAGGGAGTATAAAGGATAAAAAGCGAATTAAGTAGAGGTGTGTTGACTTCAAAATGGCACGCCCTACAGGGCTCGAACCTGTGACCTACGGCTTAGAAGAAAGTGGCATAAACTTTAACTCATTGTAATTACTGGCCGTTCTGCATTCACAGTGACACGAATAGGCAAATGATGACACTTTAGTGGCTCGTCCATGTCACCATGGTGACGTCACCAACATGGCACTATTCCCACCAACCTATCCCACCTCATCGCCATTACTCTATGACCATCCCCGGAGTGACACAATGGCAGTATCCCGCAATCAAAGATAAATAGCCGGGGTCCATCCCGGCGTAGATTTTACAGCGACCCTTGGTAGAAATAGTAATACAGCCACAGATCACTCAGGTTAGATGCTAGATATGGAATATTTGTGCCTGGACGCCCCCTTCCTTCTGAATCTTCAGAGGTGTTATTGCTGTAACCATAGAACCGCCCAGGATAGCCAGGGCGCGGCCCAAACTCAGCTTTAAATGTCTCAGCCAATGAAGACGCGGCATTCACCGTTGATTGTCGGTTATCCATCAGCAGTATCGCCATTACCCATGCTATGGTAGGCGGCTGGCCGCGTCGGGACTCAGACCAGCAATAGTCCAACTC